>JABTUA010000002.1:2249616-2573174 GCA_015075635.1 Polyangiaceae bacterium
TCGGCTCTGCGCTCTGTGCGGCGGCGCTCAGCAGCCTGGGCCTGGGCATCTGGGCTGCCGGCCCGGTGCTGCTCGGGGCGTTCGTTCCGACCGGGCAAGACGGCAGCGCGCTGGTCGCCACGAGCCAGAGCGCGTTGCCCCTGCTCGCACTGTCTCAGCCTTTCATGGCGGCGGCGGTGGTGCTCTCGGCGTCGCTCCGCGGCGCCGGGGACACGATGTCGCCGCTCTACTCGGCGGTGGTCGGCGGAGCCCTCGTGCGCGTGGGGCTGGCCGTCTGGCTCGGCCTGGAGCTCGAGCTCGGAGTGCGGGCGCTCTGGCTGGCGAGCGCCGCCGACTGGGTCACGCGCACGCTCTGGCTCGCCGCCGCCTTCGCGCGGGGGCGCTGGCAGGAGCGCCGAGTCTGAGCGCAGCGATGTTGGCCCGACAGCAGCTGGACACGCCACAATTTCGCCGCGCCGGCTCCACCGGCCAAGGAGGCTCCCCGTGGTCGTTTCCCCGACGAAGAAGACATCGCGCCCGCAACGTCCGCCCCCGCTCTGGTTCGTGACGAACGGTGAGGTCACGGTGGGCCCGGTGCGGACCGACCTGCTCCAGCGCGGCGTCTTCCACCGGCGTATCCCCGAAGACTGCCTGGTGCGCGAGCTCACCTGGCGCACCTGGCGCCGCCTCGACGAGATCCGCGAGGTCCGGGCAGTCCAGCGAACGGGCACCGATGCGCTCAGGGTCCGCCCGGTCCCCAGCCAGAGCCACGGCCACCTGATCGAGCGCTTCTCGCTGGCCCGGGACGCCGCCGAGGTGCTCTCGCTCGCGCTGCACGAGTGCTTCGCCGCGACCAGCGCGAGCTTCGGCCTAGTGCACCGGGCTTTCCACCACGACCAGCGCGCCATCACGACCTGCGTCCGCGGCGTGGGCATGACGGGGCTCTTGGGGGCCCCGCTCCCGGAAGACCCGGCGGTGCGCCTGGCACGACTGGGCGGCCTGTTCGTCGGCCCGCCCAGCGCGGGGGAAGCTGAGCGCGCGGTCGCGAGCCGGCTGGGTGCTCCGCCGGACCTCGGGGGCGTAGCCATGGTCCCGATCAGCGTCGGGCGCGACCTCATGGCCATCATCGAGCTCGGTCGGGTCGGGCACGCCTTCCGTGCCAGCGACGTGTCGACGCTCGAGCGCATCGCCTCCGCCGCGGCGCTCGTGGTCTACGGTTTCTGATTCCGAACGCCGCCCCCTGGCGGCCGGACGGTCCCGAGGCTACGCCACCTCGAGCGTCTTGAAGCTCGGCGACGTCATCGCGGCTCGGTTCGAGGTCCAGGCCTTCGTGGGTGAAGGCGGGATGGGGGACGTGTACCGCGCACTGGATCGCCAGACCGGCGAGCCCGTGGCGCTGAAGCACGTGCGGGTGGCTCGCGAGGGCGAGCAGCGCTTCTTCCGCGAGGCCCGCGCGGTGGCGCTGCTCAGCCACCCAGCCATCGTGCGTTACGTCGCCCACGGCAGCATTCCCGGCGGCGAGCACTACCTGGCGATGGAGTGGCTGGAGGGCGAGAACCTGCGCGCCCGCCTGGAGCGGGGGCCGCTGCCGTTGGAGGAGTGCATCGATCTGGCGCGGCGCGTCGCCGGGGCCCTCGCCCACGCCCACGCCCAGGGCATCGTGCACTGCGATCTGAGCCCCGCCAACCTGCTCCTGATCGACGGCAGCGCGGGGCAGGCGAAGCTCTTGGACTTCGGCCTGGCCCGCCACCGCGGCGACCGCACCGAGACCACCGCCCAGTGGGAGGGGCCTGCCGGAACCATGGGCTACATGGCGCCCGAACAGGCCCGCGGCACCACCGAGGTGGACGGCCGAGCGGATCTGTTCGCGCTCGGCGCGATCTTGTTCGAGTGCATCAGCGGCAGGCCGGCGTTCGGCGCGGAGAGCTACTTGGCGGTGCTGGCCAAGATCGTGGTCGCCAGCGCGCCGCGCCTTCGGGACCTGGTGCCGGAGACACCGCTCCCGCTGGAGGACTTGGTGAGCCAGCTCCTGGCCAAGGACCCTGACGAGCGGCCGGCGTCTGCGGACGCCGTGCTCGAGGCCCTGAACGGCGTCGGTGGCTCCCGCCCCACGCTGCGGGCGCCCATCGCGGGGAACACCCTCGCCATCACGGAGCGCGAGCGGGAGCTGGTCAGCGTGCTCCTGGCGAGAGTGCCCGACGCGACGTCGCACCGAGACCTGGACCGGCGCGTGCTCGGCCTGGCGGCGCGGGCGAAGCTCCGCTCCGAGTCCCTCGCCGACGGGTCCTACGTGCTCACCTCCGCAGGCAGCGGCGTCGCCAGCGACCAAGCGGCGCGGGCCGCGAGCACCGCGCTCGAGCTCTCGGCAGTCGATTCGAGCTTCGCCATCGGCATCGCCACCGGTTGGGCGACGGTGGCCGGCGGCCTGGCGGAGGGCGACGTGGTCGAGCGAGCCGCGCGCTCGTCCGCGCGATCGGGCGTCATCGCCCTGGACGACGTCACCCGGGGGCTCCTACCCGCGCGCTTCGAGGTCGCGGGAGAACGCGGCAGCTTCACGCTGGTCGAGGTCACCCACAAGGAGCGCCCCGCGCGCCTGCTCCTCGGCAGAGAGACGCCGTGCGTCGGCCGGGACCGCGAGCTACGCACCCTGCACGCCATCTTGGAGGAGAGCATCGGCGCGCCGCTGTCGCAGGTCGTGCTCGTGACCGGCCCCGCGGGGGCGGGCAAGAGCCGCGTCCGCTACGAGCTGATGCGGCAGCTGGACGAGCGACACCCGGAGCTCCGCGTGTGGCTCGGCCGCGGTGATCCGATGCGCGCGGGTGCGCCGTTCGGCATCCTCGCCCAGGCGCTGCGCAAAGCGCTGGGGATCGGCGAGGGTGACCCGCGGGAGGCGCAGCGCGCGAAGCTCTCGGACCACGTCGGCCGCCTCGGCCCGGCGGCTGACGGCGAACGCATCGGGGAGTTCCTGGGCGAGCTCGTCGGCGTGCCTTTTCCGGAGTCCATCGCGCTCCAAGCCGCGCGTCAGGACCCGCTCTTGATGGGCGATCAGGTGCGCCGGGCGGCGGAGGACTTCCTCGCGCTCGAGTGCGGCAAGAACCCGGTGCTGCTCGTCCTGGAGGACTTTCAGTGGGGTGACGCCGCCACCGTCAAGGTCATCGACTCCGCGCTGAGGAACCTACCGGAGCTTCCCTGGACGGTGCTGGCCATCGCCCGTCCCGACGTGCACGAGAGCTTTCCGGCGCTGTGGCAGGATCGCAACGTCCAGGAGGTCCGCATCGGAGCCTTGACCCGGCGCGCCGCCGAGAGCCTGGTCAAAGAGACGCTGGGCGACGTGGACGAGGCCACGCTCGGCGACCTCACGCAACGCGCCGCCGGCAACGCCTTCTATCTGGAGGAGCTGATCCGCGCGCGGGCCGAGGGGAGGCGCGACGCGCTGCCCGACACGGTGCTCGGCATGGTCAAGGAGCGCATCGAGGGGATGGAGCCCGAAGCACGGCGAGTGCTGCGCGCGGCCAGCGTGTTCGGTCAGACGTTCACCGGCAACGGCATCACCGCGCTCGTGGGCGGTGACGCCATGGCTGGCGAGATCGGCGAGTGGTTGTCCACCCTCGAGCAGCGCGAGGTCGTGACCCGCCGCGCCGAGCCGGTCGCCGGTGACAGCGAGTACACGTTCCGGCACGCGCTGGTCCGAGACGCCGCCTACGCCATGCTCACGGACGAGGACCGCGCCCTGGGTCACCGGCTGGCGGCCGAGCACCTGGAGCGCAGCGGAGTGTTCGATGGCACGCTGCTCGCCGAGCACTTCGAGCGCGCGGGAACGCCGGAGCGGGCCGCCCGGTTCTGGGGCCTGGCCGCCCGTGCGGCCCTGGACGCCTGCGATTTCGACGCGGCGATCACCCGCGCGGAGCGGGGGCTCGCGTCCGGCGTGATCGGCCAGGAGGCCGCCGAGCTCGAGCTCTGCCGCGGCGAGGCGCTTCGCCTCGCAGGCCGGGTCGCCGAGTCGCTGCCGGTGGTCGACCGCGCTCTCGCGAGCTTCGCTCCAGGCAGCCTGGGTTGGTGCAACGCCGTCGGGGAGCGCTCGCTCATCTTGCAGCGACTCGGGCAGAGCGTCGAGCTCGTGGCGACGGCGTTCGAGCTCGAGTCCGCCGCACCCGACGACGACGCCACGGATGCGCTGGCTCTGGCCCGCGTGCGGGCGGCGCTGGCGTTGATCCGCTTTGGCGAGCGTGCGCGCGCCCGCAGCCTGGTCGAGCTCGCGGAACGCGCTGCGCCGATCGCGGGCCCGGTCACCTCCGCCTACATCCATGCGTTCCGGGCGGTGGAGGCCTTGCTCGACGGCAGCCCGGCGCGCTATCTCTCCGAGGCCCGAACCGCCCACGCACGCTACAGCGAGGTCGGCGACGTGCGCCTGGCCCTCGAGCAGAGCATCAGCATCGGCAGCATGCAGATGGAGCTCGGCGCTCACGCCGAGGCGGAGAAGACGCTCCGCCAGGCCATCGCCAGCGCAGAGCGACTCGGGCTCTGGCACGCGCTGGCCGGCGCTCGGCACAACCTCGGGCTCGCGCTGGCTCACCTGGGGCACTTCGACGAGGCAATCCGCCTGGAGCAGCAAGCCCTGGATGCCTTCCGCGACCGCGATCAGCGCATGGCCGGCGGCGCCGAGCTCGCCCTGGCCATGATCCACCTCTTGCACGGCGACAACGCGCGCGCCCTCGACGCCGGCAGTCGAGCCCTCGAGGTGTTGAAGAGCGCCGCGCCGCCCCTCGTCCCCGCCGCGCTCGCCACTCTCTCGCGCGCTCGGCTCGGGCTCGGCGACGCGCGGGAGGCGCTCGAGCTGGCCAACGAGGCCGACGCGCTGCTCAGCTCGGCGGGCACCGAGTTCGGCGAGCACGCCATCCATCGGGCCCGAGCCGAAGCGCTGGACGCGAGCGGCCAGCGCGAGGCTGCCCGGAACGTCGTGCAGAAGGCGCGCGAGCGCCTGGCGGAAGAGGCGGCTCGGCTCGCGGATCCGGCCCTTCAGGACTGCTTCCTCGAGCACGTCCCCGACAACGTGCGCTTGCTCAGCTTGGCGAAGGAGTGGCGCGTCTCGGAGCTCGATGATCCAGGCCGGTAGCGTCATCGGAGGGCGCTTCGAGATCCAGTCCCTCGCCGGCAGCGGCGGCATGGGAAGCGTCTACCGAGCCATCGATCGCGTGAGCGGACAGGCCGTCGCGCTGAAGCTCCTGGCGCAGCGCTCGCCACATGGAGCGCGCTTTCGCCGCGAGGCCGAGGTCCTGGCGTCGCTCCAGCACCCGTGCATCGTGCGCTACTTCGGCCACGGGGACGGTAGCGACGGAGAGCCGGCCTACATCGCCATGGAGTGGGTCGAAGGCGTGTCGCTGCGCGAGCGCCTGCTGGCTGGTCGGCTGGACGTGAGCGAGAGCGTCGCGCTCGCGCGCCGGGTGGCCGAGGCGCTGGGCGCCGCGCACCTCCAGGGGATCGTGCACCGGGACGTGAAGCCGGAGAACCTCTTGTTGGTCTCCGGACGTCACGACCAGGTGAAGGTGCTCGACTTCGGAGTCGCGCTGGCCCCGAGCCCCCGGGCGCGCATGACGCGCACCGGGACACCCCTCGGCACCATCGGCTACATGGCGCCCGAACAGGTTCGGGGCGAGATCGACGTGGACGCGCGCGCCGACGTGTTCGCGCTCGGGGCGGTCCTCTTCGAGTGTTTGACCGGCGAGTCGCCGTTCCACGCGGATCAACCCCTGGCAGTGCTGGCGAAGATCGTGCTCGAAGATGCGCCCCGCGTCCGAACGCTGAGGAGCGACGTCCCTAAGGAGCTCGAGCTGCTCCTAGCTCGGACGCTGGCCAGAGAGCGCGGGGAGCGCCCACGCGACGGCAACGAGCTCTGCGCCCTGCTCGGCGGCTTCGACGAGACCGCCGTCGTCCCCGTCGCCACGCCCAGCCTGCGTCCCCCGGCGCTGACCGGCGACGAGCGGGCGTTGCTCTGCGCGGTCGTGGGAGACAGCGGAGATCTGGCGGCCGATCGGACGCTGGTCCTGGAGGAGCTCGAGGCGCAGAACCGGCAACGGGCCAGGCTGGCGGAAGAGCTCGGCGGACGCTTCGAACCGCTCGGCGCGCGGAGCTTCGTCGCCACCTTCTCCGGACGCGGCGAGCCGAGCGGAATCGCGGTGCGGGCGGGTCGCGCCGCCCTCGCGCTTCAGCGGGAAGCGCCGGACATCGCCCTCGTCGTCGTCGCCGGACAGAGCAGCGATCGCGAGCACCTGCCGGTCGCCCGCGCCGTGGACAGGGCCGTGGCGCTCTTGGGCTCGGGCCGCGAGACCGGCATCCTCTTGGACGAGACCCTGGCGGGGCTCTTGTCGTCGCGCTTCGTCGTCCACGACTCCCCCCGCGGTCCGACCTTGGGCGCCGAGCGCGACGCTCCGCGCTCGCATCGCATGCTCCTGGGTAGGGCAACCCCTTGTCTCGGCAGACAGCGAGAGCTGGAGGCGCTGCGTGCGACCTGGGAGGAGTGCCGGAGCGAGCCCATCGCCCGGGTGGTGCTGCTCACGGGACCCGGGGGCATCGGCAAGAGCCGCATTCGGCAGGAGCTCAGCGCCGATCTGGGCGACTCCGAAGTCTGGCTCGGGCGCGGTGATCTCCTGCGCGCCGGGACGCCCTTCGCGCTCTTGGCCGACGCTCTACAAAACGCGTTCGAGCTGGCACGCCCCACGCCCGAGCAGAGCCGGGCTGCTCTCGCCGCCAAGGTGGCGCGCTGGGTGCCGCCTGCGGAGCGCGACCGGGTCACGGAGTTCCTGGCGGAGCTCTCGGGTCTGCCGCTCCCCGAAGAGCACAGCCGCGAGCTGCGCGCCGCGCGCCAAGATCCGATCTTGATGGGCGATCAGATCCGGCGCGCGTTCGAGGCTCTGGTGTTCCACGCGGCCCGGACGCGGCCGCTCGTCTTGATCCTGGACGACCTGCACTGGGGCGATCTGCCCTCGGTGAAGCTCGTCGACGCGGCGCTGCGCCGAGCGACGGAGCTGCCGTTCCTGGTGCTCGGCGTCGGGCGGCCGGAGGTGTCTTCCGCCCTGCCCAACCTGTGGGCGGAGCGCGACGTGCAGGAAGTGCGGGTGGGCCCGCTCTCCCGCAAGGCCGCCCACGAGCTCGCCCGCCTCGCCCTGCCCGAGGTGGGCGACGCCGAGCTCGGTTCGCTGGTCGAGCGGGCAGCCGGAAACCCGCTGTACCTGGAGGAGCTGGTCCGCGCCCACGCCGACGGCCGCGCCGCGGCGCCGGGCAGCGTGCTCGCGATGGTGCGGGCTCGCCTCGACGCCGTCGAACCCGAGGGGCGGCGCTTGCTCCGAGCGGCGAGCGTGTTCGGCATGCGCTTCTGGCGGGGTGCGCTCGAGGCGCTGGTCGCGGACCTCGGGGCTCCGCGCATCTCGACCTGGCTCTCGATGCTCTCGGAGCGAGAGCTGCTGGTGCCCGCGCTGGAGACGCGTTTTGCCGGGGAGCCCGAGTACGCTTTCTCCCACGACCTCTTGCGTGAGGCGGCGCACGCGACGCTCACCGACGAGGATCGCACGCTCGGTCACCGGCTCGCCGCCGCCTGGCTCGAGCAGCACGGCGAGCGCGACGCGCGACTCGTGGCCGAGCACCACGAGCAGGGCGGCAGCGCCACGAGCGCCGTGCCGTGGTGGCAACGCGCCGCCGTGGCCGCGCTCGACGCCAACGACTTCTCCAAGGCCCTGAGCTTCGTCACTCGCGGCAAGAGCGCAGGCGCCAGCGGTCCGTTGCTCGGGGCGCTCTTGCTCACGGAGTCGGAGGCGCTGCGCTGGGGCGGCGAGCTCGAAGCCGCGCTCTCGGCTCTCGAAGCAGGCCTCGCGCTCCTCCCCAGCGGCACGCCCCGTTGGTGCCACGGAGTCGCCGAGCAGGCGCTCCTGCTCCAGCGACTCGGTCGCGGCGACGCGCTGCCGAGCCTGGGGCGCTCGCTGCTGGGACGCTCGGTGCGAGACGCTCCGAGCGACGCCCTCGCCTACGCACTGGTGCGCACCGCTCTGTTCTGCCTCTTGTCCGGGCACGGCGCGCTGGCCGAGGAGCTGGCAAGCGCAGCGGCTCACGCCGAACGCGCCGGCGTCGACGTGGAGCCCGGAACCCGGGCCCAGAGCCGCGTGTTTCGCGCGCTCGCCGCGCTGTATCGCGGCGACTTCTCGACCTACCTCCGCGAGGAGCTCGCGGCGCGGCAGCACTTCGAAGAGGCGGGAGACGCCCGGCGTGCGCTCAACGAGTCCGGGAGCATCGGCTTCGCCCAGATGGAGCTCGGCAGCTACCACGAGGCCGAAGCGACCCTGAAGGAAGCGCTCGAGCGGGCGGAGCAGCTGGGCCTCGAGCACGTGAAGGCTGCGTCGTGGCACAACTTGGGCTTGGTGTACGCTCGGCTGGGTCGCTTCGACGAGGCCAAGAGCACCGAGGAGAGGTCGCTCGCAGTCTTCCGCGCGCAGAGCGATCGCCGACTGGAGGGCGCTGCGCTGACCTACCTCGCCGAGATCGCGCTCCTGGCTGGCGACTTTGCCGAGGCGGAGCGGGTCGCGAGGGAAGCGCTCGAGTTGGTGAGCCGAGTCGCGCCGCCCATCGAGCCTCTGGCTCAAGGCATCCTGGCAGCCGCGCGCCTCGCGCTCGGGGATCGGGTCGAAGCGCTCGCGCACGCCGAGGCGGCGATGCGCCGGGTGACTGCGGGCGCCATCGAGGCGGGAGAGGCGCTGATCCGACTGGTGCACGCCGACGCGCTCGAGGCCGGCGGACGCCAGGCGGAAGCGGCCGCGGCGCGCGCCGAAGCGAAGCGTGAGCTGCTCGAACGCGCCGGCCGCATCGAAGATCCGGCGGCGAGGCAGCGTTTTCTGGAGAACGTTCCGGAGCACGCGCGCACCCTCGCGCGATGCTAGATCCCTGGTGAGCTCGCGTCAGACGCGCAAGAGAAGAGCCCGCGCCAAGACTCAGGCGAGCGCGGCCGCCGCCGCGTCCACCCCGTTCCTGAAGATCGCCAGGCCCGCGCCCTCGCTGGGCGCTTCACCCAGCGCTCGGCGCCGCGCCCAGTCGGGATGGTGGAACGGATAGAGGAAGGCGTCGGGGTGCGGCATCAGCCCGAAGAGCCGCCCCGAAGGATCGCAGATGCCCGCGATGGCGTCCGGCGAGCCGTTGGGGTTCGCCGGCCAGTCCTGCGTCGGCGCGCCATCCGGACCGAGGTAGCGCGCGACCACCTGGTGCTGTTCTCGGAGCAGCGCCAGCGTCTGCTCCGACGCGAGGAACTTCCCCTCGCCGTGTCGCGCCGGGAGGTCCATGCGCCCGAGCCCGCGCGTCCACAAGCACGGCGACGCGCTGTCGAAGCCCAGACTCACCCAGGCGTCGCGATAGCCGGGCCGGTCGTTGGGCGCGAGCGTGGCGCGGGGCGTGCGGTAGTCGCCGTCGAGCCCCGGCAGCAGGCCGAGCCGCGTCATGGTCTGAAAACCGTTGCACACCCCGAGCGCCAGCCCGCCGCGCGAGATGAACTCCAGCAACTGGTCGTAGAGGCGATAGCGGATCTTGTTGGCGAACACGAAGCCAGCGCCCAGGTGGTCACCGAAGGCGAAGCCCCCGATGAACGCCAGCACCGGGAACTCCGCCAGGCGCCGCGGAGCCGTGCCCTGGAGCAGGTCGAGCAGGTGCACGCGCTCGGGGCGCGCCCCGGCCAATCGGAACGCCGCCTCCGTCTCGGCCTCGCAGTTCAGTCCCAGGCCCGTCAGTACCAGCACGCGCACCTCGCGCCGCAGGCGGTCCTTCTCGGCCGCGGGCAGGCCGTCGAAGAGCGCGAGGTCGTCGGCGAGCTTCTTCACGCCGCACCTCCCAGCGTGCGCTTGAACGCCGCCTCGAGCGCCCCGACCTCCACGTCGCAGAGCAGCGCCCCGCCTCTCCGGATCACCACGCGGGGTGCAGCCGAGACGCCGCCGATGCGGCGACACGCCGTCCCGGACATCCGGGCCTCGAAGTCCGCGGCCGCGCTCGGCACGATCGTCACGACCAGGCGCCCCACGGACTCGCTGAACAGCGCCACGTCCGGAGCCAAGGCGTCGAGATCGGGCGCCGCCGCGAGATCGACGTCGAGCCCGAGCTTCGCCGCGATCGCCATGCGCCCGAGGGCCAGGCCCAGGCCCCCCTTGGCGGGCACGGCCACCGAACGCACCAGGCCAGCGCGGATGGAGGACTCGAGCGCGCGGTAGAGCGGGCGCGTCGCCTCGAGATCGAGCAGCGGGACCTTCATGCCCACGAACGGCGCCGGCTGTCCGAGCGCCGGGTGCTGGCCCGCGCGCTCTCCCCGGTAGCGGTAGTACTCGCTGCCACCGGTCTCGTCGCGGGTCGTGCCGAGCAGGTAGACGAGATCCCCCGCGAGCTTCGGCTCCAGGGTCAGCGCGGTGTTCACGTCGTCGATGCGCCCGATGGCCGACACCAGCAGCGTGGGCGGCACGCTGATCTTCACGCCGCCCATGCGCGAGTCGTTCTTCATCGAGTCCTTGCCCGAGATCAACGGGGCGCCGTAGGCGACCGCCGCTTCGTACAGACCCCGACAGGCCCGCACCAACTGCGCCATCTTGTACTCGCCGTCGGGGTTGTCGGCGGAGGCGACCGGATCGGGCCAGCAGAAGTTGTCGAGCAGCGCGATGCGGTCGAGCCGAGCGCCCGCTGCCAGCTGCTTGCGCACGGCCTCGTCCACCACCGCCCGCGCCATCGCGTGGCAGTCGATGTCCGAGTAGAAGGGGTTCACGCCCTCGGAGAGCACGTAACCCGAGAGCGAGCCGTGGCGCACGAGGAACACGCTGGCCTCGGCCGGCACGTCGGCGGCGACGCCCACGAAGGGCTTCACCACCGTCAGGCCCTTCACCTCGTGGTCGTAGTGCCGCGCCTTCTCCTCGTTCGAGCACACGTTCAAGCGCCCGATCAGCTCGGTGAGGGTCGCGCCCAGATCGACCGGCGGCGGGTCGTCCGGCTCGGCGAAGCGCGGCGGCACCCAGCGCGCGGTCAGGTCGAGATCCGGATCCCCTTCGTGCAGGAAGGTCATGTCGAGGAGACCGATGGTCTCGCCTCGGAATCTAACCTCGAGATTGCCGCTATCCGTGAACTCTCCGATGACCGTGGCCTCGACCTCGCGCCGGGCGGCCAGCTCCAGGAGCGCTCCGACCTGATCCGGCGCCACGGCCAGAGTCATGCGCTCCTGCGCTTCGCTGAGCAGGATCTCCCAGGGCGCGAGCCCGGCGTACTTGAGCGGCGCCTGCTCCAGATCGAGCCGGGCTCCACCGGGCTTTTCGGCCATTTCGCCCACGCTCGACGAGAGGCCGCCCGCGCCGTTGTCGGTGATGGCGCGGTACAGGCCCCGATCGCGCGCTTCGAGCAGGAAGTCGAACATGCGCTTCTGCGTGATGGGATCGCCGATCTGCACCGCCTGGATCGGGGCGCTCTCGTCCAGCGCCGCCGAAGAGAACGTCGCGCCATGGATACCGTCGGCGCCGATGCGCCCGCCGACCATCACGATGGCGTCGCCGGGCTCCGCGCCCTTCTCGTGCCCCGGCCGACCCGCGATGGTCACCGGCAGCGCGCCGACCGTGCCGCAGAACACCAGAGGCTTGCCCAAGAAGCGACTGTCGAAGAGCTCCCAGCCGCGCCCGTACGGAATGCCACTCTGATTGCCACCGTCGATCACGCCGCGATGGACCCCGTCGCGAATGCGGCGCGGGTGGAGCAGTCCTTTGGGCAGCGGCCCGGCGTGGAACGGTGACGCGAAGCAGTAGCCCCAGACGTTGCTCAGGAGCTCGGCGCCGAGGCCTGTGCCGAAGGGATCGCGGTTCACGCCGACGATTCCGGTGATGGCCCCGCCGTAAGGATCGAGGGCGGACGGCGAGTTGTGTGTCTCGACCTTGTAGACCAGGTGGTGCTGCTCGTCGTGCTCGACCACGCCGGCGTTGTCGTGGAACACGGACACGAGCCAGCTCTTGCCCTCGCGCTCGACGAGCGCGCGCTCCACGGCTTCCGTGGTGCCTCGGACGAAGGCCTTGAAGATGGAGCGAATGGTCTCCGGCGCCCCGTCCCCTTCGCGGTAGGTGACCGTGGCGTTGAAGATCTTGTGCTTGCAGTGCTCGCTCCAGGTCTGCGCCAGGCACTCGAGCTCGACGTCCGTCGGCTGCTCGGAGAGGCCAGCGCGCTTTCGCGCCTCGCCGGCCGCCTGCGCCCGGAAATGGTCGCGGATCGCCCGCATTTCTGCCAAAGACAGCGAGAGGAGCTTCTGCTTGCTCAGACGCTCGAGCTCCGCGTCGCTGCCGGAGAGGTCGATGCGAGCGACCCGCGGCGTGTCGTGGCTCTGCACCCGCGGCACGGACAGGTCCGGGGCCGACGCGCGCCACTCGTCGTGGGACTCGATGCGCGTGGTCTGGATCACCGGGTTCGCCAAGAGCTCGAGCGCGATGCGCTCCGCCTGCCCGCGGTCCACTCCGTCCACCAGGTAGAGCGTCGAGGTGTAGACCGCGGCGGCGTCGGGCAGCTTGCGACCCAGGGTGTCCTCGACCGCCACCTTGGCGCTCTTGCCCACGGGATCGGTGACGCCCGGCTTGAAGCCGACGGAGAGTGCCCAGTCGAAGCGCTCGCCCTCCAGCCGCCCGAGGGCGCCCACCTGAAGCACCGGATCGGTCAGCTCCGCCCGGACCTTCTCCGCCTCGGCCGAGCTCAGGTCGCCGCTGATGCAGTAGACATCCCGGGTGCGCACGCGCGCTACCGGGATGCCCAGGAAGCTCCTCACGGTCTCGGCGACCCCCGCGCCGCGGGCGTCAGGCAGCTCGGGACGGACGGCGACTTCGATGCGAAAGACGGGCTCGGTCGTCATCGATGGCGCGGAGCCTAACACTTTCGCCCCGGGCGTTGGCGGCGTCGGCAAACCCCAGGAAAACCCACGTTTTGGGGCGCGCTGCGTGCTGCCAGGTCCACCGTCGCGTTTCGGCGTGGCGCGTGGTTGGCAAGCCCTGCCATCCGTCACACACCTCCCAATTGGGAGGTGTGTCTCGACTTGAGGCCGCACGCGGGAGCCGCCATCATGAGAGCGTGCAAATACCCGTCGCTGCGATGGCCTCGCAACTCCACGAGGTCGCAGTGGATCCCCAGCGCTGGAGCTCGGTCCTCCAGGCCGTGGGCGGAGCGTTCGACGGCTTGGCGTGCGGCCTCCGGTTCGAGGACGCAGACAAGCAGGTTCATCAGGTGTGGTGGGGCCTGCCCGCCGCGTTCGAGCGCGCCTACCTGGACCACTTCCACCAGCACGACCCTTGGATGCCCGGCGCTCGGAGCCTCCCGCTCGGGCGCTGCGTTCCCAGCCAGGCGCTCGTTCCCGACGAAGTCCTGAAGCGCTCGGAGTTTTATCGTGACCTGCTCAGACCCCATGGGCTGCGAGAGATCGTCGGTGGGGTGGTCGAGAAGTCGACATCCGGCATCACCACCTTCGCGGTGATGCGTGCCGACGGGGCGCGCTGCTTCGACGCCATCGACGCAGCCCAGCTCGACGCGCTCATCCCGCGTTTTCGCCAGGCGATCTGGGTCGAACGCCAGCTGGCGGAGCTCGAGACCGCAGGGCTCCAAGGAAGACCGAACCTGACTCGCGTCGGTCTGTTCGTGCTGGACTCGTCTGGGCGGATCGCGTCGGCCAATCCCACAGCCGAGCACCTGCTGCGTGCCGGCGATGCGCTCTGCTCCCGTTCTGGTGAGCTCCACGCCGTCTGCCCCATCAGCGACGCGGAGCTGTCGCGCGGCGTTCGTGGGGCGGTTCCAAGTGCCGAGGAGCACCCCGGCCCGGCCCGGGCCCTCCTCGCGATCCAGCGCTCGTCGGGGCCCGCGCTGGTCGCCAGTATCTCGCCGTTGACGGAGGCCGTGTCGTCGAAGCGAATCCCGGGCCCGCGGCCAGCGGTCTTGGTCTTGGTTCACGACCCCGTCGCCCCCATCGACCTGCTCGCCGTGGAGGCGGCGCTCAGGAGCCTGTATCGCCTGACGCCCGCCGAGGCGCGGGTCGCCGCGCTCGTGGGCTCCGGCCACTCGCCGGCCCAGACGGCGGCGCGGCTGAAGATCACACCCGGCACCACGCGCTTCCAGCTGAAGCAGGTCTACGCGCGAACCGGCGTGGACGGCCAGCGCGGACTGGTACGCCTCGTCTCCTTCCTCGCCGGACTCTGAACCTCCCACCCGAGAGATGCGCGCAAGCGCTCCCCCGAGACAAGCTCGAGCAGATGAAGCGAGCATTGTTGGTCTCGTGCGCGGTCTACCTGTGCGCCTGCGGCTCCGACGACGAAGGCAGCGGGACTGGTGGCACGGCGGGAACGTCCAGCGGAGGCAGCGCCGGGAGCTCGAGCGGCGGGAGCGGGGGCTCCGCCACCGGTGGCGGAGCCGGCGTCGCCGCGGGCGGCACGGGCGGAAGCAGCCCGAAGATCGGCGCCGTCACCCTGCGGCAGAGCGTGAGCGGCTCGACGGTCAGCTACCAGGCCGACGCGATCTTCCCCGACAGCGATGGAGACGTCCTCCTGACCTGTACCAAGCAAGTCGAGGGTAGCTGCACGTATCAGGAGTGCACGTACACGCCGCAGGACGGCGGCGCCGCCGTCTTCGCCAGCGCTGGCACGATCACCATCACCGGCGGCGCGGAGACCGTGACGCTGACGCCCGAGAGCGCAGGCACCTACCCCGCCGTGTCCGGGCAACAGCTGCTCTGGAGCGACGGAGCCAGCCTCAGCTTCAAGGCTTCCGGTGACACGGTGCCGGCCTTCGAGGGGACCGTCGTCGGCGCGGGGGCCGTCTCGCTCACCGCGCCGACGCTGGTGAGCGGCATGCCGCTCGCGGTCGATCGCGCGAAGGCCCTCGATGTCCAGTGGACGGGCGGCGGCTCCGGCTCGGTGTGGGTATTGGTGGCCACCGGCTCGCGACAAGTCGCGTGCACGTTCGCCGCCGCCGCCGGCATGGGGAAAGTGCCCACGACGTTGCTGCAGAAGCTCTCTGTCGGCTCCGGCGGTCTGAGCGTGAGCTCCGGCGACACGACCATCGCGATGGCTGGCGTCCGCGAGGTGACCTTGACCGCATCCGTCAGCGGGGCCGCGGGCGACATCACCTTCCAGTGACGTCGGCGACCTCCCACCTGGCAGATGCGCCATCGAGCGGCACCGGCTAGTGAGCGTCAACCTGGAGGCTGAATGCTCATGAAGCGTGTCGCGATTGGTGTGCTCACCTGTCTACTGGCTGCGTGCGGCTCGGATGACGACGGCGGCGGAAGTAGTGGAACCGGCGGCAGCGGCGCGACCGGTGGCAGCGGCGCGACCGGCGGCAGCGGCGCGACCGGCGGCAGCGGCGCGACCGGCGGCAGCGGCGCGACTGGTGGCAGCGGTGCGACCGGTGGCAGCGGCGGCTCAGCCGGAAGTGGCGGCACGGGCGGCGGCAGCGGCGGCGCTGCCGGCAGCGGCGGCGCGGCCGGCGGCGGCGGCGCGGCCGGCAGCGGAGGAACGGGCGGCGGCACGGGAGGAACGGGCGGAACGGCCACCGGCGGGACCGGTGGTACCGCGACCGGCGGGACCGGCGGCACCGCGACCGGCGGGACCGGTGGCACGGGGGGCTCCAATCCCAACGCCGCCGCCGCGGACGAGGTGGGGGTGCTCTTCTACCAATCGAGCAACGGCGCCAACAGCTTGCGCTGGGTGAAGATCGACGGCTCGCAGCGCACGGCGGCGAGCTTCCCGTTCAGCAGCGGCTGGGCGACGGTGACCAGCGTGAAGAAGCTCGCGGGCGCTGGCGCCGAGCTCGTCTTCCACAACTCGTACACCGGGGTGACGGCCAACGTCGCGATCGCCAACGACACGACTTCGAGCCAGAAGAACAACACGACCTTCGTCACCACGACCTACGACCGCGCGACGAAGGCAGCCGAAGGGGACATCCTCTTCTACACCAATACGAGCGGTAAGTGGATCTCGGGAGGTTGGGGCGCGACGGACTGGGCCCTGAAGCAGCAGGGCTTCCTCTCCGCCTCGAGCTACGAGTGGGTGTTCTCGTGCTCCGGCAGCAGTAGCATCTACTTCTACTCGAGCCTCGACACGACCCTGTACCGGCGCGGCTACACCGCCGCGGGGGCTCTGACGGATCTGGGCTCCGCCGGCCAGCTCGCGGTCGATGCCTCCACTCTGGCGCTCTGCGCGGATCCTGCGACGTCGCTGCTCTTCTCCTACGTCGGGACGACGGGCGCCGGGCGCCTCCAGCGCTGGCCCGCCAGCAGCTCGAGCGACATCTTCAACCACCCCTTCCCCGCCGGGACCTTCGCGACCGGGTACACGCGCGTGGTCGCCCTGCGCAACGGGCTGGTGCTCTTCTACAAGACGGACGGCTCCGGGGTCGTGGGCTCGCTCGCCACGACCACCCCGTATTGGGCTCAGCTCAAGTCCTTCCCGGCCGGGACGTTCCCTGCGTCCGCCGATGTCGTGACGGCGCTCTGAGCCTGGGCGCTCGCCGGCCGCGCCCGCAGCGTGGCCGGCGAGCAGGCCAGGCCCTCGTGATAGAGTGGGCTGAGCTGTCGGGGTCTGCCATGAGCGCGCCGAGTGCCAGCGTCGATGCCTTCGTGAGCCGCGCCAAGACGTGGCGACACGAAATCCAGAAGCTTCGGGCCATCCTCCTGGCCTCGGGGCTCGACGAGGACCTGAAGTGGGGGAAGCCGTGCTTCTCGTTCGAGGGGAAGAACGTCGCCATCATCCAACCGTTCAAGGCGCATTGCTCCCTGATGTTCTTCAAGGGTGCGCTGCTCGAGGATCCGCACGGGCTGCTCCGCAGCCAGGGTGAGAACACCCAGTCCGCGAGGCGTCTCGAGTTCACCAGCGAGGCGCAGATCACGAGGCGCGTGCTGAGCGACTACGTGAAACGAGCCATCGCGGTCGAGAAAGCCGGGCTCCGGGTCGATTTCAAGGCGAAACGCGAGCTCGTGCTCCCGGAGGAGCTGACGAAGGTCTTGAAGAGTGATCGCCGGCTGGCGAAGGCCTTCGACTCGTTGACCCCCGGACGACGGCGGGCCTACGTGATGCACTTCACGAGCGCGAAACAGTCTCAGACGCGAAGCGCGCGGATCACGAAGTGCATCCCCCAGATCCTGGCTGGCAAGGGCCTGAACGACTGATTCGGCTCCGAGTGGCTGCGCTCGACCGGCGCGCCCACGCCACCTCGATCACTCGATGATCACGTGCTCCGGGCAGACCTCGAAGCTGGCGAGGCAGGGGAAGCGGAGGCCAGCGAGCACCCGACGGATGCACTTCGCCTGCTCGGGGAGGCCGCCGTCCACCCGCTGCACGCGACCCTGGGCGTCGAGCACGATGCGCACCGCGGGGCTCATGCCCATCACCGCGCACCTCGCGACGGCGTTGGCCGCCGCCTGCGCGTCGGTCTGACCCTTGCCGCTCACGCCGAAGGTGAGCGTGGTGCCGTCGCTCTCGGTGCAGCGGGCGGCGCGCCCTGCCAGGGCCTGCCCCACCTTCTGTGGATCGCTCCGCTCCCGCACGCGGCACAGGCGCCCCGGGCCCGCCAGGCTGCCGAGGCCCAGGCTCGCGCTGGGCGGCTCACCGAGCGAGACGTTCCCGCTGAAGCAGGCATCTCGGGCCCGGACCACGCGCAAGGCGTCTTGCACCAGCCTCTCGCGCTCGACCGACGAGCAGACGTTGGCGGGCGCGGTGCTCGTGTCCGCGGCGTCCGGGTAGCTCAGCTCCTCGCTCGGGACGCTGGCGTCGGCGACGACCTCCGGGCCCGCCGGCGCGGCGGGCGCCTCGGCCGTGTCGGCGGCGAGCTCCGTCGGCGCGACGCTGGGGCCCGCTGCTTCGCGCGCGCAGGCCGCGGCCAGCACGAAGCTCACCACGGAGGTCGCAGCGGCGCGCATCGGCGCGAAGGGCCGGCGGCAGCCGAGCTCCGCCTCGACGGCAGCGAGCTCCGCCTCGATCTCGCCGACCTGCGGGCGCAGGGCCCGCACCAGCGGCGCCGCCTCGGCGAATCCGCCGCCGGACAGCGCCAGGTCGAGCGCGCGGCGGTAGGCGTCCACGTACACGCGGTTGACCCGCGCCCGGGCTCGCTCGATGCGCGTGACGAGCCTGGGATCCACGCGCTCGGCTCGGAGCCGCCGCGCCAACGACACGGCCAGAAATGCGTCATGGGTGCGAAACGCCACGCTGTAGTCCCAGAACGCCTCGGCGCGCAGGCGCATGAAGATCTCCGCGAAGCGCTCCACGCGCGGATCGGCGAACGTGTAGCCGTACCGGAGCGGGTTGCCGATGAGCCGGCCCGCCTCGAGCAGCGTCCGGTGGAGCCGCGTGCCGTGGTAGACCATCATGCGCGTCGCCTCGAACACCCCTCGCGGCACGCGTTCGAGCAGGTCGATGCCGCGCGCGATGGTCTCGGGGGTCGAGTACGGGTTCACCAGCATCAGGTTGGAGACCGTCACCACGCCCAGATCGGCGAGCTCTCCGAGCAGCGCGAGGTCACGCTCGCCCGGTGGTCTACGCCCGAAACGCTGGCCCTCTTCGGGCGTCGCCAGCTCGAGCCCCACGAACACGCGGACCAGGCCGAGGTCGGCAAAGGCCCGCGCCACGGCCGGCGTCACGCGATCGGCCCGCAGCATGGTGCCGATGCCGAACGCCCCGAGCTCGCGCTCGCGGAGCGCCTGCTTCCAGCGCCGGAGGTAGTCGAGCGCCTCGGGCTCCTCGTAGGGCAAGAGGTGCTCGTCCACGAAGTAGAAGTAGCGGACGCCCCGCTCGTGCCAGAGCTCCGCCATCTCGTCCGAGACAGCATCGATCTCGCGCCGCCGCACTCCCCCCACGCCGGACCGCGTGAGCGCCTCCTTGGCCAGCCCGGCGCGCACGCCTTCGCGGCGCTCCAGCGTGTGCAGCGCCGCTGGCCCGCAGTACTGGCAGCGGCCGAGGCAGCCCCGCGACGCGGCGATGTGCGCCGCCTTGTGGCCCAGGATCTCGGGCAGCTCGTCGCGTAGCGGCCGCAAGGAGAGCGGAGTCAACACGTCCGCGGGCTCGCCGTCACCCTCTCGGGTGGTCACACCGGCGGTGCCCTCCACGCTCCGACCGGCGAGCGAACGCCGCACGATCTCCACGAGGGGCCCCTCCCCCGCGAAGCGCACCACGCTGTCGAGCCAGGGGTGCCGCTCGAGCAGCCAGTCGCGGGCCAGCGTCGCGAACTGACCTCCGGCGGTGACGTGACCCGAGTAGCCCGAGCGGTGGAGCGCCTCGCCCAGCGCCAGTGGCAAGAGCGCCGACCCGCCGTCCGCCAGCGACAGGCCCACCACGGCCGGCGGGTGGTCGCTGATGGCCGTCAGGGCCCGCTCGAGCTCGAGCGCGTCGTTCACGTAGTGACGCTCGGCGCGAAAGCCCGCGTGCTCCAGCGCCGAGGCGAGGTAGCCGAGCCCGAGGTTCTCGTTGTGCTCCAGCCGGCGCCCAACCAACGCGAGGCGCGCGCCTCCAGCGGACATGACTCACCTCCTGTCGGAAGGAGTAAGATGCGCCCGAGCCATGCCCGAGCCGATCGTGCTCCTGGAAGAGATTCTGCCAAAGGACCCGCGGGCGGAGCGGCGCAAAATGTACCGGACCCAGCGGTGAGCGGCGCAGCGCAGCGCAGCGATCGGTTCTGGCTGGAGGCCGCGCTGCTGGTCGCGACGCTGGTCGGTGGCGCGGTGCTTCGCTACTGGCTGTCGACCGCGGTGCCCTTCGACGCGGGCGAGATCGCCATCCTGGAGGATGCGACGGATCCGGAGCGAGCGATGCGGGTTCCGTTCATCATGATGAACGGCGTCGCGTTGTTCGTGCTCTACGTGGTGGTGCGGCGCAGCGCAGGCGTGGGCGCGGCCTTCGCCGCACAGCTGGCCCTGCAAGGCAGCCTCGCCTTCCAGCTCGAGGCGCTGCGCGTGAGCTGGATCACGCCGGCGCTCCTCGTCGCGCTGCTCGTGCTGGCCTACTTGCGGCTGAATCGGCCCGCGAAGCGCCTGCCAGCGCGGCTCGACAAGGTGCTGATCGGCGGGGCGCTGCTGCTGTCGCTGCGCCAGCTCGAGCTCCTGGTCACCTTGCCGGGACGGCTGGCCGAGATCCGGCGAACCAGCGCCGCCGACCCGAGCGCGCTCGCCGAGAGTCTCGTGGCCTGCGGCGGGGCCGACGAGCTCCCGATCGAGCGCTTCCGCGAATGCCGCATCGCCTGGCCGGTCGCGCGCTCGGTCGTGCAACAAGAGGCGCTGTGGGAGCACCAGCGCCGGCTGGGCAAGGACGCTCGCAGCGTCGCGTCGCCCGGCGCCGCGCTCGCCGACGTGCCCGCGGGCTCGGTGGTGCTGCTCGACCGTCGCGGCGCCGGCTTCATCGTCGTCCCGGAGGGCCCCTTGGCGACGACGGCCCGCCGCGTGCTCTCGAGCGATGGCCGCTGAGCGTCCGGCTCTCCCCAGAGCGTCGAGGGTGAGGTAGCGTGCTCCGCCATGCGTGCCGAGCAGCCTTACCCGGTCCTGCCGACGAAGATCGACAAGAAGAGCGCCGACTATCAGGCCAACTACGCCGCGAATCTCCAGAGCCTGGACAAGCTCGGCGAAGCGCTGGCCAAGTCGCGGGCGGGTGGCGGCGAGAAATACGTCCAGCGCCACAAGAAGGCCGGGAAGCTCCTGCCCCGCGAGCGCGTCGAGCTCTTGATCGATCGCGACTCGTACTTCCTGGAGCTGTGCGCTCTCGCCGGACACGAGGTCGACGACCACGCCACCGGCGCCAGCATGGTCGGCGGCGTGGGCGTCGTGAGCGGCGTCGAGTGCGTGATCACCGCGAGCGAGTCCACCGTCAAAGGCGGCGCCATCAACGAGCTGGGCGTGAAGAAGACTCGCCGCCTGGCGGAGGTGGCCGAGCAGAACCGCCTGCCGGGGATCAGCCTGATCGAGAGCGCCGGCGCCGATCTGCCGAACCAGCACAAGATCTTCGTGCCCGGGGGCCGCGGCTTCCACGACCTGACGCGCCGCTCGGAGGAGCGCATTCCGACGGTATGCGTGGTGTTCGGCAGCTCGACGGCGGGCGGCGCCTACGTGCCCGGAATGAGCGACTACGTCGTGATGGTGCGCCAGCAGGCGCAGGTCTACCTGGCAGGGCCGCCGCTCGTGCGCATGGCCACCGGCGAGGAGACGGACCACGAGTCACTGGGTGGCGCGGAGATGCACAGCAAGGTCTCGGGGGTGAGCGACTACCTGGCTGAGGACGAGCGCGACGCCATCCGCCTGGCCCGCGAGATCGTCGCCCACCTGAACTGGAAGAAGGCGGGACCGCTGCCGGCACGGGCGGTCGAGCCGCCGCGCTACGACCCCGACGAGCTGCTCGGCATCGCCAGCGCCGACGTGCGGGTGCCGTTCGACGCCCGCGAGGTGATCGCCCGCCTGGTGGACGGCTCGCGCTTCGCGGAGTTCAAGCCGCTCTACGGCAACACGCTGGTGTGCGGCTGGGCTTTCCTCCACGGCTATCCGGTCGGCATCCTGGCCAACAACGGCATCCTGTTCAGCGAGAGCGCCAACAAGGGCGCCCAGTTCATCCAGCTCTGCAACCAGAGCAACGTGCCGCTGCTCTTCCTCCAGAACATCACCGGCTTCATGGTCGGCAAGAAGTACGAGCAGGAAGGCATCATCAAAAACGGCGCCAAGCTCATCAACGCCGTCTCGAACAGCCGCGTCCCGGCCGTGACCATCATGATCGGCGCCAGCTACGGCGCCGGCAACTACGCCATGTGCGGGCGCTCCTACGATCCGCGCCTGCTCTTCACCTGGCCCAACCACCGCATCGCGGTGATGGGTGGCAAGCAGCTCGCCGGGGTGCTCGAGATCATCCGGCGCGAAGCCGCAGAGAAGCAGGGCGTCGCCGTGGACGAGCAGCAGCTCGAGATGGCCAAGAAGATGATCGAGATGAAGATCGACCAGGAGAGCGACCCGTTCTTCGCGACCGCCCGCCTCTGGGACGACGGCATCATCGATCCGCGCACGACCCGCGATGTCGTCGGGATCGCGCTCTCGGCGGCCCACACCGCCCCGGTGGAGGGCAGCATGAGCTTCGGCGTGTTCCGGCACTAGGGCGTGATGCAGGCCGGATCGTAGAGCGACACGTCGTCCACGCTGAACCCGCCTCCGTCGAAGGCGCCCGACTGCGGGATCGAGTAGCAGAAACGCACGCGGAAGGTCGTGGTCTTGTACGCCGTGACGTCGAACGACTGAAGCGTCCAGGACGAGTCGTTGATGCAGGCCGCCGAGCCTGTGGACCAGATCTGCGTCCAGGCGCCGCCGCCGTTGCTGCTCACGTCGACGTGGCTGACCATGTACGGGCTGTAGTCCGCGTGCAGGTGGCGGTAGTAGGCCAGGCTCACGGCCCCCGTCTCCGTGGACAGGTTGATGTTGGGGCTGGTCATGCAGTAGTCGCCGTGCTGCGCGGTGCCCGTGCAGCCGCCGATCACCACACCGGCGAGGCCGTTGTCGTTGGTCGAGGTGTGGTCGGAGCTCGGGTCGTTGCCGCCGCAACTGCCGTTGCCGCAGCTCGAGCTCTGCGCCGCGCCGATCTGCCACTGGTTGCCCAGCGTCCAGCCGGCGTTGTTGTCGGAGAAGTCCTCGAAGAAGCGCCGCGACTTCGGCACGTGGCTGAGCCCGCCGAAGGTGCTGCACGTGTCGATCGTACAGGCATTGCCGTCGCTGGTGGGGAGCTGCGCGAACTGCGCGCCGCTCGCCGTGTTGCAGGTCATGGTCGTGCACTGATCGGCGTCCGTCTTCACCGGTGAAGAGACGATCGCGAGGTCGTCCAGGGTCCAGCCGCCGACGCTGTAGACCTGGCCGTTGCCGACGTCGAAGCCGAAGCGCACCTTGAACTGCGGGTTCTTGTACGCCGACACGTCGAACGACATCGGGTACCAGCCCATACCCCGGGGGGGCGCGTCGATCAGGAACTGCGGAGACGGCTGGCTCAAGGTGTTCCAGATCACGGTCCACGCCGAGCCGTTCCAGACCTCGATGCGGCTGCGCATGTAGGGGTTGTAGTCGGCGTTCAGCCAGCGCCAGAAGCGCAGCTCGACGGACGCGCCGGGCGTGGCCTTGGTGGTGTCCACGGCCGGGCTCTCCAGGTAGTAGAAGCCGTGGACGTTCTTCGACGGGAAGCCGCCGATCACCACGCCGGCCACGCCGTTGTCGGCGCTCGGGCTGTGATCGCTCCCCGGATCGTTGCCGCCGAGCGCCGCGCCGGACGAGGCCACCGCGGGCTTGATCTCCCACTCCGTTCCCAGCGTCCAACCGGCGGAGTTGTCGCTGAAGTCCTCCTCGAACAGCGTCAGCTCCCCGACGTGGCTCACGCCCGTGGTCGGATCGCACAGATCGATGGTGCAGGCATTGTTGTCGTTCACGTCCACCTTCGTGTTCGTGCACGTACCCGCCGCGCACGCGTCCGTGGTGCAGGCGTCGTTGTCGTTGCACTGAGCGGCGCTGGTGCAGCCACCGCCACCGCCCGTACCACCGGTCGCGCCGCCGCTGCCGCCCGCGCCACCGGTCAGCGTGCCGCCGCTGCCGCCGGTCAGCGTACCGCCGCTGCCACCGGTCAGCGTGCCGCCACTGCCGCCGGTCAGCGTGCCGCCGCTGCCGCCGGTCGTGCCGCCGCTGCCGCCGGTCAGCGTGCCGCCGCTGCCGCCGGTCGTGCCGCCGCTGCCGCCGGTCAGCGTGCCGCCGCTGCCGCCGGTCGTGCCGCCGCTGCCGCCGGTCAGCGTGCCGCCGCTGCCGCCGGTCGTGCCGCCGCTGCCGCCGGTCACGCTGCCGGCGCTACCACCGGTCACGCTGCCGGCGCTGCCGCCGGTCACGCTGCCGCCGCTGCCGCCGGTCACGCTGCCGCCGCTACCTCCGGTGACGCCACCGCCAGCCCCGCCGGCGCCGCCACTTACCGAGCCGCCGCTGCCGCCGGTTCCAGCGCCGCCCGTGCCACCGGTGGAAGTCCCGAACCCGACGTCGTCGTCACCGCCGCACGCCGATAGCCCGATTGTCAGAAGCAAAGCCCCACCCCAGCCGCGGCGCTCGATCATCTCGCCTCCCGAGTCCTCTGGTGTAGCACAGCTGCCCAGGGCGTCGCACGCGCGCCGCCCTGCGTCAGATCGGGGTGGCTCCGCGTGCTACCTTTCTCGCCATGTCTTCGACGCGCGTCCTCTTCCTCGCGTTCACGACGCTCTGCCTCGCGGTGGCCTGCTCCGACAACACCGGCGAGCTCGCGCCAACCGTCGGAGGAGGCAGCGGCGGCAAGGCCGGCGGCGTTGCTGGCGATGCCGGGGGAAGCAGCGCGGCCGGCGGCAGCGGCGGGGCCGCCGGCTCGGGTGGCTCCGGGACCGGCGGCGCGGTGGTGAGCGGCGGTGGGACGCAGGGCTTCGGCGGCGCTCCGGGCGGGGGCGGCGTCGCGGGGAGCGACTCGGGCCTGGGCGGCAGCGCCGGCGGCGATGCCGGCGGCGACGCTGCCAACGACAGCGGCAGCGACGCTTCGGCGGATGCCAGCAGCTCGGACTGAAGTCGCCTCAGAATACCGCCTCGACGCCGATGCTCGGGATCGTCACTGGGCCGATCTCCTGCGCCCGGCACTCGCCGTCGGCGTCACACTCGAGATCCACCGTCTCCTTGCTGAGCGTGGCGTTCAGGACCTCGAGCACGAACGCCCAATAGCCGCGCTGCCCCAAGCGCCAGCGCTTCTCCAGGCGCACGTCCACCCGGTAGAAGTCCGGCACGCGCGGCGGGCTCTCGGAGCGTAGCTGGTCGTCATCGGCCTGCTCCGACGGGAACCCGGAGTAGTAGACCAGCCGCGTCCCGGCCCGCCAGCGCCGCCCGAGGTCGTAGGCCAGCGCGAGGTTCAGGACGTGTGTGCGGTCGAACGACGACGGGAAGTGCTCGCGTCCGTAGCTGCGCGTGGAGCGGCTGAGCGTGTAGGAGAGATAGCCGCCGAGCTTCTGGGTGAGCGGCCGGCGCAGCATCAGCTCGGCCCCGACGGCGGAGCCCAGGCTGCGGCGATCGATGCGATCGGCGCGATCTCCGCTGCCGCCACCGCCCTGATTGGCGCCGATGCCGTCGGTCATGTCGAGGAACACGTTCTGGAACAGCGTCAGCGACCCGGTGAAGCCCTCGGGCAAGTCCTGCTCCACGCCCGCGCTGGACTGCAAGCTCTCCTGGAGCCCGCCTTGCAGACCGGCGAGCTGGAAGCCGGGCACCGGGACCACGAAGCTCGGCGGCTGGTGCACGATGCCGAATGCGTGGATCAGGCGCAGCTTCGGCGTGATCTCGAAGCGCGCGGAGATGCGCGGGTCGATGCCGATCAGCGCCGCGCCGTTCGACGCGTAGAGGTCCAGGCGTAGGCCCGGGGTCACGCTCACGCCGCGCGCCGCTTCGATGCTGACGTCGCTGTACGCTCCGATCGCCAGATCGGTGCGAGTCGGGAACAAGCGATCGAATATCTCCTGCTCCTCCGGCTCGTCGATGTCGAAGCTCGGCGCCTGGACGTCGTAGCTGTCCACCGCGACGTCGGTGCCCGCGCGGATGGCGACCCGGCGGCTCGGCCGGTGCCTGACCTCGCTGCGCGCCGAGAGCATGCGGTCCCGAACGAAAAAGTCTCGCTCTCCGCCCCGCGTCCGATCGAAGCCCGCAGTGAGGGCGAGGCGCGTCTCGGTGCGCTGGGAGGCGCGGTGGTCCCAGCGCAGGTCCACGCGGTGGAACTCGGTCCCGAGCACCGTCTTCACCTCCTGCTCGTCCTTCTCGCCGATGAAGTCGTAGGCGCCGAACGAGAACACGGTCAGCGTGTCCCGGGCCGTGACGTCGTGGCTGGCGCGCAGCTGGTAGTCCCAGTACTCGAGCACCGCCTCCGGAGAGAGGAGCGAGAAGAGCAGGCCGGTGTAGGAGTAGCGGCCGGCGACCAGCGCCGTGCCACGGCCGCCGTCGAAGGGCGCCTCGACCAGCGCGCCGGCGTCGATCAGCCGAACGCTCGCCTCACCGTGGAGCTCCGGCCGAGGCGGCGTGGTCTCGCCGGCCACGATGCCTCCCGCGAAGCGCCCGAAGCGCGCCGGATAGCCGCCGGGGTAGAGGTCCACGCGCTCGACGATGCCCGGGTGGATCACCGAGGGCCCGAGCCCCACGTGATAGAGGAGCGGCACCCGGATGCCATCCAGGAAGTAGCCGACGTTGCCCGGCGGCGCGCCGCGCACGAAGAAGAAGGGCACGCCGCTGATGATCGGCGTGACGCCCGGTAAAGCTTCGACGGCGCGGAACGGATCGCCGAAGGCGCCCGGGAGCTCTCGCACCTCGGCGCGGGTGAAGCTCCGCACCGTGGGCGCGCGCTTGTCGCCGTAGACGGTGACCTCGAGCTGTTCGCGGGCGCGCGGGCCGGGCGCCGGCGGCCCGGCTTCCGGCGCAGGTGCCTCACTGCCGGGCGGCGCGGGCGGCGGCTCGGTGAAGCGGACCTCGAAGCGAATGCGCGACGCCACCGCCCGGCCCCCGCGCTTGGCGGGATCGAACTGCCAGCGCCAGGCGCTCCGCAGCGCGACCTCCGAGAAGGGCGGCTCGCCGCTGACCACGGTCACGTCCCGGACGTCGCCCTCGACGCCGATGACCAGCTCGAGCACCACGCTGGCGTCGCCCTCTCCCCCCTCGGGGTAAGCCACGCTCGTGTCGCCGACCACGCGGGGGCGCTCGACGTCCGGCCCCTGCGCGCGCGCGGCGGCCGAGAGCAGGCAGAGCGCGAGCGCGAGCAGAAGCGGGGTCAGCCGGGCGTCGGCTGATCGCAGCCGAACACCACGTCCACGTCCTGCACCTGTTGAGCCTTCAGCTTGTCGCAATCAGCCCCGTAGAAGGTAATCTGATTGGTCTGAGCATCGTAGTCCCACCCGCTCTGGTGCGTCTTGTCCTGGGGCAGCTTCACGTTGTCGAAGAACACGAAGACCTTGCTGGGGTCCTTGGGCGTGGTGTTCAGGGTGAACGAGCAGCTGGCGATGCTACCCGCGATCTTGCTCAGGGCCGCCGAGAGGCTCGTCGGATCGTTGGCCTTGTAGAACTTCGCCGTCGGGTCCGTGGGGTCGTTGTTCGGGACGCCGCCGGCCACCGCGAACTTGTTCATCTGGGCGGCGTCGATGTTGTTGCCGAAACCGAGCACGAAGGTGGAGACCCCGGACGTGTTCAGCGCCGTGATGATCCCTTCGGTGCCCACGTCGCCGCCCGCGGCGTTGCAGCCCGCCTGCGCGCCGTCGGTGATGAGGAGCACGTAGCTCTTGCGGGTCGTGTCCTTGAGCGCGGGGTCCTGGCTCGCCTGCTGCATCGCGGTGTCGATGTTGGTCACGCAGGGCCCGTCCGGAAAGAACTTGTCCGCCGCCTTGAGCGCCGCGGTCAGGAGCGCCTGGATGCCAGCCTCGTTGGCGTCGGCGATGGCGAACTGCGAGGCGTCCTGGGTGCAGTTCGCGCCAGTGATGTCCGGGAACAGGCCGAGCCCCCAGCGCACTTTGCCGTTGAAGTTGGTGAGCATCTGGTTCAGGGCGTTCACGGCGATCACCCACTTGGTCTGCCCTCCTCCGCCGCCGCCCGTCATGGAGCAGCTGCGGTCGAGCGAGATGTAGAGGTTCGGCGCCACTGCCTCGATGGTGAACTCCTCGGCGCCGCAGCCGCCGCCGGGCACGCAGGTCTTGCTCGTCGTGTCGCACATTAGCCCGGCATCGCAGTCGCCGTCCGCCTCGCAGCTCCCGGTGGGGATACACTTGCCGGTGGTGCTGCAGAAGCTGGCGCTGTCGCAGCCGGCGGCGCAGCCGCTGCTGATGCCCCCGCTGCCGCCGCCGACGCCGATGCCACCGCTGCCGCCGCTGCCACCCTTGGCACCGGTGCCCGGCAACGCGCCGCCACCGGCCGTCTCGCCGCCGTCCTCGCCGCCGCAGCCGAAGGCCAACGAGGCCAGCCCACTCACCAGGAACACCGCGCCGAGCCAGCGTGTCATCGGGACCTCCTTCGCTGATGGTAGCGGGGCCGATACTCCGCCGCACCCTCGATCTACCCGGACTTTTCCGCCGGGACTGCGTCTTTGCAGCAGCGGAAGCCGATCTCGTAGAAGCGGAAGGCGTTGCCGTGGTTCGTGACCGCGTTCTGGCAGGTGCGCGGCTCGGCCCAGTAGCGTCCTTTCAACGACCCGGAGAAGTCCTTGCCGGAGCCGCCATCGCGCCGCCGGGTCCACTCCTCGACGTTGCCGCACAGATCGAAGACCTGCGCCGGACCTGCGCAGCCGGGGTTCGAGCCGCTCGGCTCGGCCTGGTACAGCGCCTCCACGTGATCGGCGGCGACCTTCCCCGAGGCCGAGGTCACGCGCGCCGCGTCGAGGAGCTGACCGAGCGACTCGACGTTCGGTTTGGACACGGTCCACGGCCAGCCGTTCAGCTTGCTCTGGTCGTAGAGCTTCCAGGTCTCGTCGTCGTTGCAGGTACCGGAGACGTGGGCGTCGCCGTACGGGTAGCTGGTCCCGGTCGGCCCCTCGCAGCTTCGCGTCCACTCGTCGTCGAAGCACAGGCGCTTGCCGCGCGCCTGGCACCAGGCCTCGCTCTCGTCGAACGTGAACATGACCAGAGGGAGCGCTCCCGGCTGGTTCGGTGCCTCGTAGCGATCGACGCAGGCCGCCTCGACCAGCAGCATGTCGGCCGGGCAGGGCGCCGCGGCCTCTGCTTCGGGCGTCGCGTCGGCGGCTTCCTCGGACGCGTCGGCCTCGCTCGGAGCATCGCTGGCGTCGCTCGCCGAGGCGTCGGCGCCGGCCGCGCCACCGCCGCCCGACGAAGCCGCGTCGTCGTCGTCGTCGCTGCAGGCCCCGAGCCCGAGAGCCGCCGCGAGCGGGAACACCACCCAGCGCCGCATGCTCGCCATCATGGCCCGACTTCGGCCCCGGCGCAGCGCGAGTTGCGCGACAAAATCACTCTTCGGCGGGCGCCTCCGGCTCGAGTGGCGCCGCCGCGGACGAGAGCGAGAGCTCGGCCTTCTCGGCGCCGAGCCGGGCGAGCACGGTGGCCTCCACGCGCACCGTGAGCTCCTCCGGCGCGGCCGGCAAGCGCACCAGCGGCAGCTCGATCACGAGCCTTTCGCCCGGCGGGAGCGCGTGCCAGCCCGCGGGCAGCTTCTTCCGGCCCACCAGCTTCGCCAGATCCTCTCGGGACACGAAGCGCTCGTCGCTGAGGCGGCCGGCACGCTCGAACACGACCCGCAAGGTCAGCGTACCGTCGGGGAGCTTCGGCTCGTACACGGCCAGCTCGAGGGGCCTGACGCCTTGGTGGACCAGCGCGGCGTCCACCACCGCGTTCGGGCCGTCGACGCGGGCGCGGGCGGCGAGCTTCAGCGCTGCCAGCGGTCGCTGTCGGGCCGACTCGATCAGACCGTCCAGGAGCAGGCGCAAGGACTTCATCCCCTCGTCGCTCCCCAAGAGCGACACCTCCGCGCGCCGAGCGCCGTGGGCGAGACGCAAGTGACCCGACCCCTCCGCCGTGAACCCCGGCTCGTCGTCGCGGTCGAGCAGCGAGTGGTCGCGCACCACCCGCTCGATGGCGCTCCGCTCCTCGGGCTTGGGCCGCACGGCGAAGAAGCCGACGGCCCCGCCTTGCTCGCCACGCCACGGGCGGCGGAGCGTGAGCCGCGTCAGCCCCTCGGCCTTCAGCGTGAGCTCGAAGCCCTCTCGGGGGCGCATGGCTTCGACGCCGTAGCTCACCTCGAGCCCGCGAGTCGGCGGGCCGCTCTCGGCTCGCGGCTTGCCACAGGCTCCCAGCGTCAGGCAGAGCCCGAGCAGAATCCCGACGCGCATGACCGCACTCTTAGCCCGACGGGGCCGACGTGGTAAACGCGGCTCATGGCCGAAGGCACCAAGGGCAAGAGCACCCTCGTGATCGTCCTGATGGTAGTGGGCGGCGCCCTTGCCCTCGTGGTGGTGATCGTCGGCGTCCTGGCGGCCCTCGGGATCTCGGGCTTCCGCAGCTACTTGAGCCGAGCCAAGGCCGCGGAAGGTCAGGCCGAGGTGCAGCGGCTGGCCCGTGGCATCGCCCGCTGCGCCGAGGGTGGCGGCGTCGCAGCAGCCAGCGATCCGACCCTGCCGCCCAGCGCGCCGCCCGTCCCGGCGAGCCTCGGCGACGTCTCGGGGCGCAAGTACATGTCGAGCCCAACGGACTGGTCCCAGCCGACCTACAAGTGCGCGAGCTTCGAGATCAGCATGCCCCAGTACTTCCAGTACGAGTGGCAGCTCACGGGGCCCGGCAGCGGCAAAGCCATCGCGCGTGCCGACCTGGACGGGGACGGCAAGGTGGACCAGGAGCTCACCTCCGTCGTCACCTGCTCCGGTGCTACGTGCAGCGCGTCGGCGCCCAGCGGGCGCTGAGTGTCCTTCGCCGCGCTCGCTCTCGCAGGCTTCGTCCTGGCCATCGCCTCGGCGGTGCAGGGCTCGGTGGGCTTCGGTTCGGCGCTCCTGGCGGCGCCGTTCCTCGTGCTCATCGACCCGCGGCTGGTGCCCGGGCCTCTGCTCGTCGCGACGACTGTGCTGACCGTCCTGCTCAGCGTGCGAGAGCGCGAGGGCATGGACCTCCGCGGCGTCGGTGTCGCCATCTTGGGACGCCTGCCCGGAGTGGCGGTCGGCGCGTGGCTCCTGACCCGCGTGCCGGCGCACGCCCTGGGGCCGTTCTTCGGCGCGCTGATCGTGCTCGCGACGCTGATCATGGCCTTCGGCCCGGCGATTCAGCCGAGTCGGCCCGCGCTCCTGGGCGCTGGCTTCGTGAGCGGCATCATGGGCACGAGCTCCAGCATCGGTGGCCCGCCGATGGCGCTGATCTACCAGCACGAGCCCGGCGCTCGCATGCGCGGAACGCTGTCGGGCTACTTCACGCTCGGCGCGCTCCTGTCGCTGGTGGCGCTCGTGCTGAGCGGACGCTTCGGTCGCTGGGAGGTCGAGGCCGCAGCCTGGCTCACGCCGGGAGTGCTGATCGGGTTCTTCGCCTCGAGGCACGCCGCGCGCTGGCTCGACCGCGGGCGAACCCGCGTCGCCGTCCTCTGGACGGCGGGGCTCGCCGGAGCGCTGCTGGTGGTCCTCGGCGCGCTGCGCTGAGTCAGGTCCCTGCGCCGACGCGACCGCTCACGCTGGCGCTGGCCTGCACACTGACGTTGATGCGCACCGAGGCCTGAACGGAGGCGTGCGCCGCCGCCGCCACGCAGGCCACGGCCTGTGCGCCAGCGTTGCCGATGATCTTGGGCAGCCGTCCGCCCACGTCCACGACGACCTTCACGTCACCGAGCACCCGCTTGCCGAGACCCACCTCGGCCTGGATCAAGTAGGGCAGGTTCGCGCGCAGCGTGGCGGCGAGCCGCATGGCCATCTCGGCGTTCTGGCTCACGTTCACGTTCACCTGCCCCGGCGTGCACTGGGCGCGCAGGCTGGCGCGCGCGTTGCAGCTCGCCTGACACTCGCCCGACGCGCTCGGGCCCTGCACGGAGCCTTCGCACTTCGGCGCCTGCCATTGCCCCTGGCACTTGGCGTGGCAAGTGGCGTCGCAGCTGCCGGTGCAGGTGCCGTTGCAGGCGCCGGCACAACGACCCTGCGCGTCCACCGCGCTGCACTGGCCGTTGCACGTGCCGTTGCAGCGACCTTCGCAGCGGCCCTCGCAGGTCCCCTGGCAGTAGCCCGAGAGCCGCGCGGGCTCGCACTGCGCCACGATCTGCCCCGGATCCACCTGCACGTTGCACTGACCCTCGCAGCTCGCCTTGGCCTGGAAGTCGGCCTGGCACATCGGCGGCTGCGCCTGCACCTGGATCTGGATGCCCTGCTTCAAGATCCAGTCCACCTGGGCGGAGAGGGCCCCACAGGCCGCCTTGGCAGCGGCGCCGGGCTCGTCGTTCTTCGGCGCCATGGCCGCGTCCGGGATGCCGAGGTCGCGACCCATGTTCTTGCAGGCGGTGGTGGCCAAGCCCTCCATCTGGATCGAGGCCTGCATCAGATCCTTGGTGGCGGCGACGAACGCGCGCACCTCGGCGTTGGCCTTGGCGTTCGCCGAGAAGCTCATCTGCATCGGATCGCCGGAGCCGAGCGCGGGACAGGCCGCGCCGCCCAGCGCGCCGAACTTTCCGTCCATGCAGCTCGCCGACACGAACACCATGACCAGGAAGAACACGAAGCGAATGAAGCGCATGACGACCTCCGACGGACGACCGGAGCCTTGCCGCTCGGCCGAGCCGCCGCAAGCCCCCGAGCCCGCACCGCTTGCGCTAGGCTGGCCGTCGCCCGAATGCCGCGCCCGAAACCGTTCCTCGACGGACCGCGCCCGCTCTGCTTCGCGCACCGGGGCGGGGCGAAGCTCTGGCCGGAGAACACCCTGCCGGCGCTCGGCGGCGCCGTCGGGCTCGGCTTTCGCTACCTGGAGACCGACGTCCATTTGACGCGTGACGGGCACCTGGTCGTGTTCCACGACGAGCGGCTCGAGCGCACCACCGACGGCTACGGCCTCCTCCGCGACTTCACCCTGAGCGAGCTCGAGCGGCTGGACGCGGGCTACTGGTACTCGCCGGACGGCAAGAGCCGACCCTGGCGCGGCAAGGGCGTCCGAATTCCGCTCCTCCGCGAGGTGTTCGAGCTGAGCCCCACGCTCCGGGTGAACGTCGAGCTGAAGCAGGCCGGCGTCGGCCTGCCGCGCGCGCTCTGGGACTTCATCGAAGCGCACGGCATCCACGATCGCATCCTGGTCGCCTCGGCCGAAGCGGCCCTGGGGCGCGAGTTTCGCGCGCTCGCCCGGGGCACGGTCGCCACCAGCGCCTCGGCGCGGGAGGTCCTCGAGCTCTGGGCAGCGACGCGCGTCGGCCTCGACCGAGTGGTGCCCATCGCCTACGACGCGCTGCAAGTCCCGCCGTTCTACTACTCGCTCCCGGTGGTGACCCCGCGCTTCGTGCGCGCGGCCCACGCCCGCGGGCTCCAGATCCACGTCTGGACCATCGACGATCCGCTCGAGATGCGCCGGCTGCTCGCCCTCGGCGTGGACGGCCTGAAGAGCGACCGCCCCGATCTCTTGCTCGCCGTCATGCAGGAGAACCTCTGAGATGGAACCGACCCCGCCGCCGCGCCCGCCCCCGCCCGAAGGCCCCGTGGGTGGCTACGGCCTCGCGCTGCCGCCCGGCGTGAGCGCCGAGAGCGCGTACCAGAAGCAAGGTGGCAGCGGCGTCGAGCCGAGCGGGCTGGTGGGCCTGATCCTGGGCGTGCTCAGCTTGCCGCTCTACCTGTGCTGCGGCGGCCTCTCGCTGGTCTTGAACATTGTCGGGCTCGGCCTCGGTGTCGCCTCGCTGACCCGGGTGCGCGCTGCGCCGGATCGCTACGGCAGCCGCGCCGTGGCCATCGCCGCGGTGGTGGTCAACGGGGTGCTGTTGCTGCTGAACCTCGTGCTCATCCTGTTCGTGTTCGGGGTGATGGGCTTCGGCATGCTGAAGGGGCCGTAGCTCAGCCGAAGCCGCTGTCCGGCGGGGGCTGCGACAGACAGACCTGAGGACCGTCCGAAGCGTCGTCGGGAGGAGGCGCGAGACAGGGCTGTGGCCCCGCGTCCCCGCCGGCTGCACCGCTCGCGCCACCGCTGCCGCTGCCACCGCCGCTGGCGCCGCCGCCACCGCTCGCACCACCGCCGCTCGCACCACCGCCGCCGCTCGCGCCGCCGGCGCCACCGCTGCTGCCGCCGGCTCCGGACACCGCCGCGCCGCCACCGCTGCCGCCGCCGTCCGAATCGCCGCCGCACGCCGAGGTCGTCACGCTGGCGACGCCCGCGCTCGCGAGCGCCATGGCGACGAAGCGCGCGCGCCGCGCCAAGATGAGCCGCTTGTTGTCCCCGTCGGTCATGACTCCGCATGATGCGCCGATCCGGGCGCGATGTCACGCCTGACCACGGCGCTCGCATCCGCAGCCCGTTTCGCCCGGCGGGCGGCCTATCGCACCAGCAGCCGCGCCAGCTCCGCGAGCGAACGGATCCCGAGCTTCTGCATCCCCGCGTGCAGGCGCCGCGAGATTGTCGCCACGCTCACTTCCATGTCCATCGCGATCACCTTGAGCGCCTCGCCTCGAGCCCGCCGCTCCAAGACCACGCGCTCGAGCGGCGACATCGGCTCCCCGTTCTGCCGCTCTGCCACCACGTGTCGCCGCCCGTCCACGTCGAAGAGCTCCACGATCCGCCAGCGCCCGCTCATGAGCTCGTCCCAAGTCTCTACTTCGTTCGCTTCGTCCACCATTGTCACCTCCCTCGAGTCACCGCCGTCCTGCGGGCATGCCCGCAAAGCAACGCGCAAGCTCGGCCCGCGAGGCGATGCCGAGCTTGCGAAAGATCGACTGCAGCTGGTTGGCCACCGTGCGCGGTGACGTCCGGCGCCTGGCCGCGATGGCGGCGGTCGTCGCCCCCTCGAGCACGCACGCCACGACCTCCCGCTCCGCCTCCGTGAGCTCCCCCCGCGGCGGCGGCCGGGGAAGCGGGAAGATCAGCACCAAGAGCTCGCCCTCCCCGAGCTTCAGGCGCCGCCCCCTCAGCTCCTCGCTCCGCCCCGGTCCACCGGCCTCCAGCGCCCCGTCCGCCATAGTGGATTAACCAGTTGCAACAATGATGCCTCACTAGTCCCTGGAGTTTTGGCAATAATTGTGGCCAAACCGCCGAGAGATCCACCAGGCAGAGAGCCAAACTGGCTCTACCAGTTCGCGGTCGCGGGCTTCGCAGGCGAAGCGCGCTTCACGGCGGCGGCTCAATGCCCTTCGGTGACCACCCGCTCGCGCGGGATCGAGAGCTCCGCCGTCAGCTTCGCGACGCACTCCGCCACCATCTCGCTGACGCCACACACGTAGATCCGAGCGTCTGGGTGCGGAACGACGACATCGGCCAGGTGATCCTGCACGCGGCCGCGCGCGCCCGTCCAACCGTTCTGGGGTTGGCTGAGCGTAGCCATGTAGCGGAAGCGTGGCTGGCTCTCGGACAGCGCTTCGAGCTCTGCGCGCCATAGGATCTCCGTCTCCGTCCGCGCCCCGAACAGCACGACCAGAGGAAAGTCCCCGCCGGCCAGCGCCGACTGGAGCATCGCCCGGAGCGGCGCCAGCCCGGTGCCGGTCCCGACGTAGATCTCGGGCGGCCCCGCCGGCTCCTGGCGTACGAACGTGCCCTTTGGTCCGAAGACCTCGACGCTGCCGCCGACCACCAAGTCGTCGAGCACGCCGCCGCCCGAGCCACGCAAGACCGCCAGCTCGAACAGGCCCGGACGCTCGGGGTCGGGCGCGCTGGCGATCGAGTAGGGCATGCGCTTCGCTTCGCCCGGCAGGCCCACTTCGACGTATTGCCCCGGCACCCAATCGATGGGGTCGGGGCCGCGCGTGGCCAGCGAGAGGCCTCGCACACGCGGCGACAGCATCGACTGCGCCACGACCTCTGCCCTGAACGGACGTGGCTCCGACAAGCTCATGAGGCGCCCTAATAGTCCAAGGCGCTCCTGCCCTGCAACGTCGCTCTCCGTGGTAGCCTCCGCCGCGTCATGCGACCGATTTCCAAGCTCCTGATCGCGAATCGCGGCGAGATCGCGCTGCGCATCCAGCGCACGGCGAGGCAAATGGGTATTGGTACCGTCGCGGTCTTCTCGGACGCCGACGCGGCTGCCCCCTTCGTGCGCGCCTCCGATCAGGCCGTGCGCCTCGGGCCCGCGCCGAGCGCGGACAGCTATCTCCGCATCGATCGCATCGTGGAGGCCGCCCGGAGGAGCGGCGCCGACGCCGTCCACCCGGGCTTCGGCTTTTTGGCGGAGAACGCCGCCTTCGCCCGAGCTTGTGCCGGCGCCGGCCTGATCTTCGTCGGGCCCGGCGAGAGGGCCATCGCAGACATGGGCTCCAAGAAGGCCGCCAAGCGCCTGGTCGCCGCGGCGGGCGTGCCCGTGGTGCCGGGCGCGGAGCCCGACGACCAGTCCGTCGAGTCCATCGCCGAGCACGCGACCCGCGTGGGGTTCCCGCTCTTGCTCAAGGCCAGCGCGGGCGGCGGTGGCAAGGGCATGCGGGTCGTCGGCCGCGCCGACGCACTGATCGACGCCATCGAGGGCGCCAAACGCGAGGCCAAGAGCGCGTTCGGCGACGACACGCTCTTGATCGAGAAGTACATCGAACGGCCGCGCCACGTGGAGATCCAGATCCTCGGCGACCGGCACGGCAACCTGGTTCACCTGTTCGAGCGCGAGTGCTCCATCCAGCGCCGGCACCAGAAGATCGTCGAAGAGTCTCCGTCGCCTGCGCTGAACGCCGAGCTCCGCGCCCGGATGGGCGCTGCTGCCGTGGCCGTGGGCAAGGCTGTCGGCTACGAGAACGCCGGCACCGTCGAGCTCATCCTGGGCCAAGACGGCGCGTTCTACTTCCTGGAGGTCAACACGCGGCTCCAGGTCGAGCATCCGGTGACCGAGTGCGTGACGGGCATCGACATCGTGCGCGAGCAGCTGCTGATCGCGCAGGGCGAGCCGCTCTCGTTCCGCCAAGAAGAGCTGACGCAGCAGGGGCACGCCATCGAGTGCCGCCTCTACGCCGAGGACGCCGACAACCACTTCCTGCCGACCACCGGCACGCTGGTGGACTGGCACGTGCCCGAGATGCCGGGCCTGCGCGTGGACTCCGGCGTCGAGCAGGGCTCCGAGGTCGGCATCCACTACGACCCGATGCTGGCCAAGGTGATCGTTCACGCTCCCAGCCGCGCGGAGGCAACGCAGAAGATGCTCGGCGCGCTCGCGGGGCTGGCCGCCGAGGGCCTGGTCACCAACCGGGAGTTCCTGATGCGCGTGCTCGCCCACCCGGAGTTCCGCGCGGGCGCCACGCACACGCACTTCATCGAGCAGCACCTGTCCGAGCGTCCGTCGGACCCGACCCGCGCCGAGCGCGAGCGCTGGGCGGCCGTCGCCGCGACACTGGCGGGCCGCGCGGAGCGCACCCGCGAGCGCACTCTGCCGGGCGTCGAGCCCGGCTTCCGCAACAACCGCTCGAGCCGCGAGTGGGTCGAGTATCGACTGGCGGATCGGCACGTCAAGGTCGAATACGCGGGGCTCTCAGGCGGCAAGCTGGCCATCTGCTTCGACGGCAGCGAGCACGTGGTGAGGGAGATCGCCTGCGCGGGACGGCACGTCTCCTTCGAGGACGAGACGGGCCTGCGCCACGTCTTCCGCGTGAGCGCGCGCGGGGATCATTGGTTCGTCCACGCGCGCTCGGGCTCGTTCACGCTGGTCGAGCTGCCACGCTTCCCGGAGAAGCAGCTCTCGGCCGCGCCCGGCGCGTGCGTGGCGCCGATGCCGGGGAAGGTCGTCAAGGTGGTGGCGCTCGAAGGCACCGCCGTGAACGCGGGCGACGTGCTGCTGGTGCTCGAGGCCATGAAGATGGAGCACTCCGTCAAGGCCCCCGAGGCAGGGATCGTGAAGGAGCTCCTCGTCTCCGAAGGCGAGCAGGTCGAGGCCGACGCAGTGCTGGCCGTGGTGGGGCCGGTCGAGTGAGCCGCCGGCTGGCCGCCTCGCTGGCTCTGCTCGCGGCGGCCTGCGGGCAGGACGAGCGCGCCGTTCCGCTGGTGCCAATCTGCGACCAGCTGACGGAAGCCTGCACGGCGGCGCCCGCCCAGGGGCCCGCGTTCTCCCCTCCGATCCAGGTCGCGCCGTCCGGCTCGCTGCCGTCCGAGGTCGAGTCGCAGCGCTCGCACAACAACCTGGACATCGCCTGGTTCGGCGGGCGGCTCTATTTCGCCTTCCGCACCGCGCCGCATCACTTCGCCGGCCCGGACACGGTGCTCTACGTCGTCAGCACCGAAGACCAACGGAGCTGGCGCTTCGAGACCAAGGTCGTGCTGGGCCGCGACGTGCGCGAGCCGCGCTTCCTGGACGTGAGCGGGCGGCTCTACCTCTACTTCGCGGTGCTGGGCACGAACCCGCTGGCCTTCGAGCCCGAGGGCGCCCGCGTCATCGAGCGGGTCGGTGACGCGAAGTGGACCGCCCCCGAGGCCATCTTCGACGCCGGCTTCATCCCCTGGCGAGCGCGCAACATCGACGAAGTCGGCTACCTGATCGGCTACACCGGCGGCGAGAACATCTACCAGGGCACCGAGCCCAGCGTGGACGTCCATTTCCTGAAGACGCACGACGGGCGGAGCTTCGAGCCGGTGGTCGCGGACCAACCCGTGGTGCTGAAGGGCGGCGGCTCGGAGACGGACTTCGCGTTCCTGGACGACGGCGCGCTGGTCGCGGTGAGCCGCAACGAGCTCGGGGACGAGGACCGCTGGGGCTCGAAGATCTGTCGGGCCGAGGCAGGAGATCTCGGGACGTGGACTTGCAAGCCCGATCCCAAGAAGTACGACTCGCCGCTGGTCTTCCGGCAGGGCGCCGACGTCTGGCTGATCGGGCGCAGGCAGCTCGCCAACGACGGCAACTACGATCTGTTCCAGACCGAGCTCTCCGCCGAGGCGCAGACCAGCGCCTACGAGGCCGCGTACTGGAAGACACCGAAGCGCTGCTCGCTCTGGAAGGTGGATCCCGTGGCTTTGACGGTGGGCTTCGTGCTCGATCTGCCGTCCAATGGCGACACCTGCTTCGCCAGCGCAGTGCTGCTCCGCGACAAGAGCTTGCTGGTCTACAACTACACCTCTCCGCTCGATGGCAAGGAGCTGAGCTGGCTCGCCGGGCAGCAGAATCCGACGCTGATCTACCAGCTGAGTCTCACCGTACCTTGACCTACTTGGGCTTCGGCGCCGGCTTCTTCCCCTTCGGCGCGACGACCTTCTTGATCGTCTTCTTGATCAGGCGGTCCGCCTTGTACTCCTCGACCCGGACGAGCTCGCCCTCCTCGTCCTCGAAGTAGCTCCAGGTCCCTTCCTTCTTGCCGGCCTTGAAGCTGCCCTCGAGCTCCTTGACGCCGTTCGGGTGCCAGCGGGTCACCTTTCCTTCGCGCTGTCCCGCGACGAGCTCGCTCTCTTCGAGCTTCGTGCCGTCCTCTCGATGGAAGGTCCACACGCCCGTACGCTGGTCCTGGTCGTACTTGCCCTCGCGCTCCAGCTTGCCGTTCTCGCGGAAGGCGCGGGACTGCCCGTGCTTCACCCCACCGCGGTACTCCGTCTCCTCCGCCAGCTCGCCGCTCGGGTGCCACTTGCGAGCCACCCCGTGGATCCCGCCCTCCCGGTACTCGGCCTCCTCGACCTTCTGTCCGGCGTCGTTGAAGCGGATCTGCTTGCCCGACTCCTTTCCGCCCCGAAGCTCTCCCTCGCTGGCCTTCTGACCGTTCGGGTGCCAGGTGACGCGACGCCCGTCGAGCTTACCGTTCTTGTAAGTCCCCTCCTCCATCTGCTGTCCGCTCGGGAAGAAGACCACGTAGCGGCCTTGCTCGACGCCGCCCACGAAGGAGAAGCCCCTGGCCTTCTTTCCGTCCGGATGAAACTCGACGAACGGCCCGTGCTTCTTGCCGTCCGGGCGCTCGCACCAGAGCGCCTTGTCCGCGGGCGGCTCCGCACCCTTGAGCGCGGTCCCCTCGGGACACGGCTTGGCCTGCTTCCACCAAGGAACGTCGGCGGCCGGCGCGGTCGCGCTCGCCGCTCGGGCGGGCGCCTCCGTGGCCTCGGCGTGAGCCGGAGGCGCCGAGCTCGAGCCACCGCATCCAACCAGGAGGACTCCCCATACGAATACGCTGCGCATGCACCGAGGGTAGTACCCCCACGCGCGCGATTGAAGGCTGGCCGTCACGAGCCGGCGGGCACCGGCTCGACGACCGGTTCGGGGAGCGCGCGCTCCGCCGAGCGCCAGCGCCAGACCAAGACGACGGCGACGATCAGCACCAGGAGCGCTAGCACGCTCACCCCGACGGCGACGAAGAGCAGCGGGTTCTTCGCGGGTGCGGGCGCGCGCCGCGCGGCGGCCAGGAGCTCGATGGGCTGCACGCGCGTCGGCTCGGCGCCGGAGGGCGGACCCAAGAGCTGGGTCGGCACTTGTCCGGACGGCAGCGCGGACTCCGGTGTCCCGAACCCACGCGGCGCGAGCGGCTCCGAGGCGAGCCGCGGCGAGAGCCGCTCGAGCTCCGCCAGCATCTCTTGGCCATTCGCGAAGCGCGCCTCCGGGCTCTTCTCGGTGGCGCGGCGGATGAGCCGGCCGAGCACCGAGCGCTCGACCACCTCCGGCAGCGGCACCAGCTCCTTCGCGAGCTGAGCCTGCGCGGCCTCCATCGGCGTGCCGCGCACGATCGGGTGTCCGCACAGCATCTCGGCCAGCATCATGCCCACCGCGTACAGATCCATGCTCGGGTGCGGCGGCTTGCCCAGGATCTGGTCGGGCGGCATGTAGCGCGGAGTGCCGATGACCATGCCCGCGGCGGTGAGCGGTGTGCTCTCGGCGCCCTTGGCGATGCCGAAATCGAGCACCTTCACGAAGTCCGTCTCGCCGGCGTACGTGCACAGGAACACGTTGCCGGGCTTCATGTCCCGGTGCACCACGCCCATGGCGTGGGCCTCCATCAAGCTCTTCAGGATCTGCGCCGCGATCCGCGCCGCCCGCTGCTCGGCGACGGGCCCTTCGCGCTTCAGCACGGCCTCGAGCGTCTCCCCGGACAGGAGCTCGTAGACGATGAAAGGGCTCGGCCGGTGCCCGAGATCGAAGTCGAGCAAGTGCACCGTGTTCGGATGGCGGAGCTGGCGCGCCAGCTCGGCCTCACGCGCGAAGCGCTGCTCGCCGGCCGCGTCCACGCTGTCCTGGCTCATGATCTTGACCGCCACCTCGCGCCCGATGCGCAGCTCCGTGGCGCGGAAGACCTGGCTGAAGCCGCCGTGACCGATCTCCGCGTCGAGACGGTAGCGCTGAGCGAGCACCATGCCCGGAGCCGGAATGACCTGTTCCACGCGGGTCCGAGCTAGCGCCTCCCGAGAGCGCGACGCAAGCGCTTCGCTCCGCTAGCATCGGCCCCGATGCGAGCGCGGGCCTCTTGTCTCCTGCTGCCCCTGGCCCTGACCGGCTGCGGCGACGACGAACGCGCACCCGCGCCGGGCACGGGTGACCCGCCCTGGGTCGCCGGTCCCGAGAGCTGCGAGGCCCCGGATCTCGACGACCTGGCCGCGTTCCGCGACTGCTCGCTCGGCAGCGGCATCTTCGGCCGTTGGGTCGTGGACGAGCGGGGCTGGCCCGCCTACGACTACCGCCTCGATCAGCACGCCGACGCCCGCGCGACCTACCCGGTCAGCGAGCAGAACGCCGACGGCGAGCCGCTCGATCGTCGCGATCACTGGGCGGCGTTCGGCAACCACCGCGTCAACGCGCACATCTTCAACGACGGCGTGATCGAGCTCGTCACCCAAGATCGCGGGGTCGAGTACCTGAACAAGCTCGACGAGGAGAGGCAAGCGTACGCCGGCGGGTTCGGCTGGCTCTCGGACGGGGACGAGACCTGGTGCACCGCCTACAAATGGCGGCCGAAGGCCGCGCGCACCTCGCGCCGCTTCGGCATGGGCTACGCCGAGACCAGCCTGGAGCACCGCGGCGTCCGGGCGACCCGCGTGACCGCCGCGCCCCCCGGCAACGTCGCGGCCATCATCAGCGACGTGACGCTCGAGAACCTCGGCGGCGAGCCCAGGACGCTGACCCACTGGGAGTACTGGGACGTGTTCCGGCGGCCCATCGAGATCAACTGGGTGGTGTCCGGAGATCCGTTCGCGCTCGCCCCGGCGACGGCCCGCCAGAGCCGCGACGCGCGCAACGGCTGGTTCGCCGAGGCAGCGAGCTTCGACGCGGACGCGAGCCGATTGGGCCTCGTCCGCAGCTACGTGGGCGCGGAGCCACGCCCGGCGGCGAACGCGCCGAGCGCGGCCGACTACTACGCGAACAGCCCGTTCCTGACCGCTCCGCTCGGTGGTGTGAGCGACGTGTTCTTGCATCAGGCCGGCTTCTTCGGTCTGGGATCGGTGGCTCAGCCCGACGCGGTGCTCTTCGACGTCGCGGGCCTCGGCGCCGAGAGCTTCGCCCTGCAGCCGAGGAGCGCGCTGGGACAGCCCCACGCCTTCGTGATGAAGAGCGTGGTGACGCTCGCGCCCGGCGAGCAGAAGACCTTGCGCTTCGTCTACGGCTACGCTCGCGAGGGCGAAGCTTTCCCCGACGACCCGAACTGGCACGACCCGAGCTTCAGCGCACGGGACGCCCAGGCCGAAGCTCTCGCCGACAAGCTCTTCTACTTCGGCGAAGCGAGCGCACCGGAGCTCGGCCGCGAGCTCGCCTGGCACGCCTACCAGGTCGAGGCCTCCGTCGGGTACCGCGACTACTGGCAAGGGCCGGTGGTCCCACAAGGCTCGACCTACCTGTATCTCCACGGCGCCGACGGCGCGGCGCGGGATCTCGGGCTGTTCGCGCTGCCGCTCGTGTACACGAACCCCGCGTTGGCTCGCGCAGAGCTGCGCCTCTACATGGGGATCCAGTTCGCCGACGAGCGATTCTCGTACGCCTTCCAAGGCCACGGCATGCTGGACGACGCCAGCATCCACTCGGCGCCGAGCGATCTGCCGCTGTTCTTCCTGTGGGCCCTCGGCGAGTACCTGGGCGCCACCGGCGACCTCGGCTTCCTGGACGAGAACGCGCCGTACTGGCCCCGCGAGGCGCGACCCGACGCGACGGTCTGGAACCACACCGTGGGCGCGCTCCGGCACCTGTTCGACGTGGTCGGCACCGGCGAGCACGGGCTGATCCGCATCGGCACCGGCGATTGGAGCGACGGCATCGTGCTGGAGGCCCCGAACCGCGAGCTGGCCGTCGCCAAGGGCGAGAGCGTCCCGAACACGCAGATGGCCGTGGCAGTTCTGCCGCGCATCGCCGACCTGGTCGAATCGAGGGCGCCGGAGCTGGCCGGCGAAGTCCGCGCCCGCGTGAAGGACTACCGCCAGGCGTTGACCTCCGCCCACAACGACGCGCACTTCTATCGCTGCTACTTCGGTGACGGCAAGCCGCGCTACGCCGACACCATCAACCTGGAGGCGCAGATCTGGGCGCTCATCGCCGACACCTTCGATCCGGGTCTCGCGCGGGAGACGCTGCTCCAGAACGTCGCCGCAAGGCTCGACGACCCCTCGCCCATCGGCGCCACGCTGACGCCGGGCGCGCAGGTCTGGCCGGCCATCAGCGCGCCGCTCAGCTGGGGTTACGCGCGCTCCGACCCCGCCCGCGCCTGGAAACACTTCACGCGCAACACCATGGCGGCCCACGCCCAGGCCTTCCCGGAGAGCTGGTACGGCATCTGGAGCGGACCCGATGGCGTGAGCAGCACGAGCGGCTGGACCTGGAAGAGCCAGGTCACGCCGATGACCGACTTCCCCGTGCAGAACAACAACACCCACGCGCTGCCGCTGCTGGCCGCGCTCAAGCTCGCGGGCGTCGAGGCGACCGCGGAGGGGCTCACGCTGTCGCCGCGCATCCCCAGCCGGAAATTCTCGCTCAGGACGGCGCTGATCGAGCTTTCCCAGCGCGGCGCGACCCTGAGCGGTCGCTACCGGCCGAGCGGCAAGACCGCGCGGACGCTCTCGCTCGAGGCGCCCGCCGGCGAGCGGGTCGAGAGCGCTCGCGCCAACGGGAAGCAAGTCGAAGTACCGAGCGGCGCCAAGACCGTCACGTTGAGCATCGATCCCAAGACCGAAGCCGAGCTCGCCTTCGAGCTCGTCACGGAGCCCGCGCCATGAAGGAAGTCATCCTCTCCGCACCCGGCAAGAACGCCATCGGCAGCCAGGTGATGCGCCAGCTGCTCTCCGAGCTCGAGCGTGCGGGCGGCGAGCCGCTCCTCTTGACCGGCGCCGGCGACGCGTTCAGCGCCGGACTCGATCTGAAGGAGGTGCTCTCCCTGGACGAGCCCGGGATGGCCGTGTTCCTGGGCCTGCTCGAGGATCTGACCCGGGCGCTCTACGAGTACCCCGGCCCCACGGTGGCGCTGGTCAACGGCCACGCCATCGCGGGCGGCACGGTGCTGGCGATGTGCTGCGACCACCGCATTGCGCCGAGCGACATGAAGGGACGCATCGGCTTGAACGAGGTGGCGCTGGGCCTGCGCTTTCCGCCGCGCATTCTGAAGCTCGCCAAGGCGCGCGTGCCCGAGCGCCACTTGGGACGCGTCGTCCTGGGCGCCGAGCTGTTCGACGCGAGGACGGCCCTGGAGGTCGGGCTGCTCGACGAGCTTTCGGACGACGCGAGCGCGCGCGCCGGCGAGCGCCTGGCGGCGCTGTCGGCTCATCCCCCTAACGCCTACGCCCGCGCCAAGCACCTGTTGCGGGGCGGCTTGCTCGCCGTGACGCCGGAAGAAGAGGCGACCTTCGCGCGCGAGGACTTGCCGTCCTGGACATCCGAGGCGCTGCACGAGCGGATCCGGGCGCTCCTCGGGCGCTGACCCAGTTGGCTCCCGCCGGAGCTTCGTGCCACGCTCCGCGCGTGACGCGACACCTCTCGCTCCTCGTGCTCGTGGCCCTCACCTCGAGCTGCGGCGGCGGCTCCGACGAGCCGGCGGCCGGCAGCGGGGGGAGCGGTGGCAGCGCTGGCAGCGGCGGCGCCCCGAGCACCGTGCAGGGATGCAGCGCCGAGGTGCAGCTCCTGCCCAAGGACGCGGACTTCTCCAACGCCGGGCCCTGGCCGGTGGGAGCGCGCACGCTCCAGATCGGCGAGCTGACGGTGGAAGTCTGGTATCCGGCGACTCCGGGGAGCGAGGTGGGGAAAGACGGCAAGGTCTACGACCTCCGGAAGTGGCTGCCCGACTCCGAGCAAGGGAAGATCCCCGACGCGGACAACCCCTGGCAGAAGTCGGCAAGCTTCGCCGACCTGCCCCTCGACGCCGAGCGCGGGCCGTACCCCGCCGTGATCTTCGTGCACGGAACGGCGGGCTTTCGCACGCAGTCCCTCGAGCAGATGGAGCACTGGGCGAGCCGCGGCTTCGTCGTGCTCGCCGCCGATCACCCGGGGCTCTACCTGAAGGACATGCTCGTCTTCCAGACCCAGCGCGATCTGGACGGCGACTTGAACGCGGTCGTCGCCGCGCTCGGCTCGACCTCCGGCGAGCTCGCGTTCCTGGCGGGCCGGCTCGACGCCACTCGCATCGGCATGGCGGGCCACAGCGCCGGCGGGGGCGCCGTGAAATCCCGAGGCGCCGATGCGCAGGTGCTGATGCCGCTGGCCGCCGGCGGCACCGACCCGGGCGCCGCGCTGGTCTCGACCTTGGTCATGGGCGGACAAGCCGACAAAGTGGTGGCCTACTCCCAGACCGTGAAGGGCTACGAGGCCTCGCCCGCGAAGAAGCGCCTGGTCGGACTGTCGGGCGCCGGACACCTGTTCCCGTCGACGCTGTGCTGGCTCGAGAACACGGCCGGCGAGAACATCTTCGAGGTGGCGCAGAAGTATCAGGTCCAGAACGCGAACCTGGCCGGTCTCCTGTTCGACTGCCCGGCGGGACAGCCCGGTGAGGCCGAGACCCGAGCCATCGTGAACTTCTCGACCGCCGCAGCGCTCGAGGAGACGCTGCACTGCGTTCCTGGGGATCCATTCGGGGACCTGAAGGCGCGCTTCCCCGTGGTGGGAGAGTATCGGTTCGAGCCTTGAGGCCCCACCTTCCGGTCGGGGCCGTTGCCCGGTCGACTCAGAGCATCCCCGCCTTGCCGCTCTTCCTCCGCTGGATCTCGGTCTCGATCAAGGCGACGTGCTCGTGCTCTTCCGCCTCGAGCTCGCGGTACATGCGCCACACGGCGCTGCCGCGGGTGAGCGCCGCCGAGCGCTCGGCGAAGAAAGTCTTGGCGCGCTCCTCCAACCCGAGCGCCACCTCGAGCAGCTCGAGCGCGCTCTTCGGCTCCGAGCCCGCGCCGTCGTAGAGCGCGCTCACGCCGGCGCCGAGCGACATCGCCCCGAGCTCCGGCGCGGCGATGTGGTAGCGCGCCTGCAAGAGCTCCAAGTGCTCGCGCTCCATCGCCGCCAGGCGCCCGAACATGTCGGCCAGCTCGGGATCGCTCGTGGTCTTCGCGCCGCGCGAGTAGAAGGCGAAGCCGCCCAGCTCGACCTCCATCGCCTGCTGCACGGCGTCGCGCGCGGCGTCGTCCACAGGGGGCCCGGCTTGCTCGCGCGTCAGCTTGCCGCCGCAGGCGGAGCAGCGCCCGAACGGGTAGGCGAAGCCCTCGTGCAGCTTGTGGCAGGCGAGGCACTGCCAGCGGATGGTGGCGCCGGCGCAGCACACGTAGGGCTCGCCCGCCTCGATGCGCCCGTGGCAGCGCGGGCACTTGCCCTCGCCCGCCGGGAACTCCTCCTCGCCGGCCTCGATGGCGACGGGCGGCCAGGCTCGCCCGGCCAGGTACGCGCTGATGTGGCGGGCCGCGCGGCGACCGGCGCCCAGGGCCAGGATCACCGTCGCGCCCCCGGTCACGATGTCACCGCCGGCAAACACCCCGGGGATGCTCGTGGCCTGCGTGACGGGGTCGGCCTCGATGTAGCCCCACTTGGTCAGCTTCAGCTTCTCGGTCGAGCGCGGCACGATGGGGTTCGCCCGCGTCCCCAGCGCGTAGATCACGGTGCTCGCCGGAAAATCCGTGAACTGTCCCTCCACCGGCACCGGCTTCCGGCGTCCGGAGGCGTCCGGCTCACCGAGCTCCATGTGCTGGCAGCGCACGCCGCGCACGTTCTGCTCGGCGTCCAGCAGGATCTCCGTCGGCGCGCGCAGGAAGTGGAACTCGATGCCCTCCTCGCGGGCATGACGCAGCTCCTCGGCGCGCGCCGGCGCTTCGGCCTCGGTGCGCCGGTAGACGCAGTGCACCTGCTTCACCCCGAGGCGCTTGGAGACGCGCAGGCAGTCCATCGCGGTGTTGCCCGCGCCGATCACCACCACCGCGTCGCCCAGATCGATGGGCGTGTCCTGATAGGGGAAGCGGTCGCCGCCCATCAGATTGACCCGCGTCAAGAACTCGTTCGCGCTGAGCACCTGCCCCGCCCCTTCGCCGGGTAGCCCGAGGAACACCGGGTAGCCCGCGCCGGTCGCGACGAACACCGCCGTGTATCCCATCTCGCCCAGGAGCTGCTCGATGGTGAAGGTCTTGCCCACGACCTTGTTCACCTCGAAGCGCACGCCCAGCGCCTCGAGCGCGCGGATCTCCTTCTCGATGGCCTCGCGCGGCAGGCGGAAGCTCGGGATGCCGTAGCGCAGCACGCCGCCCACGACGTGCAGCGCTTCGTAGACCACGACCTCCACGCCCTCGCGGGCGAGATCGCCGGCGCAGGCCAGTCCGCCGGGCCCCGAGCCCACGATGGCGACCTTGCCCTTCTGCGGATCCTTCGCCACCGGCTCGGTGATGGGCGCCGGGGCCTGGTCGCCGACGAAGCGCTCGAGCCGGCCGATGGCCACCGGCTCCATCTTCTTGTGCAAGATGCACTGCGCTTCGCACTGGCTCTCCTGCGGGCAGACTCGCCCGCAGATGGACGGGAACAGGTTGCTCTCGTGGATCACCGAGAGCGCGCCGGGCAGATCGCGCACCAGGACGTGGCGGATGAAGCGCGGGATGTCGATGTTCACCGGACAGCCCTCGACGCAGGTCGGCCGCACGCACTGGATGCAACGCTCGGCCTCGAGCAGCGCGTGCGCTTCGGTGTAGCCCAGGTTCACCTCGTCGAAGCTCTGCGAGCGCTCGAGGGCAGGCCGCTCCGGCATCGGCGTGGCGGCGACGGGCACCTCCTTCAGCTTCTTGTAGTTGCGCTTGCCCTGCTCGAAGAGCTGAAGATCGAGGTTGCAGACGTGACCGAAGTCCTCCTCGGCGCGCTGCTCCAGGCCTTTGAAGCGACGCTGGCGCACCGAGAGCTCGGCGAAATCCACCGCGTGCGCGTCGAAGTCCGGACCGTCCACGCAGGCAAAGCGCACCTCGCCGCCGATGCTGACCCGGCACGAGCCGCACATGCCGGTGCCGTCCACCATGATGGCGTTCAGGCTGACCACGGTGGGGATGGCGCTCGGGCGCGTCACCTCCGCCACCGCGCGCATCATCGGCAGCGGCCCGATGGCGATCACCCGGGCCGGCCTCGGCTCCCCGGCGATCAGGTCGGCGAGCGCTGCCGTGACCAGACCCGCGCGCCCGTAGCTGCCGTCGTCGGTGCAGACCACGACCTGATCGCTGATCTCGCGGAAGCGCTCCTCCCAGAACACCAGGCTCTTCGAGCGGAAGCCGATCACGCTGGTGACGCGGTGGCCGGCCTGCTTGAAGGCGCGAGCTTGCGGGAAGATGGGCGCGACGCCGAGCCCGCCGCCCACCAGGATCACGTGCCCCGGCTCGTCCAGGTGGCTCGGGATGCCGAGCGGGCCCACGAAGTCCAAGAACCAGTCGCCCTGCCGGTACTTCGTCAGCATCTCGCGCGTGGAGCGACCGAGCGCCTGGATCACCAGGGTCACAGTGCCGCGACTCCGGTCGAAGTCGGCGATGGTCAGCGGGATGCGCTCGCCGTGCTCGTGGAGGCGAAGCATGACGAACTGGCCCGGCTGGGCTGCTTTGGCGACATCGGGGGCGAACACCTCCCAGAGGAAGGTCGTGTCGGAGAAGGCCTCGTGGCGAACGATTTGGTACACGCGCGCGAAGCATTGAACAGCGCGCGGGAGTCGCCCAGCGAAATCTCAGCGCGTCCGGGCCGGCGAGAGGCGGTAGTCGCCGCGCTCGAAGCGCGCCGTGGCCAGGCGGAATTCGGCGCAGAACCCGGGCCAGAGCGTGGTATTGCGGCCGTGCCCGTCGAGGTACCAGCTCCGGCAGCCGCTCTGCCACACGCTGCGCGACAGGCGACGTTGGATCTTCTCGTTGTACGCGAGCTGCGCCTGCTCTCGGACCTCGAGCGTGCAGTCCGGCGCGGCGCGGAGCTCCTTCACGCAGCGCATGATCAGCGCGATCTGCGACTCGATCATGAAGATGATGGAGTTGTGTCCAAGACCCGTGTTGGGTCCGACCAAGAGGAACAGGTTCGGGAAGCCGGCGACGGTGGTTCCCAGGTGCGCCTGCGCCCCGTGCTCCGCCCAGAGCGCGCCCAGGTCGCGACCCTCGCTGGTCGTGACCCTCAGCTTGCCCAGGTAGTCGTGCACGTCGAAGCCGGTGCCGAACACGATGGCGTCCACCGGGCGCGCGACGCCGTCGCCATCGACGATCGCGTCCTCGGTGATCTCGCGGACGCCGGAGGTCACGACCTCGACGTTCGGCTGCCCGAGCGCGGGGTAATACGTGTTGGACATCAGGATGCGCTTGCAGCCCATGCGGTAGCTGGGTGTTAGCTTCTTCCGGAGCTCGGGATCCCGGATGCTCTTCTCCATGTGGCGGATGGCCCACCGCTCCGCGACCCGCATGAGCCGCGGCTCGCGCGCGAAGGGCAAGCTCGACAGCTCGAGCCGCCAGAAGATGGCCTGCCGGTGCAGGAAGCGCGCGGCCGGGACACTGGTGAAGAGCTGCTTCTCCCACTCCCCGTAGGGACGCTCGAGGCGCGGCAGCACCCACGCCGGCGTGCGCTGGAAGACGTGGAGCGCCGCGGCGCTCTTGGCGAGCTCCGGCACGAACTGGATGGCGCTCGCACCGGTGCCGATGCTGGCGATGCGCTTGCCCTCGGGCTCGAAGCAGAGATCCCACGCGGCGGAGTGGAACTTCTTGCCGCGGAAGCTCCCGAGCCCCGGGATGTCCGGCAGGCTGAAGCGGGCGAGCGGCCCGAGCCCAGCCACCAGGATGCGAGCGCGGAGCTTCTCCCCGTCTGCCGTGGTCAACGTCCAGCGCCCGCTCGCCACGTCGAGCTCCGCCGCCTCTGCCTCGGTTCGGAAGCGGATGTGGCGCCGCACGTCGAACTGATCCGCGACCTGCTCCATGTAGCGGCGGATCTCGGCCTGCGTGGCGTAGGTCTCGCTCCAGCGCGGGTTGGGCGCGAACGAGAACGAATAGACGTGGGAGGGCACGTCGCAGGCGCAGCCGGGGTAGGTGTTGTCGCGCCAGGTGCCGCCGAGCTCGGCGGCCTTCTCGAGCACGACGAAGTCCCGGATGCCCGCGCGCCGGAGCGCGATGGCCATGCCGAGCCCGGCGAAGCCGGAACCGACGATGATGGCGAAGTGTTCTCTCATGCCGCCTGCGCCGCCTGCTCGCGCAGCATGCCATCGGGGCCGAACAGACGCTCGCGCCACTCTCGCACCAGCGCGCTCGCGTCGCGCCCATCCGGGTGAAAGCCGGGGGCGAAATAGCGGAGGTAACCGGGCAAGAGCCGGCGGAAGTGTCCCGGGGTCAGCCAGAAATGCCCGAAGGTTCGCGCGAACGCCCCAAGATCGCGCGCCCGGCCGCGCGCCTGCCGGAGCCTCCGGTGCGCGAGCGCGATGAACCCGACGAAGAACAGCGTAGTGGTCAGCATCACGGCGGCGCGCCGCGCATACGAGCCGTCCACCTGCTCGTAGACGTCGAAGGCCACGGACTTGTGCTCGGTCTCTTCCAGCGCGTGCCACAGCCAGAGGCCGCGCACCGCCGGGTGGAACGCCTCGCGGAGATCCGCGTTGGTCAGGAGCTGCTCGGCCATCACCGCGGTGAAGTGCTCGAGGGCGCAGGTGATGGCGAGCCGCCCGGCCGGGGAGTGCGTCAGCGCGCCCCGCCGGAGCAGGAACTTCACCTGACGCTCGAGCTCCGGGAACACCTCGAGCCCCTGCGCGCGGAGCATCGCGTTGAACGCCAGGTGCGCGTTGGAGTGTTTGCCCTCCTGGGCGGCGAAGTCGGCGATGCGCTGCCGGAGCTCGGGGTCCGAGATCTCGTCCTTGAAGCGGACCACGCTCTCGACGAAGAAACGCTCGCCCTCTGGGAAGACCAGCGAGAGCGCGGCGGGGACCAGCGACAGCATCGGGTCGCTCGCGTAGAAGCCCGCCGGGATGGACTCGGGCTCGAAGACGAAGTCGGGGCTACGGCGGGGGATGTCGCGCGGCGTCGGCCAGAGCCTGGCGCTTTCGCGAGAAAGGGTGCAGGTCGGCCCGGGCCTCGCTGTTGTCATTTGGGGCCAACCCTGGGAGAGTCGCGCCCATGAAGCACACCATCGTGGTTTGCGGGCACGGTCCCGGAATTTCGGACGCAGTCGCCCGGCGCTTCGGCCGCGAGGGTTGGAACGTGGCCGTCGTGGCCCGCAACGCCGAGCGCCTGAGCAAGGCGGCAGCGGCGCTGTCGGAGGCCGGCGTGGCGGCCAAGGCGTTCCCCTGCGACCTCGGCGACGCCGCGGCGGTGAAGGGCATGCTGAAGAGCGTGGCCTCCTCGCTCGGTCCGGTCAGCGCGATTCAGTACAACGCCTACGGCGGCGGCGGCGGCGACTTGCTGTCGCTCTCGGCGGACGACCTCCAGCTCGCGCTGCGGATCAACGCTTGTGGCTTGCTCGCCGCGGTGCAGGAGGCCCTCCCCAGCCTGAAGGCGGCGAAGGGCGCCGTGCTCGTCACCGGCGGCGGCTTCGCGTACTACGAGCCCGAGGTCGATGCGCTGGCGAACACCTTCGGCGCCGCCGGGCTTGCGCTCGGCAAGGCCGCGCAGCACAAGCTGACCGGCTTGCTCGCGTCCCGCCTCGAGCAGGAGGGCGTGTACGTCGGCGAGGTCGTGGTGATGGGCATGGTCAAGGGAACCGCGTTCGACTCCGGGCAGGCGACGCTCGAAGCGAGCGACATCGCCGAACGGTTCTGGCAGCTCTACCAGAAGCGCGACGCGCGCACGGTCAACTTCCCCTGAACCGACCAGAGTCCAGCCTTCCTGCCGGCTACGCTCGCGAGGTCGTCGCGCTGTGCGAGCGCTTCGACGTGCCACCGGAGGAGGTGGTCGCGACCCTCGACCTCTCCCTCGAGGAGCTGACCCACCCCGACGCGCGCGTGCCGCTGTCCACCTTCACCGCGCTGGTGCGTCGCGCCGAGCGCCTGACCGGAGAGCCGGGCCTCGCCTATCACGCGGCGCTCTCCACGCGGGTCTCGTGGCACGGCTTCGTCGGCTTCGCGGCCATGACCGCGAGCACGCTGGGCGAGGCGCTCGAGCTCGCCGAACGCTTCGGGCGCACGCGCACCGACGCCGTCTCGCTGGTCAGCCATCGCGACGGCGACAGCGTGTCGGTGCTCCTCGAGGAGCACGTGCCGCTGGGCGAGCTGCGCGAGTTCTTCGTGACGGCGCTGTTTTTGGGCATCGCCATCATCGGCGAGGGGCTCGCCGGCCGTCCCCTCGAGGGGCGCGTGGACGTACGCCACGCCGAGCCCAGCTACTTCCCACGCTTTCTGCGCGCGCTCCCGGCCCTGGGCGCGCTCTGTTTCGGCCAGCCCGTCGACCGCATCGTGATCCCCGCGGCTGTCCTGGCCTTGCCGGTGGTGAGCGCCGATCCGGCAGCCACCCGCCTGGCCCGCGAGCAGTGCGAGCGCGAGCTGGCCGCGCTGGGCGAAGGCTCGCGGGTCGTGACCCGGCTGCGCGGGCTCTTCCAGCGCGAGGGCTTCGTGGCGTTGCCGGTCGCCGCGCGCGCCCTCGGCGTCTCGACGCGCACGCTCAAGCGCCGCCTCGCTGAGCAAGAGACCTCGTTCTCCCGGGTCCAGGACGACGTGCGCCGGGGGCGCGCCCTCGTGCTCCTGAACGACCCCCGCGTCTCGCTCGACGAGATCGCCGCGCGCCTGGGCTACTCGGACACCGCGAACTTCTCCCGCGCCTTCAGGCGCTGGACCGGAGCCACGCCCGGCGAGGTGCGCGCGCGCGGCAGGCGCCCCGGCTGACGGCTCGCGTATACTGGCCCCGGTGAACTTCTTCGGTCATGCCGCCGTGGCGTCCTGGCGCTCCGGCGATCCGGGCTTCGTGCTCGGCGCCATGTTGCCGGACTTCGCCTCGATGATCCGCGCGCGAGCGCCGGAGGTCGGCGACCCGGCGCTGGCCGAAGGGGTGGCGTTCCACCACGCCACCGACGAGGTGTTCCACGACGCCTCCGACTTCCGTGAGCTCTGCCGAGCCTCCTTCGACGAGCTCTCGCGCGCGGGCCTCGGGCGCGGCGCCGCCCGCGCCGTGGCCCACATCGGCGTCGAGATCCTGCTCGACGGCGTGCTGGCCGACGAGCCGAGCGCGCGCCATGCGTATCTCGCGGCCCTCCGCCAGCGCCCGCGCTTGGTCTGGCGGAGCGAGCCCGAAGCCCAGGCCTTCGACGCGCTGCTCGAGGCGATGCGCGGGCGGGGGATCTCTCGCCAGCACACCACGCCCGCGGTGGTCGCGTACCGAGTCGAGCGAGCGCTGGCGGGCCGCTCGCGCCTCGCGCTCGGACGCGGCGAGGCGGCGCTGGTGGAGCGCTGGGCCGAGTCGGCCCGCCACGCCGTGCGCGGACGCGCGCCGGGCATCGTGGCGGAGCTCGGAGCGCGCTTCCGCCCGGCTCGTCCGTTGGGGTAGGCTCGCGGCCAGCATGGCGGAAGAAGGAGGAGGGCTCGCGGTCCTGCGCGGCGTCGTCAAGGTCCTCGCGCTCGCCGTCGGCTTCGTGCTCACGCTGGTCTCGCTGATGGCGCTGGTCGGCGGCCTCACGCCGAACGGCTGGGCGCGCTTCGGCGTGGCGCTGGTCGCCGCCATCGCGGTCCCCGCCGTGCTCACCGATCGCCTGCTGCCCGAGGGCGACGACCTGTCGCGGGCCAAGGGCTTGCCGAGCGACGTGTTCGCCGTGTCGTGGCTCGGGTTCGGGGTCTTGTTCGTGGTCGCGCTCGGCGGCCTGTCGCGACCCATGCTCGTGCGCGAGGGCGATCGACTGGCAGCCTCGGGCTTCGGAGCAGCCGCCAAGCTCGTATTCCTGCTCGGCGGCGCCAAGCCGGAGCCAGCCGGCGCGGCCCCGGCCCCGAGCGGCTCCGCCGCCGCGTCCGTCGCAAGCGGCGCCGCCGACCCCGCGCCGAGCGCCACGCCGGACCCAGCGGGCTCCTCGCTGCCCGATGCGGGTCCGCCGAAGAAGAAGGAAGACAAGGGCGAGCTCGGCCCCGCCGAGCTGTTCAAGAAGCTCTCACCGTCCGTGGTGACGGTCAGCTTCAAGATCCGCGACAACGACGGCGGTGGCACGGGGTTCCTGCTGGACAGGACCGGCACCATCGCGACCAACCATCACGTCGTCGCGCAGGCGGACACGCTGACGGTCAAGTTCATCAACGGCGCCGTCTACGACGACGTCGAGCTCCTGGTCGAGGACGCCGGGCAAGATCTGGCGCTGCTCCGGGTCGAGCTCGGAAAGCCCAAGGAAGGGCAGGCGCCCAAGACGGATCCGGTGGAGCTCGGTGACTCCGACGGCGTCGAGGTTGGCGAGCGCGTGCTGTCCATCGGCAACCCGCTGGGGCTCGAGCACACGCTCACCGACGGCCTGGTGTCCCAGCGCCGGACCTACATGGGGCGCCAGTGGATCCAGATGACCGCGCCGGTCTCACCCGGGAACTCCGGCGGACCGCTCTTCAATATGAAGGGCAAGGTGATCGGCGTCACGACGGCCATCGTCGGCCCGATCGTCGGGCAGAACCTGAACCTGGCAGTGCCCATCAACACGTTGAAGGCGCTCGTCCGACCCGAGTACCCGCAGCGCCGGAAATTCGGCAAGAGCGGCAAGTCCTCCACCTGGTGAGCTCGTGCGGCAGAACCTCGTCTTCTTCGTCCTGCTCGGCCTGTTCGGCGTGCTCGGCATCAGCCTCGTGACGCGGGACCGGAAACCTCACAGCGTCGCGCTGCCCGCCCCGAGCGCGTCCGTCGCGCCAGCCGCGAGCGGCAGCGCGGCAGCCTCGACAGCGCCGGCTCCGAGCGGCTCCGCGGCAACGGTCGCGGCGCCTGCCGGGCTCGGCCGCCCGCTCCAGGTGAGCGGCGCAGCCTGGGAGACGCTGGCCCCCATCATCTTGGCCAACGACGGCCTCGAGCCGAAGAAGGACAGCGACGCCGCCAAAGCTGGCCTCGAGGTGTCCGTGAAGGTCGCGCGGGACGACGAAGCCTTGCAAGCGGCGCTGGCCCGGGGCGGCGGGGACGAGGCCGGCGCGGATCTAGTCGTGGTGCCGCTCGCCAGCCTGCTCGGCTCCTACCAGAAGCTCCAGGCCCTGCGCCCGGTTGCGATCTACGCCAGCGCCTGGTCGCGCGGCCGCGAGGTGCTGAGCGGCAAGCAGCCCCTCGACAAGCTGCCGCCGGCGGGTGAGATCACGCTGGCGCTGGGCAGCGATCCGGCCTCCTCGTCCTTCGCGCTGTTCGCCCTCGACCTGGCCGGCGTGCCGCCGGCGCGGGTGCGGCCTGCCGAGCGCGGGGACGCGAAGATCCACGCGCACGCGCTGACCCGCGCCGAGCTCGAGCCCAAGGACCAGAAGGACGTTCTGTTGAGCACGTCCGAGGCGACTCGCTTCGCCCCGTACGTCTTGGTCTGTTCGGCGGCGCTGGTCGACAAGCACCCGGGCGAGCTGTCGAAGTTCCTCTCGGCCTGGCTCGACGGGGTCAAGCGCTTGACGTCGGATCCGACCGCTTCGGCGCGGCGCATCTCCACCCTGGAAGGTGCCCCCGAGCCCATCGCGCTGCTCGGTCGGCTGAGCGAGCTCGCGCCGATCGGGCTCGCGGAGAACGCGGAGCTGTTCGGGCTCTCGGGGCGCGGCGCGGTGAGCTTGGACTCGCTCCTGTCCCGCATGTGGCGCCTCGGTCGCGAGGCGAAGCTCGTCAACGTTGCCCCGCCCGAGCGTTCTCCCCTCGCGCCCGGCCTGGTGGCGCAGCTCGTGCGCGCCGATCCCGCGCGCGCGAAGGACGCCGCAGCGCCGTCGCCGGCGAAGCCGAAGCCCGGCGCGCGGCCGCTGCTCGTGGTGCGCAGGCCGGCGCCGCTGGACGCGGACGCCGTCGAGGCCGAGCTCGGCTTCGTCGCCGGCGTGTTCCAGCGTTCGCCGATCCGCGTCTCCGCCGCCGACAAGAAACTCGGCGAGGCGCTCGCGAAGCGCAGCGCGGAGCGTTTCGCGTTGAGCGACGGTCGACTGACCACCGGGGCGTCGCCTGGCCGCGCCGGCGAGGTCGTGATTGAAGTGCTGCCTATCCCGTGACCGCAGCTCCTAGGTGGGCTTTTGGGTACAATTCCTGTTCCAGCGTCCGCACGCCGCGGTGCGCCAAGGCTTTTTTGGGCGCAGAGGTTGCACCAAGACCCACATAGGGCTACCCCACCACCCTCTTCGGGAGGTTACGGCAATGAGTCTTAGGATGGGATGGCTCCGTACGTCTGCGCTCGCGGCCTTTGGCCTGAGCGCGGCGGCAATGGCTCCGGGCTGCGGCAGCGATGGCGGCAGCGGCTCGGCAACAGGTGGTGTCGGCAACGTCGGCAACACCGGCGGCGGCGGCGTCGGCAACACCGGCAACACCGGCGGCGTCGGCAACACCGGCAACACCGGCGGCACCGGCAACACCGGCAACACCGGTGGCGGCGGCACCGGCGGCGGCGCGGGCTGCCCGGGCACGCTCACCGACTGCAACGGGACCTGCACCAACACCGAGTTCGATCCCACCAACTGCGGCGCCTGCGGCACCGCTTGCGCGACCGGCGAGTTCTGCTCGCAGGGCCAGTGCGCCGGCCAGTGCCTGGGCACCAAGAACTGCGGCGGCAAGTGCGTGGACACGGACACCGACCCGGCCAACTGCGGCGCCTGCGGCACCGCCTGCCCCACGGGCCAGGTCTGCTCGGTCGGCGTGTGCGGCGTCAGCTGCACCGGCGGCGCCACCAAGTGCGGCACGGAGTGCGTGGACATCCAGAGCAACCCGAACCACTGCGGCGGCTGCGCTGCGGCTTGCCCCAGCGGCCAGGTCTGCTCGGCGGGCGCGTGCTCGACCAGCTGCGGCACGGGCTACACGAAGTGCGGCAACTCTTGCGTGGACGTCAAGAACGACAAGAACAACTGCGGCGCCTGCGGCACGGTCTGCCCGAGCGGTCAGGCCTGCCTCCAGGGCACCTGCGGCTCCTGCGACGTCAACACCACCGACTGCGACGGTGACGGCTTCGCCGGCAAGAACGAGGGCGACTGCTGCGAGGTCCCCGGCGTGTGCGGCGCGAACCCGCAGCTCGTGAACCCCGGCGCCCTCGAGGTGGTCGGCAACGGCATCGACGACAACTGCAACGGCCTGGCGGACCTCTTCGACAAGTCCGACACCCAGGACTGCGACGCTGCGCTGACCAGCGACTCCTCGGACGCCAAGGACTACGGCAAGGCGCTCGGCATCTGCCGCACCACCGAGGAGACCCCGGCCAACAAGAAGGACAAGACCTGGGGCCTCATCGAGGCGGAGATCCTCCGCGCCGACGGCACGCCGCTCGGCGACGCCCGGGCGCGCAGCATCCGCCAGAAGTTCGGCGACAACATCACGAGCCTCGAAGGCAAGAGCATGGTCGTCCTGTCGAGCGGCATCGCCTCCGACAAGACCCAGACCACCCCGGGCCCGAACGCTGGCCTCTCGACGAGCCACACCCCGAGCTCCAGCGTGAACATCTCGAGCTGCACGAGCGCCAAGTGCATCAAGGACTGGTACTCGACCGCAAATGGCACGCTCAAGGGCGCGAACCAGTTCCCGCAGGCGCCGGCCTGCGGCACCCCCGGCGGCGGCAACGCCAACGACTCGGTCATGCTGCGGCTGCGCCTGCGTGCGCCGAGCAACGCCCGCTCGTTCTCCTTCAACAGCTACTTCTTCTCGGCGGAGTACCCGGAGTACGTCTGCACGGGTTACAACGACCAGTTCGTGGCCCTGGTGGACACGCCGAGCGGCACCCCGCAGCCCATCGCGAACCCGGTCGACAAGAACCTGATGACCTACATCGACCTCTCGACCAACCAGAAGTGGCCGGTCGGCATCAACATCGCGAAGGGCACCAACCTGTTCGCAGTGTGCGATCCCAAGGTCAGCGTGGCCGGCTCCGGCTGCCAGGACACCGACATCAACCCGGCGTCCTGCTCCCTCGGCGTGACCGACCTGCTCGGCACCGGCTTCGAAGCCACCCCAGCGACCAGCTGCAACGTGGTCGGCGGCGGCACCTACTGGCTCACCACCGCGGGCAACGTCATCCCGGGGCAGATCGTGGAGCTCCGCTTCTCGATCTTCGACGTGGGTGACTCCATCCTCGACTCCCTGGCCCTGATGGACGGCTTCAAGTGGCTCCCGAACGCCACCCTGCCGGGCACCGGCGGCTGAGTCGTCGATAGAAGCGCCTTCCCTCGGGAGGGCAGCGGCGGGCGTCCTTCGGGGCGCCCGTCGTCGTTTGTGCCGGCTCGCGAATGCGCCGCAGTTCGGCGCGGTGGCCGCGTGGGGTTGGGGTCCCCACGCCGGGGAGTGGGGCGAAGCCCCACCGAGAGCACCGGCGAGGCCGGCGGACGCCGGGAATCGGGTCGCGCCAGTCGCGAGGTGTGTCCTGGTGGGAAATGCTCATATTCTCCCCACCCATGGGGCCGACCTACTGGGACTACCTGAAGCTCGATCGCCTGCTCGACCTGCAAGGCGGGGTCGAGGGCGACGAGAGCGCGCTCATGCCCGACGAGCTGCACTTCATCATCGTGCACCAGGCCTACGAGCTCTGGTTCAAGCTGGTGCTGCGCGAGCTGCGCGACGCCCGCGACCACCTGGCGGCGCCGCGGGTGCCGGAGGACGAGGTCCCTTACGTGGTGCACCACCTGCGACGGGTCACCGAGATCATGAAGCTCGCGGTCGATCAGTTTCGCGTGATGGAGACGCTCACGCCGCAGGATTTCCTGGCCTTCCGCGACAAGCTGATCCCGGCCAGCGGCTTCCAGTCCTTCCAGCTCCGAGAGCTCGAGATCTTGCTCGGCCTCGACGACAAGGAGCGCATCGCCTACGCGGGCGCCGATCCCCTCGAGCACATCCGCGCCCTGTCCGCGACGTCGCCGGGGGGGAAGCTCGCCTGGAGCCGCATCGAGAAGGCGCGGAGCGAGCTCAGCCTGCGCGCGGCGATGCACGAGTGGCTGTACCGAACACCGCTCCAGGGCTCGAGCCCGAACGACCCCGCCGACGCCGCGGCGGTCCAGCGCTTCGTCTCGGACTACTTCGCCGCGCTCCAGCGCTCGAACCAGCAGAAGACGGAGAACCTGAAGGCGGCGCTCGGGGGCGACGCCGCGGCGATCGAGCAGCGCATGCGCGAAGGTGAAGCCGCCGCCAAGCGCTTCTTGTTCGCCGAAGACGCCCCGGCCGCCGAGCGGGGCCGGATCATGCGCGTCCGCGCCGGCGTGCTGTTCATCGAGAGCTACCGCGAGCTGCCGCTTCTGGCCTGGCCGCGCCTGCTCATCGACTCCGTGGTGGAGCTCGAGGAGCAGCTGGTCTTGTTCCGCTCGCGACACGCGCGCATGGTCGAGCGCATCATCGGGCGCCGCGTCGGCACCGGCGGCTCGAGCGGCGTCGACTACCTGGATCAGACGGCGCGCTATCGCATCTTCGACGAGCTCTGGTCGGTGCGGACGATCCTCCTGGCCAAGGAGCACCTGCCGAAGCTCGAACGCGCCGAGGCCTACGGCTTCGCGACCTGAGCCCGAGCTCGCTTCTGGCGCTGGTGCTCCTTGTGGACCACCGCGGCGGCGCGTTGGTAGCGCTTCTTGGGTGAAGGGGCGCGACCGGGGCCGGGGGCTTGCTCGTCGAGCGGCTCCTCGAAGCTCCCCGGCTCGTGTCCCAGCTCGAAGATGGTGAGCTCGCGCCGTCCGCGTTCCCCGATCCGCAAGGGCATCACCGAGGCGCCGACGCCGGCCCCCACGTAGACCGCGCCCGGAAACGAGCCCGCGCCGTTCCGCGCGCCGTACAGGCCGTGCACGTAGCGGTGTCCCGCGAGCCGACCGATGGCCAGCTCGTGCAGCCGAGCGAGCGTCACCTGACCCGCGTGAGTGTGACCCGAGAGCACGAGCGGAACCCCGTGGGCCCAGAGCGCGTCCGCCTCCTCCGCGATGTGCGAGAGCCCGATCGTCGGGAGGCCGGGCGAGAGTCCCCGCACCGCGTCGTCGTACGAAGCGTGACCCGTGTAGGCGTCGTCGAGCCCGACGATCTGCAAGCGCTGGCCCCGGAACGTGAGCGTGGTGTGCTGGTTCGAGAGCACCTCGGCGCCGCCGCGCGAAAGCGCGTGTCTCACCTCGGCCGCGCCAGCCCAGTAGTCATGGTTGCCGAGCACGCACACCACGGGCGCGTCGAAGCTCGAGATCAACCACGACAGCTGGTCCAGGTAGAGCTGGCTGTGACACACGAAGTCGCCGGTGATGACGACGACGTCGGGATGCTCGCGGTTGGTGAGCTCGACCGCCGTCTCCTGCACGGCCTCGGAGGTGACGCGCCCGACGTGCAGGTCGGTCAGGTGTGCGATGCGCAGGTGCGAAAGCGCCCCGACGTGGGCGCTCGGGCCCGCGAAGCGCCGCACGCGAAACTGGGCGGACAGCTTCTGCGCGCGCGCCGAGAGCGGGCGCGACGACGGGCGCTGGGCCTCGGCGTGCGATCCCGGGGTGGGGTGCGGTCGTGGCACGAGGCGTCATGGTAGCGCGCGTCCCCGGGCGGTCCCGCGCGGAATTTGCCTCTGCTTGGATGTCCCGCCCGCCCACCCCCACCGTAGTCCTCCGCCGGGGGCGAGCCCCCGGACCCCCGACGCGACTCGCTGCGCTCCTCGCGGGCTCGCTTCGCTCGCGTAGTTGCCCGAGAGGCATTCACGCGAGCGGGGCCGGCGCCACGCCGATGGGCAACTACTCAGAACCTGCCGCGCACGATCAGCTCTGCCCCGCCCCGGCGGCGGTAGGCACGCACCTGCGACCACATTCGTTCCACCGCCAAGCTCAGCTCCTCGCCGGGCTCCGGGGCCTCCCGGGTCGTGGTGCCGCTGGTTCGGCCGAGATCGAGCTCCGTGCCACGCGTGCGCCAGCCGTCGAGCAACGTCACCTCCAGGGCGGGCGCCGCCCAGCTCGGCGAAACCCGACGCTCAGCCGAGGCGTTGGTCGAGACCCCCATGGCGAGCATCGCTCCGAGGATGACGAGGCCGAGACGCATGACCGCTCATCTTGCAGACCCCGTGCCACGGAGACCTTGCGTCGAAAGTCGCGAAATCCCCGTCCGGCCACGCGGCCCGGACACCGAGCGCTGCTGGCCGCACCCCGCAGCTGATGCCTGGAGGCCGCAGGCTACTTGCCCAGCTTGCCGCTGATGTCCGACCCGAGCTTGTCGAGGTCGTCCATCTTCTTCTTCTCCGCCACCGTCGGCGCCTTCTTCTTGGGCGGGTCGTCCGACGGCGCCTTGGCCGCGACGGGGGTCGGATCACCGCCGCCGCCCGCAGCGGGCGCGGGCCCGCCACCGCCGCTCGGCTTGGCTTCCTCTTCAGCCTTCTTGGCTTCCTCCGCGGCCTTCTTCTTGGCGTCTTCCTCGGCCTGCTTGGCCGCGACGACCTCGAGGCTCTTGCGCGTGATCTCGATGTGACGCTTGCGCTCCTCGACGGACATTCCGGCCAGCGGATCGTCGGTGCTCGCAGCCACCGCGGCGGTCTTCTTCGGCTTGTCTCCGATCGACTTGAAGACGATCACGCCCCCAACCAGGAGCACCGCGCCGATGATCCCGAACAGGACCATCGGGTTGGACTTCTTCATCGGGATCGCGTCGAGCGATGCGTCAGCAGCCTTGGAGCTCGGGTTCTGGGGTGCGGCCATGGGCTCCGCAAGAGTACGTGCGGGAGCCCGCTCGGTCCAGCGCCAGCCGGTCTTCGGCCCGATCGAGCCTTCCGGCGGGCCCCAGCGCGCCAAACACGGCCGAAAGGCCCCATTTTCTCACATGCGCTCACACGTTGTCCCAGCTGAATTTCTCCGCCTCGAACGCGTGATCGGCCAGCCCCTTGATCAGCTCGTCGTCGTTGATGTCGATCAGGCCGAAGGCGTGCTTCACCCGGCGCTGAACCTGCCCGGCGAACACCTTGAGGAGGTCGATCTCCTTGGCCGCCTTCTCCGGGCCGAGCGCCTCGAGTGAGGCGTTGACCCGCGCGATCACGCACGCCAGCACGAACAGGTCGATCATGATGTTCGCGAGCCGGCGCGACGCGAGCTGCTTGCCGATGATGTTGCGGCCGTGCTTGCGCAGGATGCGGTCCACCGCCGCCGCAAGGTGCCGCGTCAGCTCCTCGAACACGGTCGTCGCCTCGTGGAGCTCCGGGCGGACGAGCGTGAAGCGGCTGCGCGCGCGAGGGATCCCGGTGACCAGGCTGGCCTGCTTCAGCGCGTACTGGCGCAGCACTCCGAAGCCCTTGATCGGGTCGTCGAAGATACCGCGCACGCTCGAGGACAGCTCCTTCAACTGGCTGCCCACGTCGTTCATGGCCGTCAGCGCGATGAACAGCCTCAAGATCTCGTTGGTGCCCTCGAAGATGCGGTTGATGCGCGCGTCGCGGATCATGCGCTCGTACGGGTACTCACACATGTAGCCGTTGCCGCCGGCTACTTGCAGCGCTTCGTCCGCCGCACGCCAGAGCGCCTCACTGGCGAAGACCTTGCTGATGGCGGCTTCGACGGCGTAGTCCTGGTAGCCGTTGTCGATCAGTGCCGCGACCATGTCGACCACGGCTTCCGTCGCATAGCAGTCCACGACCATCTGCCCGACCTTCAGCTTGATCATCCCGTACTCGCGGATGGGCTTGCCGAACGTGACCCGCTCGTTGGCGTACTTCGTGGAGAGCTCGATCAGCTTCTTCATGCCGCCGATGGCGCCGCCGCCGAGCCCCGTGCGGCCGTTGTTCAGGATCGCCATCGCGACCTTGAAGCCCTTGTTCTCCTCGCCCAGGAGGTTGGCGTGCGGTACGCGGACGTTGTCGAAATGGACGGTGGTGGTCGAGCTGGCCCTGAGGCCCATCTTGTCTTCGTGCGGCCCGACGCTCACCCCGGGCATGTCACGGGTGACGATGAAGGCCGAAATGTGCGGCTTGCCTTCCAGCTCGCCGGTGCGGGCGAAGACGGTGAAGAAGTCCGCCATGCCGCCGTTGGTGATCCAGAGCTTGTTGCCGTTCAGGACCCAGTCGTCGCCGTCGCGCTCCGCGCGGGTCTTCAGGGCGGCGGCGTCCGAACCTGCTCCGGCCTCGGTCAAGGCGAAGGCCGCGATCATCTCGCCGCTCGCCAGCTTGGCGAGGTAGCGCTGCTTTTGATCGTCGGTCCCGAACAAGAGGAGGCCGCGCATGCCGATGGAGCTGTGGGCTCCGATGGTCACGGCGACCGAGGCGTCGTGCTTCGCGATCTCCTGCAAGGTGCGGGCGTACGCTGCGCTCTTGAACCCGAGCCCGCCGTACTCCTCGGGGATGACGAGGCCGAACAGGCCGAACTGCTTGAGCTCCTCGATGAAGGTGCTCGGCATTTCGCCGGCCCGATCCCACTTGCGGAAGTCGTCGCTGCGAGGGCCGAGCAGCTGCTTGATCGAGTCGATCACGCCGTGGAGCGTCTCCTTCTGCTCCGGGGCCATGCTGGGATAGGGGATCAGGACCTGCTCTTCGATGATGCCCATGCACAGGGAGCTCATGAAGCTGACGCTGGTGTCGACCATGACCACCGACTAGAGCAGTTTGTCCGCCGATGGAACGGCGCGTGACCGGACTCGCCCAGGGCGGTCTCGCCGCGACCCGATCGCGCTCGGGGAAGGGTGGGGAAATCCCCGAGAAAGCCGGCCGGCAAACGCGCTTCGCGACGACCCTTGGAGGTCTCCGGAGGGCTCACGATTGGTCACATCTCTGCCGGTGCCGCCTCGGATCGAGAGAGAACCGCCAAGACGCCAGAAAGAACGCCAAGTTCGCCAGGGAGAAACTCACAAGTTCAGAGATTCGAAAATTGAGAAATCTCGGACTTGGCGAACTTTGCTCGCCCGGCACCGCACTTGGCGGTTTTCTGAGGGTCCAGGCGCCGCGGGCGAGATGTGAGCAATGGTCAGCCGGGTAGGCCGGCGGAGTCCTGGCAGGTCACGCTTCGCGGCAGCGAGAAACCTGCGCCACTCGAGGCGCGATGCCCACGGGCCGTGGGCGCAGAGCCACAGGTCGCCCGGAGATCTGCGCGGAAGACCCTGCTACTCGCCCTGGCACGCTGGTTGCGATGGGCACGCTCTCATGGCGCGTCTGCTGCTCACGCTGACTGCTCTCTTGGCCCTGTGCGTGAGTTGTTCCGCGCCGCTGGAGTCGGAGGCGACGGACTCGGCGGAAGAGCTCGAGCCGGAGGCGGCGGAGCCGGCCGAAGGCTCCGATTCGACTCCCGAGGGGTTCGTGCCGGAAGCAGCGACTGCCCCCCTACCCCACGGGCTCCACTTCGTCGTCATGGCGGAGGAGCACGCGTTCGTGGTGCTCGACACCTCGGCGGGAGACGAGGTCGGCTCCGGCCCCGTGGAGCTCGTGTCGGCGGAGGACGACGCGGAGATCCACACCTACCGCGTGGCGCTCGACGAACCGCTCGGGCCCGAGCCCTTCGTGCTGTTCGGACACGAGGGCGAGCTCTGCCGGGTCGTAGCCGACGACGTCGGCGTGCTGCGCCGAGCCGGCTTCGAAGCGGGCTTCGAGTGGAGGGAGAGCGCGGACAAGGACCCGGCGCGGGCGTGGGAGCTCGGCGAGAGCGGCGCGCTCTTGGTCGCGCGCCTGCGCGCGGTACCTACGGCCTGCCGGGGCGCGGCCTGGGCGAGCTCGGAGCAGAGCCGCGCACCTCGCGTGTTCACGCCCGACGAGCACGATCCGCTGCTGGCCGCCCGCGCGCTCGGGAGCTTTCGCCAGCTCCCCGATCACATCGCCATCCAGGAGGGTTACTCGGAGCCGGCCGAGCCGCCACGACCCGGCGGACCCTGGGATCAGTACGAAGGTGCAACGCCCACGACGCGGATGTTCCGCGAGGCGGCCAGCGGCAGGAGGCTCGTCCTGGTGAGCGCAGCGGCCGGCGCCGGTTGCGGCGACTTCGGGGCGAGCCTCTGGGCCCTGTTCGAAGCCCGCCGGTCCGGGCTCGTGGTCCGCGCGGTGGGCCAGGACGAGACCCCGCCCCGCGATGTCCTGGACGCCGACGGCGACGGCGGCCTCGAGCTCTTCTCCGGTCTCCACGCGAGCTTCGTCGCCAACGGAGAGCGCGTCCACGTCGACGCCTCGGTCCCCTTCAACGGCTGTGGCTGCTGATGGCCTGTCGCAAAATCGCCGGGCGAACGCCGGCGAAGCCGGCCCGCGTGGGGTGGGGCCCCAAAGAATTCACTTCTTTGGGGCGGGGAGGCGCGTGCCTCCCCGATGAAAAGGTGAAAGAGCTGGCGCACTTTCGACAGCTCTTGAGGGGTTGCCTCGGGCTTCGGGGCGAATAGAGTTCGCGGCGCCATGTCCGCGCTCACCTCGCTTCGCGCGCTCCTGCCCGCTGGACTCGCGGCGTGGTTGCTCGTGCCGAGCTGCAAGCCGAGTCAGGCCTCGTCCGAAGCAGCGGCCTCGGCTGCGAGCAGCGCGAGCGCAACGCCGGTCGCGCTCGTGATGCCGGACGCGGCTCCCGCCGAGCCCGCCGAGGCCGGCACGCAGGCGGCCAACGATCCCCCGAAGGCGCGCACGGACGGCTGCCGAGACGGCATGGTTCGCGTCGAAGGCGACTACTGCCCCGGCGTCATGCAGGACTGCATCGAGCACCACCCCGAATACAAGGCACGCAGAGGAGAGAAGACAGTCAGCGAGCGGTGCATGAAGTACAAGCAGCCCTCGACCTGCGTCTCGAAGGAGCGCAAACGCCTGTCCTTCTGCATCGATCGGTACGAGTGGCCAAACCAGGTCGGCGAGCTGCCCAGGGTGCTCACCTCCTGGCTCGAGGCCAAGGCGCTGTGCGAGAAGGCCGGCAAGCGCCTGTGTACGGAGGACGAGTTCAACTTCGCCTGCGAAGGGCCGGAGATGCTGCCCTACGCCACCGGGTACGACCGCGAGCCCGAGAAGTGCAACATCGACAAGCCCTACGTGCAGCCGGATCAGTCGCGGCAGATGGCCACCTACGACAAGTGCCCCGACAACGAGTTCTGCAAGTCGGAGATGAAGCGCCTGGACCAGCGGCACGCCATCGGCTCACGGCACAGCTGCGTGTCCTGGGCCGGCGTCGTGGACATCAACGGCAACGTCAACGAGTGGGTGGAGCTCCCCGGCGAGAAGCACCCCAACCGGAGCGGGCTGAAGGGCGGCTGGTGGGGCCCGGTGCGCAGCCGCTGCCGGCCGACCGTGACCTTCCACAAGGAATTCGACTACGGCTACGAGGCGGGCTTCCGCTGCTGCACCGACGCCTCGGACTCGAAGCAATCCGACGCCGGCTGAGGCATACTGGGCGGCCATGCCGGACCCGCGCATCGCCGAGGCCGTAATCCATGCGGCGGACCTCGCTGGCATCGGAGTCACGGCGTTCATCCCCAACACCGACGGCGGCTCCAGCGTCTTCGTCAGCGAGCGCGCCGCTGCCATCATGGGGTACTCCGTGGAAGAGCTGCGCGACCTGCCGCCGCTCGCGACCGTCGCACCGGAGCGGAGCGAGCAGACGGCGAGCTTGCTCAGCGACTGGCTCGAGCGAGGCCTGCGCTCCGGCGTGGTCGAGACCGTGCTCGCCAAGAAGAACGGCGAGCGGGTCCCGGTCGAGGTCGCGTTCACTTCGATCGATCTCGACGGGCAGGCCGCAGCCGTCACCTTCATCTTCGAGCTGAGCCAGCGCCGGCGTGCCGAAGCGGACCTCCGCCGCTCGGAGGCTCGCTTTCGAGAGCTGGTCGAGCACGCGCCGGACGGCGTGGGCATCATCCAAGACGGCCGCTTCGTCTACGCGAACGCCCGTGCGACCGCCATCCTGGGCTTCGAGTCGGCGGAGGCGCTTTGCGCTCAGCCGCTCGATCAGCTGTTCGAGGCCGGCGACTTCGCGCTGATGGGAGCGCGCATTCGGGCCATGCTGACCGAAGGCGTGCACTTCGCGCCCTATGTCTACACCTGCATCCGCGGCGACGGCGCGCGCGTCCGTGTCGAGATCACGTCGATCCAGACCGAGCACCAGGGACGCCCGGCCGTGCTCGGCTTCGCCCGTGACGTGACCGAGCGCACCAAGATGGAGGCTCAGCTGGCGCAGGCGGACCGCTTGGTCGCGCTGGGCACGCTGGCGGCCGGCGTCGCCCACGAGATCAACAACCCGCTGACCTTCTTCTACCTGCGACTGGACGCGCTGGAGCGCTGGCTCAGCCGTCTCCCGGAGGAGCTGCGGGCGGAAGCAGCAACCCAGCTCGTCGAGCTCAGGGGTGGCGCGGACCGGGTCACGCGCATCGTGAGGGACCTCCGAACCTTCTCGCGTTCGGCCGATCAACCCCGGGGCCCCGTGAAGCTCGGGGACGTGTTCGCGTTCGTGGAACGCATCACGGCGTCCGAGCACCGACACCGCGCCACTCTGACCATCGACGCGGGTGACACGCCGCCGGTGCTCGGAGAGCAGGGACGTCTGGAGCAGGTGTTCCTGAACCTCGTACTGAACGCCCTGCAGGCGATGCCCAACGGGGACCCGAGCAAGAACCACGTCAAGGTCCTGGCACGCTTGGTCGATGGCCGAGTCGTGGTGGATGTCGCCGACAACGGGCCGGGCATGGCGCCGGACATCGCGGCTCGGGTGTTCGACCCGTTCTTCACCACGAAGCCCGTCGGCGTCGGCACCGGCCTGGGTCTGTCGATCTGTCACGGCATCATCAACCAGCTGGGCGGTGAGATCGCGGTCGAGTCTGCGCCCGGGGTCGGAACGACCTTCCGCGTCAGCTTGCCCGTGCTCGGCCCCGGGGACGTCCGGGAAGAGCAGCGCCGCAACGTATTGGTCGTCGAGGACGACGAGCTCGTGGCCCGGATGGTCGCGAAGATGTTGAGCGAACGCCACGACGTCGTCGTGGTCCCGGACGGCACGACGGCCGAGCGCGCGCTCCAGAGCGGCAGCTTCGACGTGGTGCTGTGCGACCTGGTCATGCCAGGCATGAGCGGCGTCGATCTGTACGAGCGGGTGCTCGCCACGAAGCCGGAGCTCGCCCGCCGCTTCGTCTTCATGACGGGCGGAGTCTTGACCGAGCGGGCTGCCGATTTCCTCGAGACGGTCAGCTCACCGCGCGTGCTCAAGCCGTTCAGCGCCGAGACGCTGCACACCGCGCTGGGCGATGTCTTGAGGTAGGCTCGACTGGCCTCACTGGGGCCGGCCCTGGGCCACCCAGCTCTCGACGATCTGCACCTGCTCGGCCGTCAGCGAGGGCAGCCCGAGCGGCATGCCGCGCGCGTCCGGGTCGATCTCACCGGCTTCTTCCTTCTGTCGGGCCAGCACCGCCGCGACCAGGAGCGGCGTGCCGTCGCGGGTCTTGGTGAACACGCTCATGCGTTCGCCCTTGAGGTCCAAGAGGCCGCCGTTCGTGCTCTCGTAGGTCGAGAAGTCGAGCTTGCGCGGGATGAAACCGAAGCCCCCGGTCATACCGGGCCCGCCGTCGCCCCGCGCGATGTCGGGGTTCGTGTGGCAGTGCCGGCAGGTCTTTTGGAGCACCTCGCGGTCCACCTCTTCGAAGCTCACCTTGCGCTCGAGCACGGGCAGACGCGCCGGGATCGGCTTCTTCGCCAGCGGCTCGAGCTTCGTCCCGAGCAGGTAGGCCGCGGCGTCCTTCGCCTCCTTCTCCGAGAGGCCGAGCTTCGGCATCAGCGTACCGGGCTTCACCTGCGCCGGATCCAACAGCCAGCGAACGAGCTTGCCGAAGCTCATCCGATCGCGGACGTAGCGCAGGTCCGGCGCCAGCTCGATGGCGTCGTTGCCCTTCTGCCACGGCGTCGTCAGCGTCGGCTTCATGGGCAGTTCCGGCACGCCGCTGAAGAGGTGGCACGTGCCGCAGGCTTTGCTCTCGAGCACCAAGCGGCCGGCAACCTGGTCTCCGCTCGGCGGCTCCGCGGAGGGTTTGGCTCCTTTGGTGAGGTAGGCCGCGACGTCCGCCGCCTCCTGCTCGCTGATGCGCAGGCGCGGCATGCTGGAGACCATGTTGGGCCGAAGATCGTGCGGCTTCAGCAGGAACGCCTGGATGAAGGCGGGCTCGAGCCGGTCACCCGCCAGCTCCAGGCTGGGCGCGTTCAGGTAGTGGACGACGGTCTTCTTCCACTTGGCGATCTTGTCGGGCTTCGCCTTGAACTTGTCGGTCCAGATGTCCTGATGGCAGGTGACGCAGTGCTTCTCGAAAGGTGCGGCAGCGAGGCCGGTCCCGTCGTGGCATCGACTGCACTCGAATTTCTCCACGAGAGACCGACCTCGCTCCGAATCGCCGGCCAGGTGAGGCTTTGGGGTCGTAGGACTCACCTGACCGACCGGAGACGCGGACCCGTCGGCTCCTGCACTCGATAGAGCCTCCGGGGTCGCGCCCCCGCTCGTCTTCTTACAGCCGCCGGCGAGCGCCAGCGAAAGCGCGAGCGAGAGGACCAGGGGGCGGGTCATCAGACCTCCTAGTCAACTCTCGCTCTGCCGCCAGTTCAAGCCTCAGGCCGAGGCGCGGCACACGCTGGCCGACTTCGCCATCGACTCGCAGCGCTTCTGCGCGACCTTCTGCCCTGCGCTGTCACCGGCCGCGCTGCGGAGCTCGGCCAGCGTGGCGTACGCTTCGGGGGTCGCCACCAGATCCTTCTGCGCAAGCTTCTCCAGTAGCTCCTTGGCTTCGCCGCGGTGCTTCTCGACCTTGGCGAGCGCCTCGGCCAGATCGCTCTGAACGGCCGCGTCGTCCTTCTTGATGTCGTTCAGCTTGCGCAGCGCCGCCACCGACCACTCGAGGTTCGCGGCCTTGTCCTTCCCGGTCTTGCCAATCCAGGTGCCCTGGACGTAGCCCGGGAGCTCCTTGTCGATGGGCAGCGCGCCGTTGTTGCGCGCGACGGCCAGCGCCAGCACGCGCTGCGCGCGGGCGACCAGCGTGCCGTCCTTCTTCGCCTTGAGGTCCTTCACGTGGGGCATCATGCGGACGATCATCGCCGCGGCAGCCGCGTGCTCGCCCTTCTTCAGCGCCTTCTCGGCTCGGGCAATGCCCTCTGGACGATGGTCGATTTCGACCGCGGGAACCCACTCGCCACCGCAGGCCTTCGCATCGCTCGCCACCGAGCCGACCGCCGCGAACGCCGAAACCGCCACCATCATCATCGCACCGAGCTTCTTCATGACCCTTGTTCCTCCTACGACCTTTTTTTCACCGACCGGGGCCGGCCTCGCTTAATCGCGCCTGACCCAGCAACTGTGACCGTCTGTCTCTGCAAAGGTTCCTCAGCAATTGCTGGACCAACCTGGGAACGGCGAATCGACGTCGTTCTTTCACCCCCGGCGTGGGTCCCGAACCACACCGGGTGTGTCGCCCCGAAGTCGCTCCTTGGAACGCCCGAGGGGCGAGGAAGCTTGGGTCGGGCCACTCCGTAGGAGGCCGGCGCGCTCGCCCGAAAAACCCTTCCCGTCCGCGGGGCTCGCTCGTAAAAGGGTGCCGTCATGCGCGCCGCCACGCTGCTCTCGATCGCCCCCCTTCTCGGCTTCTTCGCCTGCGCCACGGTCCCGCCTGCGGAGCCCGAATCCGCGGCTCCGCCCCTGGTTGGGCCCGGCGCACCTACATCGGCGCCCGACGCCAGTGTGACGTCACTCGAGGACGCGAGTGTTACGCCCGAGGCCGGTGCTGTTGCGGCCGCGGGCGACGCCGGCAGCGGCTCCGGTCCGGCAGCCGACGAGGGCGCCTGCCCGGCCGGGATGAAGCTCGTCAGCGGCGAGTACTGCACGGACGTCGACTACAAGTGCGAGAAGAGCTGGTACGCGAAGTGGAACAAGAAGACGGTCTGCGAGCGCTTCGAGGAGAAGAGCGTCTGCGTGGGACAGAAGGTCAAGAAGCGCTACTGCGTCGACACCTACGAGTGGCCCAACGTCAAAGGTGAGCGACCGGAGGTGATGAACCGCTTCCACCAGGCGCAGCTCAAGTGCGCCGCGGTCGGAAAGCGGATGTGCACCGAGAGCGAGTGGAACATGGCCTGCGAAGGGCCGAGCATGAAGCCCTATCCGCAGGGGTACGTGCGCGACTCGTCACAGTGCAACGGCGATCACAAGTGGGACAACCCCGACATGAAGAAGGTCGCGCAGCGCGACCCGACGGAGCTCGCGCGACTCTGGAAGGGGGTGCCGAGCGGCAGCCAGCCCAACTGCGTCAGCGACTACGGCGTGGCGGACATGCCCGGCAACACCGACGAGGTGGTGGCCAGCGAGCACCACACCCAGCACGACTTCCGCGGCAAGTACGACAGCGTGCACACCGGCGGCCCCTGGTACGAGGGCGTGCGCAACCAGTGTCGCCCCAAGGTCTATACGCACGACGAGGGCTTCTACTACTACTTCCTGAGCTTCCGCTGCTGCGCGGAGGCAGACGGCAAGCCCACGGACCCGCGCACGCCGAAGCAGATCAAGGAGAACTGGTCCATCGAGAAGGTGGAGAAGCTCGCGGGCTGGACGGTGGCTCAGGTGAAGGAAAAGCTCGAGCTGAAGAAGCAGGGCAAGTGTAGCTGCGACCCGAAGGACGTGAGCTGCAAGACGCTGTGCGGCACGTTGCTCGGGCCGACCGCCAAGGACGCCGTGGTCGGGGAGAAACGCGGGGAGTTCGGCAGCAACGACAAGTCGAAACAGCCGAAGGGCAAGGCGCCCAAGTGACGCGCGCCGCGCGCGAGCGCCTCGAGGGGCCGTTTCACGTCGCCATCCTCACCACCGGCGGAACCATCGAGAAGACCTACGACGAGACCGACGGCTCGCTCCGGAACGTCCGCTCGGTGCTCGACCGACTTCTGGAGGAACTGCGGCTACCAGACCTCCAGGTCACTCACGTGCCCGTGATGAACAAGGACTCGCTGGACATGACAGCGGGGGACCGAGACCAGATCTTGGACAAGGTCCGCGCGGCGCTTCCTCACTACGACGCGATTCTGGTCATCCACGGCACCGACACGCTGGCCGAGACGGGCGGGCACCTCGAACAGAACCTCGGTGCGCTCGAGCTGCCCGTGGTGCTGACCGGTGCCATGCGTCCCTTCGAGTTCCGCGACTCGGACGCGCTGCAGAACGTCACCGAGTCCCTGCTCGCGTGCAGGCTCCTGTCGCCCGGGGTCTTCGTGGTGATGCACGGCCGCGCGCTCGGGTTCCCGGGGGTGGAGAAGCACCGAGAGCGGCGCACCTTCGTGCGGTCGCGCTAGGGGGTGTCCCTAGTTCAGGGTGCGGCCGAGAGGCTCGATACGCGCCGCTCGGCGCTCAGCCGAGCCCCGGAATCACCTGAACGGTCTGGTCATGATCAGATCTCGATCCGCCACTGTGGCGTGAGTGCGAAAACCGGCCGGGGCCGGCGCCGGCTGTTTCGACCGTCCGGAAACGTCGCGTGGCGTTCGCCGCGATCAGCGGAGCGGGAATCAGGGACACCCCCTAGCTCACTCCGAGTCGTCGGGCTCGGGTGCCGGCGCCGGTGCTGGCTCGGCACCGGCCTTCTCCGGAGCGCCCTTGGCGTCGCCACCCGGGTGCTTGGCTGCCAGCCCCTTGCCGCCGGTTATCGGCGCAAGGCGGATCGTGACCTTGGGCTTGTCGGCGTCCAGGGTCAGCTTGCGCGACCAGTAGCCTTCGCGCTTGACCTCGATCTCGACCCTCTCGCCCTGCTTCACTGGGACCTCGACCGGCATGGTGCCGAGATCACGCCCAGCCCGATAGACGTGCGCGTCGATGGGCGAAAGCACGAGCGCGACCTTCACTTCGTCGCCCGGGGCTGCCTCGCGAGCCTGCACGTGGCTGCCCAGGAGCAGCGAGCGGGCGGGCTGGAACGCCTCGCCCATCGTCTCGACGTGGAGAGACAGCACCACGAACACCACGACGGCGGCGACCGCCGCGAGCGCGATGACCCCCACGACGACCGGCCAGCGCCGCCTGCCGCCCGACTTGGCCCACTCCCGCTCGGCGTCCGCGGCCTCCGCGGTCCGGCGCAGCTGCTCCTCCACCAGGTCCGCCGAGCTCGGCACGCCCGCGAGCGACAGCCGGCCGTCGGGGAGCGAGGGCCGCACGTCGCCCACGAACGAGGCGCGGGCGGGGTCCGAGCTCGGCACGCCGTCGCGAACGGACGTTGGTCCTGCCGACACCTGGCCGCCGAACGGCGCGGTGGACGTGGGCGGCACCACCACGGGCACCGGCAGCTCGTCCTCCGGGGGCGCGATGCTGATCGGGACCTCGATCTCGACCGCCTCTCCGCGCTCGATGGCGGCGAGTGCCTGCTCGACCTCCCGCATGGACCCGAAACGATCGTCCGGCTGCTTGGCCAGACACTTCAGCACCAAGTTCTCGAGTCCCGCCGGCAGCTCGATGCCCGGCACGGCCTCGGCGAAGCGCTTCGGCGTCTCGTTGAGGTGCATCGAGAGGATGGTCAACGGGTTCTCCGCGTCGAACGGCACCCGACCCACCGTCATTTCGTACAAGAGGACGCCGAGAGAGTAGATGTCGGTGCGGTGGTCCACGGGGCTGCCCCGGCACTGCTCCGGTGACATGTAGTGCGGCGTGCCGAAGACGGCGCCCGCGCGGGTGATCTTGTTGTCGATGCCAATCACCTTGGCGATGCCGAAGTCGAGGATCTTGATGAAGTCCTGACCGTCTCTCTGGATGATGAAGACGTTGTCGGGCTTGAGATCGCGATGGACGATCTGCGCCGCGTGGGCCGCCGCCAGGCCCTCGGCCATCTGACAACCCAAACGCACGACCTGCTCCGCGGCGAAACGCCCCTTCGAGACCCGCGCCCCGAGGGTCTCGCCCTCCAGGTACTCCATCGCGAAGTAAGTCGAGCCGTCGGGGACCTCGCCGAAATCGAAGACATCGACGATGTGATCGTTGCCGATGCCCGACGCCGCCTTCGCCTCCGTGACGAAGCGATCGAGCACTTCCGTGTTCTTGGCCAGATCGGCGCGCAAGATCTTCAACGCGGCGGGGCGATCGAACACCTTGCGCTTGCACTTGTAGACGACACCCATGCCGCCTTCACCGAGGACCGACTCGACGACGTAGCGGCCGTCGATGGTCGTGCCGATGTACTTGTCGGGCTCGCGACCCGAAGGCACGCCGGCCGCGCCGCTCGAAGGAACCTGCGCTTTCACGCGCTCGTGGGTCACGGACTGCGCGCGCTCCGGCGCCAGCAGGGTCTCCTGCTCCCGAGCGGCCGCGACCGAGACCGCCGGGCTCGGGGGTGGGGGCGCACCTGCCGCCGGGCGCGGGGGAGGCAGCACGCGGGGCTTCGGCGGCGGCTCCTGTCTCCCGCCCGCAGGCACCGCAGGGCGCTGGGGCTTGGGCGGAGGTCCCCCAGGACGACCGGGGGGCTGACCGGGGGGCTGGTTGCCTACCATCGCGAAGGTCGCGCACGAGCGCGCGAGCATCGAAGCTTACCATCCCAGGCGCCGCCGGCGCCATGTCCCGGCACGGCAGCCAAATGTCCGGATTTACCGGGCTCCGCGCTCAAGGGCAGAAGTCGGGATCGACGAGCTCGCGCAGCGCCAGCATGTCCCCCAACGCCTCGAGGCGGCTCAAGGCAGACAGCTCCAGCTGGCGGATCCGCTCCCGGGTCAGGTTGAGGATGCCCCCGACGTCCTCCAGGGTGGTCGCCCCGTTCTCGGCAACATCGAGCGCGCACGAGATGGGCATGTCCCAGACCTCCAGATCTGGGAAGTTCAGCTTGATGGCCCCGGTCCTGGGCGACACGTCCAGGTACAGGTGGTGCCGGCAGGACACGTGGGGGCAGGGCCTCGGCCCTTCGGCGCACTCGCCCCGCGTCTTCGGCCGGAGAGCGTCGAGGCGGGCGCGGATCTCACGACCGAGCTCCGAGTCAGTGCGACTCATCCGCTTCACGCTGAGCGTGCGGGCTCGTACCGCGCGCTTGCGACGCGAGCGGCGGCGATCGCGGCTCTCCCGGCCCCGCTCGTACGCGGGCGCCGTCAGGATGGAATGCTGAATGTCCGGGCTCTCGTTGACCTGACCCACCACGAATCCTCCCCAGTCGCGCTCTTCAATGCCCGAATGCAGCGCGAATGGAAATAGGGGATCGGCATCGGCGGATCAGAATGGAAGGACAACGTGGGACATGGATGACATGGACCTACATGCTCGGGACCTTGTCGCCGGTCCGTGCGGCAGCTTCTCGAGCAAGGCGCGGGCGCGGCAACGCAGGCGAGTCTGCGCACAAGATCGACTGCCAGCGCCGCGTCGGATTCGCGAGCACGCGTGGCGTGCCGCGACCCAGCGTGCGACGCGAGCCGCGAGGGAAGGGCGCACCGTCGAGAACCAGGCCCTGCGTCAGGGCGAGCTCGGCGTCGTGGGCCTCCTCTGCCTCGTGGAGCGCCACCTCCGCACCCGGTCCGAGGTTCACGCGCACGATGGTCGCCTCGCGGCAATCGAGGATCAGGTCCACGCTGCCGAAGGCGGTGGGCTCACGCACGACGGTTGCCCAGCTCGCGTCTCTCTCGATCCGAAGCGCAGCGACGGCGGTACCCGGCAACGCCTGCGGCTTGAGCAGCTGGATGCGGACCGCGTGGACGCGTGCCTGTCGCTGGGTCGGCAGCGGCTCGGACAAGAGGTAGCGGGCGAGCGCGTGCGCGGCCGTCTCGAGCAACCCGAAGCGACAGCTCTGCAGCAGGAACACCAGAGCCTGCGCCGTGGCGTCGTAGTCGACCGTCCTCGACAGCTTGCCCGTGGTTGCAGCCACCTCGGAGTCCACGGTGAGATCGATGTCCAGACTGAGGGGCTGCGGGCGGCCGCGCTCGCGCGGGTACACGCCCACCACGCACTCGGTCTCGAGACCACGGATCGAGAGGACGTCACGCGGGGGCACGGGGAGAGCCCAGGTTTCCACGCGGCGGAGCGCGAAGGAAGGGGGGCGCGTGTAAGCCGGCAGCGCCAGGTCGCGTTTCGGCCCCATGAGACGCATTCGACCTGGCGGCGTGCTCGCGGCCCTGCTGTTCGCCTCGCTCCTGGCCGGAGGCTGCGCTGCAGCGCCCAAATCTGCACCCGTTTCACCATCGGCTGCCGCTCCGCCAGCGGCTGAGAGCTACGACCAGGCAGCGGTCGCTCAGGTGAGCGCTCCGATTCCGGCCCCGGGAACCGCTGGGCTCGGCGCGCCAGCGGCCAAGACCGGGGCGCCTGCCCAGACCGCGCCGACCGCAGCCCAAGCCAAGCAGGACCCCAATCCGCCGAAGCTCGACGACGCGCAGAGGCCGCTCTTGATCTACGAGGGGTCCCTCGGCGTACGCGTGCCGAAGGCGGACATCGCCGAGTCGATAGAGAAGGCGATCGACGTGGCCGAGGGCCACGGCGGGTACTTGGTGTCGCGGAGCGACAGCGGGGCACAGCTCAGGGTTCCGTCGCAGCGCTTCCGTCTCGCGCTCAAGGACCTCGGTGGCCTCGGAGAAGTGACGCGCCGCTCGGTCAGCGCCCAAGACGTATCGGAGCAGTACCACGACCTCGAGGTGCGACTCAGGAACCTGGAGTCCGTGCGGAACCGACTCGAGCAGTTCCTGGCGCGCGCCGCGAACGTGGATGAGGCTCTGCGCGTCGGCAAGGAGCTCGAAGCCGTCGTGCGTCAGATCGACGAGGCGAAAGGGCGCATGTCCTACTTGAAGACGCGCGCCAGCTACTCGCTCATCACGCTCGCCGTCGAGCCGGTCCCGGAAAAAGCGCCGGTGGTCGCGCGAGACGACGGCCAGGCACCGCCGCCGGCGCGGCCCTTGCGCATGCCGGTGAAGTGGATCAAGAGCGTCGGCCTGGATGGCCTGCTCAGGCTCGAATGAGACGGAGAAGGAACATGACCCAGCGGACCATCATCCTCGCCCTTGCCCTCACCGCCTCCTTGCTGCTCGGTAGCGGCTGCAGCCGCGGCTTCGACATCAAGACTCCGGACGGCTTCGCGGAGCTCGAGGGCGGAGAAGACTACCGCTACCGCGCGACGAGCGCTGATGGGGTCGTCTTGGCGGTTCGGCGCGAAGCCAACGAACCCAGAGCGAACCTCGAGTTCTGGACGGACGCCATCGGGAACGAGCTCTCGCAGCGTGGCTATGGCTCGCCCAAGGCGGAGAAGGTCAAGAGCAAGAACGGCACGCCCGGACAGAGACTGGAGTACCGGACCAGCCGCAACGGCCGCCCCAACGTGCTCTGGGTCACGGTGTTCGTCGCCGGGAGCCGCGTCGTGGTGGTGGAGACCGGCGGCGACGCCGACCACTTCCGCAAGGTGGAGAAAGAGATCTCGGCCGCCATCGCCGGCGTCGAGATCGGCTAGCGGCGCCCCCCCAGAAGAGCTCGCCCAGCCCCGGGTCGCGACGCACCCGCCGGCGCGAGCGCCGGCTCGGACAGAAGCTCGGCCACGAGGCCGAGCAAGGCCCCACACAGGCTCTCGCCCGAGCAAGTTGCGGCAGGATCAACGGACTCAGGTGTCCCCAGATCGGACACCCGCTCGACGAGCGCCCGGCGGGACGGGAAGTACGCTTTGGCCACGCCGGACGCCTGCGTCATTCTCATCGCGAGCCATCGCTCCATATCCTGGCTCGAGACGACGCTCGTCTCGGGTTGGAACGGTGGCAACGGAGCTTGGCGCAACGAACGACACAGCGCCGCGCGAAGCTCCTTCATCCTGTTACTTCGATGAACGTGGAGCTCGTCTGTTTGCCGGTCCGTCCGCTCGTCTACGCTCCGGCGACATGGCGTTCGAGCGCGTCGGCAGCTGCTCGGACCGTCGAGTCCCGAGCGCGTTCCGCGGCCTATTCGGCGCCCAAATTCGCAGCGGGATTGATCCCGGCACCCGGCGCGATAAGGTGATTCGGACATGGGCAATCGCGAGTCGCGAGGGCTGACACGGGTCAGGCTCCGCCATCGAGGGCAGGAGCTCCTGCTGACGGAGGGCACCTACCTGATCGGGCGCGACGCGTCCTGTCACATCCTCCTGGACGACGCCAAGGTTTCGCGGCGCCACGCGCGGATCAACGTGCGCGGCGAGCAGGTCTCCATCGACGATCTGGGCAGCATGAACGGGCTCTACGTGAACGGCGTGCGACTGACTGGGTCGCAGCCGCTGTTCGACGGCGACTGGCTGACCGCTGGAAGCGAGGAGCTCGAAGTCCTGATCGGGGACACCGCGCGGCGACGCTCGGCGGCCTCGACACAGGACGAGTTCACGCCCGTTCCTTCCAGCAGCGAGGCCGAGACCACGCGCCGGATCTCAGAGCCCCCCGACGACCCCGAGACGACCCAGAAGAGCAGGGCGCTCGAGATCCTGGCGAGCATCGCGGACCGCGCCTTCGACGCCGGGAGGGTGGACGACGCCGAGGACCTGCTCAAGACCACGCTCTTGGACATGGCCCAAGAGGTGAGCCTGGGGCACGAGCTCGAGCAGGACTCGCTCGACTTCGCCACCAGCTATGCGCTTCGGTTGGCGCAAGCGACGGGGACCGCCCGCTGGTTCGACTTCACGGTGGACCTGCTCCGCGCGCAGCGGGCCCCCTGCAGCCAGCTCGTCGCTGCCAACTTGCGCACGACCATGAAGAGCCTGGCCACGGTGGATCACGACCGCCTGACGGACTACGCCAAGGCGTTGCGCCTGAGCGGCGTCGCCCAGACGGCAAGCTCGGCAACGCTGGTGGACGAGCTGGTGCACGAGGCCCTGCGAAGGCGGGGCGGATGATGCGGACCCGCGCCGCGCTCGCCACGCTGGCGCTCGCCGCGGCGCTCGGAGCGTGCGCCGCCGACGCCGGAGACGACGAGAGCACTACCTGCTCGGCGAGCGAGCCGATCGAGTGTCGCTCGCCCGAGAGCAAGCTCGTCGGCTGCTGCCCCGAGTCCCACCCCGTCTGCGCGATTGACGGAAAGCAGTGCTTCGAGTGGGGCTCCTCCGGAGGAGCCGGCGGCGCGCCGAGCGGCGGTGGCGCGCCGAGCGGCGGTGGCGCGCCGAGCGGCGGTGGCGCGCCGAGCGGTGGTGGCGCACCGAGCGGCGGTGGCGCGCCGAGCGGCGGTGGCGCGCCGAGCGGCGGCGGCGCGCCGAGCGGCGGCGGCGCGCCGAGCGGCGGTGGGAGCAGCAGCGGGGGCACGGGCGGCACCGGCACCGGCGGCACCGGAAACACGGGGGGAACCAGCTGCGTGGATCAGGGCTTCGAGCCCAACGGCACCGAGGCGACCGCGACGAACCTCGGGACGATCACCGACTGCGACAGCACCGGGACGTCAGTGTCGGGCAAGCTCGATGGCGCGAGCGACGTCGACTACCTGTCGTTCTGGGGCACCGACGTCGGCGGCTGCTTCGTGGATCCCGTCGCTTCGACGACCGCGAAGGTTCGACTGTGCATGTTCGCGGACTGCCCCGGCGCCGCGGTTGGCTGTTCGTCGGGCACCCCGAGCACCTCCCCCGGCGGCCGCCCGGGCTGCTGCGTCCCTTCCGGCGGCAAGGTGGACATGTCCCTCGACTGCAACGGCGGGACGGACAACGCGACGATCTACCTTCGAGTCGACCAAGGCGCCGCGAACGCCTGCACGAGCTACTCGGTGGACTATCACTATTAGCCGGCGCGCCACGGCCGCACTCCGTCCAGCGTCGGCGCGTCAGTCACTCCGGGGGCTCGGGCGGGTTGCAGTGACTCTGTTTCACCGCGTCGATGATCGTAGTTGCCAGTGAGAGCTTGCCGGTCTGCACGAGCCCCAGGCCGAGCAGGAGGACACGCATGATGACGCCAGAGCCAAGCAACCGGCAGGCCCGACTCGGAGCGGCGGTCTTGCGCCGTTTCTCGAGGAGGTGTAGCCAGCACGGCAACAGTCCGGTGACCCGCCTGTTGCCAAGTTGGATACGGGCTCCCGAGCGCCGAGTGCGGCGCCGTGTGACGGTGGGACGTCACATGCACACGGCGGGCTCCAGAGGTAGCCGGCGACAGATGTTGCGGGCTCCGTTCGCGTTCGCGTTCGCGTTGGCGCTTGCCGCATGCCAGCGCTCCGCCCCGACCCCGTCCGACGAAGCTCGCGCGCAAGCGGCGCCCAGCACGTCGGACGACGCGGAGTCGCGGCTCCGCCCGGCGCTCCAGGGCGGCGACGCTGCGAGCGTTCCGCCGCTCCTGCCGGGCTTCGGCGAGCGAGCCTACGCCTGCAAGTCGGACTCGGACTGCGTGATCACCAACAAGGTCGACGGTAGCTGCTGCGACTCGCTGTGTGATCCAAGGACCTCGGTGAGCCGTGAGTTTCACGATGCGCTGACGCGCGCTCATGAACGCTGCGACACCAGTCAATGTCCCGAGAAGTCCTGCATGCCGCCGCGCGCGAGACGCGTTCCGCGCTGCGTCGAGCGCCGCTGCGCAGCGGAGGTCCAAGCGCTCGACGGTGCCGTGTTGGTGCCCGCCGACCGACCGCCGTGCGCGTGCGCTCCAGCTGATCCGCTCTGCGCCTGCGAGTGACCGGGTTGGACTGCGCAGGGTGGCAGGGGGTGCAGTCGGGCGCGGCGCTGGACGTCCTGGCCGTGCCTGCCAGTCCCGCTCGGTAGTCGGGCCGGACAGAGGTTGAGAAGCGACGCGCTGGAGGGAGCGCCATCGGACTCGAGCTCGACGCGCAGCTTCCGGACCCACGGCGCTGCCGCTGACAAAGACCACCAAGGGCATCCCGTGCATGCTGTGCGATGTCGACGTTGAAAACTCGCAATGCTGCCCGAGCAACCCCGCAGGCGTCGGTGATGGGAAATCGTGTTCGACGGCGGCGGATGTCGTTTGCTGCAGCACTGCCTTCCAGGGCTTCAAGTGCTCGGGAGGGAAATGGACGGCCACGGGTATTGCTTGCCCGTGAGCGATCCCTGGTTCAGCGCGCGAGCGCTGACTACTTCACCGCGAAGCTTCCGCTGTCCACGTCGAACCCCGTCGCCGAATACTCGCTGCTCCACGGATAGCTCGCCTCGCCCAGCTTGCCGTTCGGTCGGGTGAACGCAGGTTTCTCGGCGCCCAGGCAAATCAGCAGCACGAACGGGTCGGCTCGGCGCGACCTCCACAGGCTCCCGGACTTCGGGGCGAAGCCCAGAGGACCGAGGCAGCGGCTCGATAGCACCCCGGCCACCTCACGAGCGCCTCGCGTGTCGCTCTGGTCACGTCCAGAGTGGTGCTCCGCGAGCGCGCTCGACTCGTCGTCGTGGACGATGGCCTCGAAGTGCAGGTGCGCTGCGATGATCGCGGCCGAGGCGTTGCCCGTCTTGCCGACGCTGCCGAGCTCGGCCCCGGCGTCGATCTCCGTTGGAGCCTCGCCCAGTCCGGCAACGTCCAGCAGGTGCGCGAAGAAGAGCGAGACGCGGCGGGCCGGCTCGATGCCGAGCTCGGGCGGCAGCGGACACACGAGCTGCACCCACTTGCCGTGCGAGGAGTTCTGCCCGGCCCTGCCCTTCCCGGAGCAAGGCGCGCGAACCGGCGTGCCGAGCGGCGCCACGAGATCGATGCCGTTGTGCTTTCCGTGGGCGCGCGGCGCCAGGAATCCGCCGCCTCCGCCGCGGTCCGCGCGAATGCCGTGGTCGACCGGGAACACCCAGACCCAGCGCGAGGCGGCGGCGCTCGGTGGCTCGGCCAGTGCGGGCGACGCCGCTGCCTCGGCCGCTGGCGCGCCCGGGGCGGGCTCGCCCACGGTTGGAGCGCTCCTCGCCAGCGGAGCCGGCTCCGCACAGCCTGCCGTCAGCGCGAGGAGCAAGAGCAGCTTGCCACCGGGCAATACGAAGACCGAACGCCATGTGCCGCCCGCCTGCATGGCCTAGCTCACCCGGTCCGCCTGCCGCGCGTTGCCCGGCAGCGCCAGGGACATGTCCCCGAGACCCTCGCCTTTGAGCGGCTGAGTCCAGAGCCAATCGCCGCCTGTGCTGTAGCAAGAGATCTCGCCGGCGCGCGCCGCGAAGATGTGCGGACCGTCAATCAGCATGACTGTCCGCGTTGGAAATTCGCCGACCAGGTCGACGACCCGCAGCGGCCGACCCGTCGCGTATTCGATGAAGGCGAGCTGCTTGGCGGCGCACGCGACCACCACACCGGAGCCCACCGCGAGCTCGATCTCGCCGTGCTTCGGACCAGGGAACTTCCAACGGACCTGCCCGGTCGCGCGGTCGACGCCGAACACCTTGCCGTTGAAGGCGGTCACCAGGATCGAGCGGTCTTCGTCTGCCGTCTGCCGATACATTGGCCTGAGACTAGCGTACAGGATGCCAGCCCGGTCGGTTTCAGTGGTGCGAAACAGGCGGAGGCGGGTCAGCCGCCCCAAACCGCGCCGTCACGGGCCCACCGTCACCAACACCGGGCGCGTCTCGAAGCGCGCGTCGGGCTCGTAGTAGGCGTACGCCACCGAGGCCGGCGCCGCAGCGCGCACAGGATACAGCGCACGCAAGCGGAAGCCGAGCTTGGCGGGCGAGAGCTGGGCGATCTGGTCCAGGTACAGGATCACGCCCCGCGACGTGATCGAGTAGCGCGCTACCTTCTGGTCGCGCACCAAACGTTCGAGATCGTCCGACTCGACCTCGAAGCCCGGGGGCACGCCGAGCTCGAGCAGCACCATGCCGGAAGGTCGCACGGCGTTCCAGCGAGCCTCGGCGGTCACCTCCAGGGTCTTGCCCGGAGTCACTTGACGTGACCCGTAGTCCACCCGCAGCACGATGGGCAGCGCGGCCACGGCGGCGGCGCTGGACCACGGCAGGTAGTGGGTGCCCACCAGTTGATAGGCGATGTCGGAGCCCTCCGGCGCCTCGAGCTCGATGGCGTTTTCGCCCGGACGCACGCGATCGGACAGCGACACCAGCTGATGGACGTCGAGCGCTCCCTTGTCGAATCTGACCTCCCTGACCAGCTCGCCGTGAGCGCGGACGCGCACCGTCTGGTTTCCGGCGGTGCCGGGCGCCGCGTCGTGGAGCAGCGCGCGCATTGCGGAGATTGTCGCGGCGGTCGAGGGCCAGAGCCCGAGCGCGTCGCGCTTCGAGACGAGCCACCCGAGGGCCTCCTTGTAGAGGCCCTTGTCGCTTCCCGAACGGGCGAGGAGCTGCGCCGCGAGCCCGGTGGTCTCGACGGCCAAGCTCACGCCGTAGCTCTGGGTGAGGCCGCGGCCCGGTGACTCCCAGTGAGCGAGCCCACCGTCGCGCTTCACGAAGCCGGACAGCGCCTTGGCGCGGACGGCGGCGGCTTCCTTCCTTCCTCCCGAAGACAGGGCGTTGCCTACCAGCGCGAGCGCGTAGGGGTCGTCGGCGTTCGAACCCTCCACCAGATCGAGGGCGCGACCGAGGCGCGCGTCTTGCTCACCCGTCTCGCCGAGCGCCCAGGCGATGTACGCCGTCGCGAGCAGGTCGTGCTGGCCGATGTTGCCCGCCGATCCGACGCCGTGCGAAGGCGCCTCCCAGGAACCGTCGGGGCGCTGCGCGGAGTAGAGGAACGCGCGGGTGCGCTGCATCATCTCCTCGTCCACCGGCCGCACCTTCGACATGTCGTGGAACTCGAGCAAGCCGTAGGCCGAGAGCACCGTGTTCGCGGGTCCGCGGCCGAACCAGTCGAAGCCTCCGCCCCGAACCTCGAACGCCAAGAGGCGCTGATAGCCGTCGTCGATGTAGGCCGTGGCCTTTGCCTCCACCGCGGGGCTCGAGGTCTTGGTGCGCCTCAGGAAGTCGAGGACCAGCACGTTCGGGTAGGTCGCGGACGAGGTCTGCTCGAAGCAGCCCGAGGGGCGGCGCAGCGCGCCGTCCAGGACCTCGACCAGCTGGCTGAACGCGCCGCCGTAGAGCTTGAGCGCGAGCGTGCTGGCACCGGCGATGGCCTCCTTCGGAACCTCGACGCTGGCCCGCACCGTGCCGGCGGCGGAGCCGTTCACGACGCTCACCACGGGCAGGCCGTCTGGCTCGACGCTGACCTTGCGCTCGACCGCGTCGGAGAGCTTCGTGCCCACGGCCTTCACGCGCAGGAGCCGCGCGCCCGCCGCGGTCGCGCGCACGCCGAAGCTCGTCCCGCGCGTCTCGCTCGGCCCGAGCTCGAGCTCGAGGTCGCTCTTGCCCCGCACTTCGAAGCCGTCGGCCTCGAGGGTCAGGCGTACCTTCTGCGGCTCGGACAGGTAGTTGAAGACCGTGACCGGAACGCTCACCTGGTCGCCCTGCGTCAGCGTCGCCGGAGCGGTCACGTCGACGAAGAAGTCCTGGAACGCCACCAGCGGCAAGCTCAGGCTCCCGAGCTCGCCCTTCTGCGACACCGCCGACAGCGCCACGCGGTAGGTGGTGATCGAGTCCGCGAGCGGGACCTCGATGCGAGCGTGCCCGTTCTGATCGGTGAGGATCTCCGGCAACCAGAGCAGCGTCTCCGGGAAGAAGCTGCGCACGCGGATGGGGGCCCCGCTGGAGTTGTCCGCCGGCCCCGCCACCGCGTAGCGCTTGTTCCCCATCGAGCCCTCTTCGCCCTTGGCGCGCGTGCCGGTCCCGCCCTCCTTGTTGTCGGCGTCTTCGCTCGGCAGGTAGACTTCTTCGCGGGCCTCGAAGTCGTCCGCGCTGCGCGCGAACTTCTTGGCCTTGTGAACGAGCACCCCCAGCACGGCCAAGGTGAGCGGCAGGCCGACGAAGGTCGCGCGACTGAGCAAGAGCCAGAGCCGGCGCCCAGCTCCCACGGGCAGCGTGCTCGTGGACCGGAGGAGCGCGAGCACGCCAAACGCGAGCTGAACGACGAGCACCAACACGCAGGCCAGCAGGAAGAACCGAAGCTCCCCGGTGAGCACCAGCTTCACCCATTCGAATCTCACGGCCAACGCCGCGGCGATGGCGAGCTGACACGCGAGCATGCCCGCGGGCGCCAGCCACAGCACGCGTCGGGTGGCAGGCAACGCACGCGCCACTGGCGTGGCCTCGGTGCCCTGGATCGCCCGCACCTGCAGCGCGAAGCATCCGAGCGCGGTCAGGGCCCAGGCGATGCCAGCGACGAGGAGCTCCCACCTGGGGCCGAGCTTGAACACTCGACCCTCGTCGGTCAGGAGCGTGGCGAGTATCGCCACGGCGAACGGCAACACTGCGCCCAAGAACCAGAAGATCATCGCCCGGCGCATGGAGACGCCGAAGTCTTCCCGGTCGTACGCGCTCGTGTCCGGCACCGCAGGCGCCCGCGCGACGCGCCAGAAGCCGAAGGCTACGAAGGCCACCAACGAGAGCAGACCCAGCGCACCCAGGCCGAGGATGCCGACGCCGCCGCTCCGCTCCTTGCGCTCCTCCGCGACCTTGGGGAGCACGCCCCGATCGAACCAGGTCTGGCCGGTCGCGCGCCCGCGCAGGTGCTCCGACAAGAGCCCGAGCGCCGCGAAGCGCACGTTGTCGGAGCTCTGGCCGTCGAGCACACCGGGGATCTCGGGCGCGATGCGCTCCGACGGTCCGTGCGACTCGCGACGTCCTGCTTCGTCGTAGTGGCGCCTGCGGTACGCCGCGAGCTCGCGATCGAGCGTGAGCAGGCGCTTCTCGAGGTCGGGTCGCACGTCCGAGAGCGCGAAGAACGCCTCGTCCACTGCCGACAGCCCGAGCGCGACCTTGGCCGGCCCGCCCGGGCCTCGCGCGAAGACGTCGATGGTGGCGCGCTCGCCCGGCGCGTGCTGCGGTTTGTTCACCTCCGCTCTCAGCGCGAGCTCGCCGGAGGCATCCGTCAAGAAGAGGCGCTGGCCTTCGAACAAGCCGCGCGTGCCGAAGGACTTGGCCTCGAGGCGGACCAGCCCCCGGGCGGTGGCGGGCACCGCGAGCGCCACTTCGGTCATCTCGCCGGTGCACGCTCCGTGTGCGGTGGAGAGCAGGCGGTCACCTCTCCAGAGCGCCAGCTGGACCGTGCCCGGGTTGCCGCCGGGCACGAGCAGCCGGATTGGCGCGCTGCCGCCAGCGGGCAGCGCGGGCTTCGCGGCCCGGATCAACAGCGGCGGGGGAAGCGGCTCTGCCCACTCGTACCTCCCCCGACCCCGGAAGCGCGCCCCGGGCTGTCGAACCGCCACTCCCGCGCTGCCCTTGCGCCCGCTCCCGTCCACGACCGTCAGCTCGTGCCATTGGCGGTCGGCCTGGGGCCTGACGCTCACGACCGCGAAGCCTTGCTCGTCGGTCTCGACGCCCGGTCCCTCCGGATCGCCCCTCACCGTGGCGGCCACCGGTCGCTCGCCATCGCTGACCAGGACGTAGACCAGGTTCTCGACCCCGGGCACGAGCACGCCGCTCTCCGGAACGGCCTCGATCGCGAACCCCGAGCCGGCGACGCGGACGTCGCCCTTGCCCTCGAGGGTCGTCCCGCCTTCGACCTCCACGACGCCGAGCAGCGGCCCGCTCACCTGTGGGGGCGGCAACACGAACCGATACTCTCCCTTTTCATCGGTCTTGCCCTCGACGGCGGGGCTCGGGCCGGCCGCGCCGCGGAAGACCTTGGCCCGAGCACCCACCACCGGCTTGCCGAAGCTCCAGAGCGCCGCGAGCGTGCCGCGCACGGGCTCACCGCGCTCGTAGCGATCGCGCTCGACGCTCAGCGTCAGCTTCCCCTTGGGGAGCGCGTAGCGCTTGACCAGGATCTTCTGGCGCGCGAAGGCGTAGGGCCCAGAGACCTCGACCGTGTACTCGCCGAGGAGGATCTCCGCGGCCAGCGCGAAGTCGGCGCGGGCGATGCCGAACGCCGAGGTCTTGCGCGTCTGCTTGAAGACCTTGGTGCCGTTCGGGTCGAGCACCGTGAAAATCACGTCCTTGTCCGCGAGAGGTTTGTCCGAGGCGTCGAACGCCAGCGCGCGGACGTGGACGACCTGGCCCGGCTGGTAGAGCGGCTTGTCGGTGCTGAGCGCGGTCGTCGGAGAGCGCTTGCCCCAGATCCGAGCGGTGCGTCCGCTCGCCTCCCCGTCCTTCGGCAGATACGCGACGAAGGTGAGCGAGCTCCACTTCTGCTCGGGCAGGCGAGCTTCGGCGAGCCACTCGCCTCCGGCGTCGGTGACGCCGGCCGCGAGCTTTCGCTCGTCCTCGTCGTCGATGAAGGCCAAGAGCTCGACGTGCTCTCCGGCCACGGGCCGCCCGGTCCGGAGGTCGTGGACCAGGACCCGGAAGCGTTCGCTGTCTCCGGGGGTGACCGCATCGGGCGCGTCCAGCGACACGACGCGGAATTCCCCGGGCTCGCCGCGCTGGTGGAGGCGCCACTGGGAGCCGACGTAGCTGGCGAACGCGAACAGCCCCAGGGCGACGACGGCCCAGAACCAGCGCCCGCCGAGCCAGGTCGGGTCTCTCTCCACGGGCTCGCCCACTCCCGGACTGGTAGCGCTCCCGAACGCCGCCGACAACCTCCACGGTCACTGCGGTGACTGCGGCGTCGTCTCGGTGCTCACCACGTTCTCGTAGCGGCACTCGCTCGCCGGCGGGCACTCGCGCCCGCACACGTAGATCTTCGTGTTGTCGTCCCCTGGGCACTCGGTGACCTCCGCGTCGCTGCAGGTCAGGTTGCAGGTCGCGCTGCCCTGACAGCAGATGTAGCAACCGGTCTTGCAGCTCAGGCCGCAGGTCGTGTTGCCGGTGCAGCCGATCCCGCAATTCTGCTCGCAGCCCAGGTTGCAGCTCGAGTTGCCCGCGCAGCCGCCGCCGCAGTTCTCCTTGCAGGTCGTCGTGCACTCGGAGCCGCCGGCGCAGTCGAGGTTGCAGTTCCCCGCCTGCTCGCAGTTCACCGTGCAGGTCGACTGGCCCTGGCAGTTGGTGTCGCAACCGCCGCGCTCGCTACAGTCGGCGACACAGTTTGACTTGGCCTGGCAGTCCAGATCGCACTCGGTGCCGTTGCAGTCGAGATCGCAGTCGGCGCCGTTGCGGCAGGTCGCTTCGCAGCTCGGGTCGCCCGCCGGACACTGGAGGTTGCACTTCTCGCCGACGCACTCGAGGCCGGAAGGGCCGTCGTCGTCGTCGCCGCAGGCGGGCAGGATCAGGGCGGCGGCGAGGAGCGGGAGAACGAAGCGAGACCAGCCGAGGATGTGGGTACGCGCCATGCACTCCGCGCACGCAAGTTCCGCTCCAGCTCGAGAAGTGCCCGGATCCCGGCGCACGGGCGGCGGTGTGCTGATGCTCGGCGCCCTCACCCGAGGGCTCCCGGCAGCAGCAGCCACGCGGAACTAGCGGATATCCATCGCGAGATCGCCGCCGCGGGGACCGGCTTGCGGGCCCCGGAAAGCTCTCGTTACGTTGCCTGCTCATTTCCCAGAGAGGGAGGAAATCGATGGCAACTGCATGTCTGTTGATCGGATGGAACCGCCCGAACCCCGGCCAGCACAAGGAGGGCATGTCGGCTCTGATCGAGAGCCGCGGCATGATCCAGAAGTGGCAGAAAGACGGCTGGTTCGAGAGCTACGAGCTGATCGGCCTGACCGCGCACGGCGGCGACTTGAATGGCTTCTACCTGCTCAAAGGTGAGCGCGCGAAGCTCGACGAGCTGCGCCGCACCGACGACTTCGAGCGCTTCTCCATGCGCCTCGGGTCGCTCTTCGATCGCTATGGCGTCGTCCCCGGCGTGACCGAGGCCGGCATCGACAAGGTGATCGCGCGCGCCGGCGATCTGCTGAAGTGAGCGCGGGTCGCGGGCGGCGCGCTGCCTCGCGGCCGCCGCCCGCGCCTCATTTCAGCCCGTTGATCCAGCTCTCCATCATCGCCACCGCGGCCGTGTCGACCTCCTTGGTGTCGAAGTTCGGCATGCCGTTGTCGTCCCGGAGCCCCATCCGGACGTAGACCTGGCTCTTGCCTGGGTTGCCGGGGATGACCGCGATCGTCGTGTCGAGCGTGATGTGATTCATCAGCGCGTCGATGTTGGTCTTGTAGGTCGGCGTCTCCTCCGGCGTGGCGACGTCCACCGGGACCTTGTAGCGAAGCGTCCTGATCTTCGCGAGCCAGTTGGTGTCGTTGTGGCAGTGCCCGCAGTTGCCGTGCAAGTAGCCGAGCACGTCCTCGACGAGGCCGTCCCCCGGCATCGGAAACTCCTTGCCCGGTGGGTGGGACAGCAGGTTCTTCGAAGCCAGCGTGGTCAAGAACCCGCCGCCGGCCTCCTTGCTGCTCTGGATGGCCGAGACGCCGATGAGCACGTCGCCGGCCCCGTTGTGGCACTGCGTGCAGGTCTCGCTGTCCGGCACGTCGTGGGTCGTGCCGAGCGCGTTCTTCACGCCGCCCGGCACCGCGGCGCCGTCCTGCTTCGCTTCATCCCACAGGTACGAGACCTTGAGCCAACCGTCGGCGCCCTCGGCGCGCTTCTCGAGGTAGCGGGTCTCGACGAGCTTGCCGTCCTTGTAGAACTCCTTCCACGCTCTGGTGCCGGTGGGGAAGCTCCACACGTCCATGTAGGAAGTGTCGATCTGCGCACCCGGGGGCAAGTAGACGAAGCGGTTGCTCGGCGCGCCGTCGTGCCACACGGGGTAGCGCACGTCGAACGGCATCACGTCGGGCGCGAGCGTGCGCGTCGCCATGTCGGTGAAAAGGCCGGTCTCGGAGAGCTTCGCGGGTCCGTCGAAGGGCAGGTCGGCGTCGCCGGCTTCCCCGCCGCCGTCCCCGTTCGAGTGGTCCATGCCCGCGTCCCCGACGGGCCCGTCCACCAGGCTCGCGTCGGGGTGCGGCGTGTGTTGCTTCGCGCCCGGCTCGTCGTCGCCGCTGCACGCGCCGAACGCGCCCAATGACAGCGCCATGCCCAGCCCCAAACCCAGCCGTCTCATCGATCCAATCCTTGCAGAGCGCGGGCGAGCCGGCCACCGGCACCGGCGCGCGCTCGCGAAAAACGTGCGTCGGCGCGCTACTTCGCCTCCCACCGGCCCTCGACCACGCCGCCGTCCCGCGCCGTCGCGACCACGCGGCCGACGTCGGCGAATACGCCGATGAAGGGCACGCTCCAGGTCTCGTTCTGCCACACGCATTTCCAGGGCAGCGAGCCGCCGGGCTCGTGCAGCCAGATGCTCCCGGCAGCGCCGGCCCAGATGCGCGCGCCGACGTCCACGGCCACCGCCCCGAGGTCCGGCCCGTCCGCGACGACCAGGGGTGTGGCCTTCTCCTCGTCGAGCGCGATCACGCGTCCCCCGCTGCCAACCACCGCGCCGATCCCCAGGTCGGCTCGGCCCGAGCACGCGGCGTAGGACACCGGCTCGCCGCCGGCGATGAGCTCGACCTCGAACATCAGCGGGCTGTAGATGGCCGCGTAGCCCTCGCCAGTTCTGGACTCGCCCGCGATCAGCCAGCGCTCGTCGTCGATGCGCGCGAGCGAGCGCACGTTCTTGGCGCGCGAGAGCGCGGCGGGCTTCATCCAGCGGCGCGCCGCGAGCCCGAACAAGAGCGGGGATTCGCCGGCCCGCTCGGCCACCAGCACCGCCAGGTCTTCGAGATCGCCGCTGGCGTGGGTGAACGAGACGCTCGGATCCTCGCCGCGCAAGAGGCCCGTCGCGCCGTCGCTCGAGTAGTGGGCGATGAAGGCGCCGTCGCCGCCGATGATCCAGTTGCCGGCGCCCACGCGCTCGACGAACCGGACTCCGCCTTCGGAGGGCAGACCGTCAACGCGCGCCGACACCCAGCCGGTGCCGTTCCAGAACACCAGCCCGCTGGTGGTGGCGGCCAGGCAGCGCCCGTCGGCGTCCCAGGCCACGCTGCGCAGGATCCGGCTCCCTCCTGCCTGGTGACGGACGCGCCAGGTCCAGCCGAAGCGCATCGGCGCCGAGTAGTCGGTGATGCTCTCCAGGCGCCGCCGCGGCGGGCGCGAGCGCTTCTTTCCCGAGCGCAGCGCGCGCAGCACGCCGGAGACGAGCTCCCAGCCCGTGGGCGGGCGGTGGCGCGGATCCGCCGCCGTCCCCCGGGCGATGATGCGGTCGATGGCTGCGCACGCGCCCGGGCGCTCGGCGAGCTCGGGACACAGGCCCTTGCACTTGGTGATGCTGCGACGCTCGGCCGCCATGGCGAGCACCGCGCCGTCGATCACGGAATTCGCGTTGAACAGCTCTTCGCCGGTCAGGAGCTTGAAGGTGACGGCGGCCAGGCTGAAGACGTCGCTCTCCGGGCAGACCTTGGCGCCGCCCTGCCGCACCTGCTCGGGCGCCGCGTAGCCCGGCGTGCCGCCGGCGATGCCGACGAACGTGCCCGTCCCGCCCTGCGGCCGCGCGATGCCGAAGTCGGCGATCTTGAACAGCTCGTCCTGACCGAAGCCGCAACAGAGCACGTTGTGCGGGGACAGATCGCGGTGCACCACGCCGACCTCGTGGATGGCCTCGAGCCCGCTGGCCAGACAGGTCAGCGCGAGCTCCGCGCGGTCCGGGTCGAACGCGTAGCCGGTCTGCTCGACGCTGAACTCGACGCGCTCCTCCAACGTCGTGCCCTCGGCGCCACCGTGGACGTATTCGAGGGCCAACCACGGCAGCCGGAGCTCGACCCCGCCCTGCTCGACGTCGATGGCGTCGCTGGCGAGCAGGCGCACCACGAACGGAGTGGGCGGCACGCGCTCGTTCAGGCGGCCGAGCGCCACGGTCTCCTTCTCGACGGCGAGGATGGCCATCTCGCCGGCGGCGCGCATCAGGCTCGGGCGCACGAACTTGAGCACCACCGGCGCCTCGCCGTCCGGGGCGCGGCGCAGGGCGAAGAACGCGATGGAATAGCTCCCCGCTCCCACCATGCGCTCGACCGTGTACACGACCTCGGGCTGAGCAGCGGCACGCACCGACACGCCTTCGAGCCCACCGAGGTGGTCGTCGTCCGGCGCCAAGAACATGGTCGCGCCAGCATAGCGCGAGCGCGGGCCGAGCCCGGTCCGTAATTCTCAGGCTTCGCGCACCATCGCCCGCAGCCGCTCGAGCGCCCGGTCCATCGTGTCGAGGGAAGGCCCGAACGAGAAGCGCACGTGATGGCGGAAGCGCGACGGACGGGCGGTGCGCCGGCCACCCGGATCGACGTCGAAGAACTCCCCGGGCACGACGATGACCTGGCGCTCGAGGGCCTTCTTGAAGAAGTCGTGCCCGTTCTTGATGGACTCCGGTAAGCCGGAGATGTCGCCCCAGACGTAGAACGTCCCCTGCGGCTCGACGTCGGTGCGCACACCCAGCGCCGTGAGCCCGTCGAGCAGCCGCGCCCGCTTCTGACCGAAAGCGCGGTGGATGGCCGCGCACTCGGCGCGAGCGTTGTCGGCGCGCACGAAGCGCTCGGCGGCCCGCTGCAGGGGCCGCGAGCCGCCGCCGTCGAGGAACGACCCGGCGCTGGCCGCGGCCTCGATCACGCTCTTCGGGCCGACGATCCAGGTCGTGCGCCAGCCCGGGTAGCGCCAGTTCTTGGTCAGGCCGTCGAACAGCACGACGGGATCTCGATTCACGTCCTCGACGTAGGCGGCGGCGCTCACCTGACGCGGCTCGGCGCCCCAGATGTAGTAGCTGTAGAACTCGTCGATCAGGAGCGTGCAGTCGAGCTCCCGCGCCGTCCCGACCCAGCCGCGAAGCTCGTCACCCTCGATCAGCTTGCCCGTCGGGTTGCAGGGGTTCGAGAGCAGAATCGCGCCCAGGCCGCGCCCCAGGATCTCGCGCCGCAGCTCCGAGACCGAGAAGCGATACCCTTGTTCGGGGTCCAAGAGGACCGGGATGGGCGTGAAGCGGCGGAACACGTCCAAGAGCTCTTCGTACGCCGTGTAGTCGGGCAAGAAGTGCCCGAGATGCACGGGGCCCACCGCCGCGCAGGCCCGCATGATCGAGACGCGCCCACCGCCCGCGATGGCGACGTTCTCCGCACTGTACTGCGACGGCAGACCGCGCCGGTACAGCTCGTTGTACAGCCCAGCCACCGCCTCGCGCAGCTCCCAGAGCCCAGCCACCGGCGCGTACTCCTGGTCGGCGACGTCGATGTCGATGTGCTCGACGCGCGGCGGGGCGCCTTCGAGCGGCCCCGTCTCCGGCATGCCCTGGCCCAGGTTGCACCAGTCGGGGTTCTCCTGCGAGTAGCCGTGCCGCTGAGCCTCGGCCATCACGTAGATGACGCCGGTGCGCGGGACGGGGCGAATGGCGGTGAGCTGGTGCACTTCGGGGGCGGAACCTACTTGCGAGGGGCCGGGCCGGTCAAACCCGCCAGCCGACTGGCGGCCTTGTCGCGGTCTTCGGCACACCGGCGCGGCTGGCACAGGAGCTTCTCCCGCGGATTTGTCGCAGTCGACGGCGGCATGCAGCTTGCTCTGGACGCGTCCATGCGTTCGTTCTCGAGCTTGGTGATTGCGTTGAGCTTCGGCCTCCTGAGCCTCTCGGCCTGCGGCGGCAGCACGGACTCCGACGGCTCGAGCGGCGGCAGCGGCGGCCAGGCTGGCAGCGGCGGCAGCTCGACGGGCGGCAGCGGCGGAATCGACTGCTCCACCGTGGGCTGCGCCCAGCCTCCGATGTGTGACACCGGGTGCACGGCGGCCTGCGGGTGCTGCAGCTGCGGCGACGGCGAGAAGATCCCGGTCGACGGCGGCTACCTCCTCTGCACGGGTGGCTGTTACACGAAGGTGGTCGCGAGCACCTGCGGCGGCCTCGCAGAGGAGACGTGCGCCGCCGACGAGTACTGCGACTACCCGGACCAGAGCGCCTGCGGTGGCGACGACTCCACGGGGGTGTGCGTGAAGAAGCCCGGCGGCTGCCCCGAGGACTGTCCCGGCGTGTGCGGCTGCGACGGCAAGCAGTACTGCAACGCCTGCGGCGCAAACGCTGCGGGTGTGGACGTGAGCCCCGGGACGAGCTGCATGGGAGACGGCGGCGCTGGCACGACCTGCCAGACCGACAACGAGTGCTCGCTCGGGCTCAAGTGCTGCTACCCCTGCGGCGTCCCGGGTTGCCAGAACCAGTGCACGCAGCCGATGCAGAACGGCGAGTGCCCGATGTATCCCTGAGCCCCGATCGGCCAGCCCACGATCGGAACGCCGCTCAACCGTCGCCTGCGCTTGGCACTTGCCTCGGGCGCTCGGCGCCGCACAATGCTGCCATGTCGGCGCACGGCGCGAGCCCGACTCGGAGCACTTCGACGGCGGGCACCTTGCGGCTCGCGCTCGCAGCGATCGCGCCGGTTCTAGCAGCGGCCGTGCTCGGCAGCATCGCGACCAGACCCAACATCACTGGCTGGTATGCCCAGCTCGAGAAGCCGTGGTTCAACCCACCCAACTGGCTCTTCGGGCCGGTGTGGACCGCTCTCTACGTCGCCATGGCGTACTCGTTCTGGCGGGTCCTGCGGACGCCCCGCGACGCTCGAGGTCGCTCGCGTGCGATCGGCGTCTTCTTCGCTCAGATGACGCTCAACGCCGCTTGGTCCTGGGTCTTCTTCTGGGCGCACTCGCCGCGAGCTGCGCTCGTCGTCATCGTGCTGCTCTGGATCTGCATCGCGGCCACCGCCGCCGCTTTCTGGCGCGTCGACAAGATCGCCGGCTGGCTCTTCGTGCCGTACCTGGCCTGGGTCAGCTACGCGACGGCGCTGAACGCTGCGCTAGCGGCGCTCAACCCGTCCGCCTGACCGCGCGCCGGACGAGCGTCCTCACCTCGCCCGAGAGCCGGACACGGAATCTCCTGTACCTTCGGGCTCGAGTGCCAGTGCGTGCAATCGATGCAGAACGGCGAGTGCCCGATGTGTCCCTGAGGCTGGGCGCGCGCGCCGATTCGAGTGATAATCGCACCATGCGCTCTTTCGGGACGCTCACGACTCTCGCGCTAGTCCTGCCGGTGCTCTGGGCCGGCGCTTGCGGTGGCTCCGACGGTGGCACGGGCCAGAGCGGCGGCGGCGGCGGCTCGGGCAACGCGGCCGGCAACGACGGCGGCCCCGATGCCCCCGACGTCCCGCCTAAGGCCTGGGTGGAGGTCTACCCCCTCGACATATGGGGTCAGCTCTTGCCCGCGACCGAGACGACCGTCACCGTCAGCATCGACGGTGCGCCGGCGTACACCACTGGTAGCCCCATCGTGCGCGTCCCGTTGGTGAAGGCCGGAACGCTGAAGGTCGAGCTCGGCGCGCCGGAGCACGACTCACTCAGCGCCGAAATCGTCTACGACGGCTCCGACTCGAAGGAGAGCGCGAAGCTCTCGCCCAACCCCGAGAGCGCGCGCCAGGGGCTCTCCCTCGGTCACGAGATCCGCAGCGTGGACGGCCTGACGCTGCCGGTCCACTCCCTGTTCCTGGGTCTCCGGCACAAGTGGTTCTCGGCGGGCGGGCGCCCCGCGCGGCGCGGCAACGACATCACTTTCATGATGGACGGCGAGCAAGCCTGGGCCAGCGTCGCCCAGAGCCTGAAGGCCGCGAAGAAGTCCGTGATGATCGCCACCTGGTGGTGGCAGTCCGACTTCGAGCTGCTCCGCGATTCGACTACGCACCTCACGCTGACGCCGTCCCAGCGCTGGCAGAACACCATCCTGGGGATCCTGGAGACCTTGCCCGCCGAGCGCCGCGTCCTGGTCGGACAGTTCTGGGGTCAAGACAGCATCCTGAGCTTCATGACCACGGACTCGAAGCTCAAGGCTTTCGCCGAGACGCCCAACGACGAGTTCGAGTTCATGGGCATGGCCAACCAGACCAAGGGCAAGTTCCATTTCGCGGCCTCGCCCTTCACCTTCGGCGATCGCGTCCGCGCGAGCTTCGCGGAGACGGCCTCCCAGAGCTTCGACGCGGAGGCCGAGATCGCGTCCACGCTGCCGGAGAAGGACGTCGATCTCACCCAGTGGCCGGTGGGCATCAACACCCAGATCGCCTCCTACCACCAGAAGTTCATGGTCATCGACGACGAGCTGGCGTTCATCGGCGGCATGAACCTGAAGGAGGTGGACTGGGACAGCAGCGCCCACGCCATCTTCGAGCCGCGTCGCATGCTGTTCGACGCGACGACCACCGCCCGCCAGGCGGTGAAGAACAAGGAGGCGCTGCCGGACCAGGGGCCGCGCAAGGACTACATGGTGCGCATCGAAGGGCCGGCCGCTCAGGACGCCGCCGACGTGTTCCAGAAGCGCTGGGAGCACCAGCTCAAGAGCGGCGTGGACTACGCGACGAACAGCACCAACTTTGCGGTACAGCGCAACATCGCCGAGCGACCGAACGGCAAGCAGATCCAGGTCACGCCGACCTTGCCGCAGCCGTTCTGGGAGCACGCCATCGCCGAGACCTGGGTGAACGCCGTCAGCCAGGCCAACGAGTACATCTACATCGAAGACCAGTACTTCCGGGCGCCGATGCTCAACGACGCCATCGTGGCGCGCATGGACGCGAACCCGAACGTGAAGCTCGTGGTGATCACCAAGCCCATCAACGAGTGGACCGACCCAGGCTGCGCCTGGACCTACAAGAGCCACGCGCTCTTCGAGACCAAGTTTCCGGGGCGTTACGTGCTGCTCCAGCTCCGCTCCTTCGACACCGTGGTCACCTGGGGCATCGACGAGACGGAGGCCCGCTGGGCGAACATCGACGTCCACTCGAAGATGCTGATCGTGGACGACAAGTTCCTGAGCGTGGGCAGCGCCAACAAGAACAACCGCGGCATGCTCTACGAAGGCGAGATGAACGTGGCGGTGCTCGACCCGACCTGGGTGCGCGAGGCACGCCGGAAGATCTTCGCGAACCTGTTGCCCGCCGGCACGGCCCCGACGGACGACGTGGCCACCTGGTGGACCCAGCTCGCCCAGGCCGCGGCCGCCAACGACGCGGTGAGCGCGGCCTGGACGGCGGAGGGCGACGACATCAGCCTGGACGGCGCGCCGCTGCCCGCGAAGTGCACGCCGCAGGGCTTCGTCTACTCGCTGGATTTCGGACCCGAGAGCGACTGCCTGATCGAGAGCGTGGGCCCGGACATGACCGTTCAGTGAGTCGGCACGCAAGCCGTGCGCCGCCGGCATCCCTCTGACGGAATGCGCCGCGCGGTGCCCGGCGTTGTCCGCTCGCATGTGGCGCGTGCTTCTGCTCTCGGTGAGTCTCGCCGCGTGCGCTCGGCCCAGCCCGCCGGCAGCGGCAGCGCCGCTCCTCGTCCCGCCGACGCCGTCGGCGACTCCGCCCGTGCCGGCGGCCGCGCCGCCGATGCCGGAGCAGGCCCCGGAGCCCGAAGCGGAGCCCGAGCCGGCGCCCGCTCCGCTGCGAGTCTGCCGGCCTCGAGCGCTCGAGAAGGCCCTCGCCCCCTTCCCGAAGAACCTCGAGTTTCCCGAGCTCGGCCCGCCGACGCTCACCGATCTCGAGCCCGCCCCGGTCAAGGAGGGCAAGCTCGGAGACCTCGATCGAGGCCTGGCCTTCTTCGGGCCGCTCGACTTCGACGCCGACGGTCGGGTGGACCGCGTGCTCCTCTACACCTCGGTCGACTACTGGCTCTGGCTCGTGTTCGTCGACCGCGGCCACTGCCACGAGCTCGTCGGCGAGGTCGAGGGCTATCAGGTCGAGGCCGGCAAACGGGACGCCTCGGGCTACCGCGAGCTCGCGGCTTGGACCTACCCCATCATGGGCAGGCGCGTGCGCTACCGCATGTCGGGCAAGGGCTACACGCTCACGCCGTGAGCGCGGCTCCTGGTCGTGACCGCCCGGCGGTCAGGGCGCGCCCGCCCGCGCCCCGGCGCCGCCTGCCCTGGAGCAGCGGTGACGCTCGCTCTTCACCACTTGCAGTAGGGCGAGCCGCACTGATCGGTCCCGAGCTGGTCTTCGAGGCGTGGACCAAGGCCGAGCACTTTGCCAGACGGCGGAGCGTCTGGTCGTGTATCTCGAACGGAGGACACCATGGGACTCTTGACCTTCAGCATCAATCTCACCCTGGACGGCTGCGTCGACCACCAGGAGGGAATCGCCGACGACGAGACACACGCCTTCTTCACCCGCCTCATGGACGAGGGCGGGGCGATACTGTGGGGCCGCGTCACCTACGAGATGATGGAGAGCTTCTGGCCGGCGGTCGCCCGCGGCGACGAGGAAGCGCCCCCAGCGATGCGCGAGTGGGCGGCCAAGCTGGAGGTCAAGCCGAAGTACGTGGTGTCGTCGACGCGAAAGGACTTCCCGTGGACCAACAGCCACCACATCGCCGGCGACCTGCGCACGGGCGTGCAGAAGCTCAAGGACGCGACCCCGGCCGGCGTGCTCCTCGGTAGCGGCAAGCTCGCGACCGAGCTGGACCGGCTGGATCTGATCGACGAGTACGAGTTCCTCGTCCACCCCAGGATCGCCGGCCACGGCCCGACCCTGTACCAGAGCGGGCTGCCCAGCACGCGACGGCTCGAGCTGGTCTCGGCGAAGCCGCTCCGCTGCGGCGCGGTCGCCATGCACTACCGGCGCGCGCGCCCGGGTAAGCTCGCGGAGCGATGACCGACACCGCCTTGTCTTGCGATTGGGGCGGAAGGGAAGGGTTCCACGTCGCGGTGTCGGTGCGGGGTGGAGCGGCTCTGCTCGCTGCTCTGCTCTACGGCTGTGGCGGGCCCCCACGCTTCGCCGTGGCAGGCCCGTTCTCGGCGAGCGGAAGCTGCGGCGCAGAGATGGGGGAAGCACGGTCCACGACCGAGCTCGACCCCGCGAATCCGATGGACGCTCCGGAGTATGCCGGCGCGTTCGCGGGAGCGTCCGTCATCGTGACTTTGGACGACGGCAAGCTCGTGCGGGTCGAATACGACGCCGGAGGAATCGTGGGCGAGCGAAAGCTGGTCGACACGGCGGTGGTCGCGGGTCGCTGGCAAGAGGTGTTGGTCGCGACCCGCTGGAACACGCCTCGCTGGGACCCGCCGCCGGGCCGCCTTCGGGTCCTCCTCGAAGGACCCGCCCCCCCGGCACGCGTCGCGTTCGTGGTCGAGGGGCAGCACATGATGCTCCGACTCGACGGCGGGAAACCCATTGCTGCCGAGTGCGCGTGGGAGTGAGGGCGCGCGGTCGCCGACGACGCGGTGAGCGCGGCCTGGACGGCCGAAGGCGACGACATCAGCCTGGACGGCGCGCCACTGCCCGCGAAGTACACCGGCCCACGAGGGGGTCCAGCGGACATGGCGGGCTCGACTGGATCCGAGCGGGCAGCTGGTGCAAGTTCCGGGGCATGCACAGTGTAATCCAGCGATTGGTGTCGGCTCTGGCGATTGCCCCGTTAGCCCTCGCGTGCAGCTCGGATGACGGCGGTGGTAGTGGCGGCGGTGGCGGGAACGTCCCCGACGCCTGCACGCTGCTCACGGCCGGGGAGATCGAGGACATCCTGGGCGCCCCCACTCCGGGCGTCGCTGCAACGAACGACACTCCGGGCGGTACCTCGCGACGCTGCGCGTGGGAGCGCGAGTATTCGACCGTGCTGCGAAACGACGAGCTCGTCCTTTCGGTCGCACCGGTGGCAGCGTACACGCCTCTGGTTGGCTCGACCCCGTACACCATCGGCGACGGCGGCGAGGTCCTCGACCAAACGCGCGGTGTGCAGATCACCTGGAAGAAGGCCGCCTTCGCGGTGACCTTCCGCTATGCCATCACCGGTGCCTTGAGCGAGGACTTCGAGCCGTACCGGGTCAAGGCCAAGGCACTGGCCCAGGCGGCGAACGACAGGCTGTAGCGGCAAGCCATGCTGGGGTGCATCCCCTCGTGGCGCTCGCACGCGGCTTGATGAGGCGGCCGTGGCGTGGGGCGCGTCCGTGGAACGCGCCACGTTCCGTCGAGTCTCATCGTGATCAATGGGCGGCGCTTTCGCGTGATCGTCTCCGGTCGTGGGCGCGCGCCGCAGGGCCAGAGCGCGCGGCTTGGGTCGTCCTCGCCCTGGCGCTGGCGCTGGCGCTGGCGCGACGCCAGCGCTCGATCAGGGTTCGTGGAGGATCCCAGCCGCTTCTCGAGGACGGTGCTCCACTTCGCTGCCGGGTCGGACTTGTCCGCGGCCACGCCCACGGCTTCCACGTAGTGGTTTCCGAGCCTGAAGAACGTGACACGCTCACGCCCGCACCCGCGCCCACGCTGACGCTTTCGCTCTCGCCCTTGCTCACGCCCGCGCTCACGCGCCCGCCCGTTTCCGCGCGCGCATGCGCGCTACTCTCGCCGCCCCTGCCCGCCCCTCGGTCACCGCTCGCCGCCCCTCGCCGCACAGCGCGCCCGTATCCGCGGTGCGCCCGTGCTCACGGAGCGATCCGCGCCTGTCGCCAGATCTCGCGCAGGCTCGGGCGCGCGCCGGTGAGCAAGAGGCCCACGCGAAAGAGCCGGGAGGCGATGCGCACCGCGGCCCAGGTGGAGAGCAAGAGCACCGAGAGCGAGCCGGCGATCTCCCAGATCGAGATCGCGTCGGGGTCCAGGGACATGCGGAACACGAGCGTGGCCGGCGCGGAGAACGGGATCCAGGTCAGGGCGTGGGCGACGATGCTGTGCGGATCGGCGAGCAGCAGGGGCAAGAACATCAGCGGCAGCGTGGCCAGGAACGCCCAGAACATGCCGAGCTGCTGGCTCTCGCGGACGTTGCCGCCGAAGGACCCGGTGCCGAGCATCAGGCTGCCGATGAAGGCATACGCGGTGACGAACAGCACCGGCGCGATCGCCACCGCCTGCCAGGACACCTGGATGTTCAACGGCAAGACCAGCTGCGCGAAACCGAAGCGCACGCCCAGGGTCATGCCGAGCCAGACGATGACCTGGAGCAGCCCCGCGCCGCCGAGCCCTAGCAGCTTTCCGGTCATGATCTCGTCGGCGCTGGCGCTGGACAGGAGCACCTCGACGACCTTGTTCTCCTTCTCGGTGGCGGTCGCCTGGATCAGGTAGCTCCCGCTCATCAAGATCGAGGTGAAGAGCAGGAACACGAAGCCGATGGGCAGGACCAAGCGGCCGATGTACGCCTCGGACGCCTCCGCCATCACCTGACCGTCGCCGGCCACGCGGAAGGTCTCGCGGCCGGCGATGGGCTCGAGCAACCGAGCGGCGACCTTGGGCTCGACCCGAGTCCCGAGCAGGCGCGTGCGCAAGAGCTCATTCAGCTCGCTGCGGCCCTCCCAGGGTCCGAGGGACCCACCCTCACCCGAGTGCGCGAGCACGCGTCCAGAGTCCAGGTAGTCCGGCGTGACCACGAAGTAGCTGCGGATGCTGCGTTTGACGACCAGCGCCTCGCGCGCCGAGCTCTCGTCGGCGAAGCCGCGGAACACCGCGTTGCGGATCGTCTCCGACTCGCCGGGACCGAGCCGGAGCACGGCCGCTTGATCCACCACCCCGTAGACGCGGGTGGCCTCCTCCTGCTGCTTGGCGAGGTAGGCGGGGATCAGCGCCAGCCCGCCGTAGAGCACCGCGAACAGCGGCATGCCCAGCGTCACGATCAGGTAGCCGAGCCGCCGCACCGTCGAGGAAAGCTCGAACCAGGCCACCGTGCGCACCTTGCTCCAGCGGATCATGCTGCCCCGTTCTTCACGACGCGGATGAAGATGTCTTCCATCGGCGCCAGCACGCGTTCGTAGCGCTCGACCGGCACCTTGGCCTCGAGCAATCGCTCCAGCACCCGCTGCGGGTCGGCCCCCTCGGCGAGCACCAACCGGTAGGTGCCCGGGCGCTCGACGACGCTCTGTTCGACCTCCGGCAGCTCGGGCAGCTCGCCCTGGATGCCGACGCGGAGCTCGGACGAGCTGTAGCGCCGCCGCACCTCGTTCACCTCGCCGTAGACCATGAGCTTGCCCTCCGAGAGCAGCGCGACTCGGTCGCAGAGCGTCTCGACCATGCTCATCTGGTGAGTCGAGAGGATGGTGGTGCGCCCGGAGGCGCGGATCTCGCCGATCAAGTCGCGCACCAGCGCGGTGTTCACCGGGTCGAGACCCGAGAACGGCTCGTCGAGCACGCACAGCTCCGGCTCCGAGAGCAGCGTGGCGGCGAGCTGCACCTTCTGACCCATGCCCTTGCTGAGCCGCTCCACGTGCTGATTCTCCGTGGACGCGAGGCCGATGCGCTCGAGCCAAGTGCGCGCGCGCGCCCGAGCCTCCGACGCTCCGAGGCCCTTCAGCTTGCCGAAGTAGATCATCACGTCGATGACCTTCTGCTTGGTGTAGAGGCCCCGCTCCTCCGGCAGGTACGCCAGGCGATCCAGGTGCCCGCGGGTGAGCGGCTGGCCGAACAGGGTCACCTTGCCGGCGTCGGCCCGGACGATGTCCATCAGGATCCGGATGCTGGTGGTCTTGCCCGCGCCGTTCGGGCCGAGCAGGCCGAACACCTCACCCGGTCGCACGTCGAAGGACACGCCGGACAAGGCGACCTTGTCGCCGTAGCGCTTCCAGACGTCTTCGAACTCCAGCACGGCCATGGCTGCTAACACTACTGTCGCAGTCTCGGATCGCAAGATCACGAACTGGAAGTGAGAGCACCCTTCCACTTGGACTACTGGCGAAGCCAGCGCGTGCTTTCCCTCTGGTCGGAGGAGTCGCCGGGCGCATCACGGCGCCTGGCGATCGTGCCGACCGAAGGCGCAGCGGGCGCCGGCCGCGCCGGACTTTCTGGTGGGCTCTCGTCACCCTTGCGGATCGGGATCTGAGCCTGCCACGGACTGCGACGGTAGTGCTGGGCGTGCCCGGGGACGCCGCCCCTCATGGCGGCGGCAGAATCGTCAAGGTCACGCGCGAGCGCGCGTTCTGGAAGAAGGAGGTCAGCGCCAGGGTCAAGCGCTTGCCGACGTACCAGCGGCGGAGCGGCACCTCCACCTCCTCGAAGGGCCGATCGCGGAAGGGCGTCTGCACCGAGCGATGGATGTTTCGGAGCTCGGCCTCGCTCGGGGCCAGCATGGGCGCCACCATGCGATCGAGGTACAAGCTCGAGCGCGCCTGCCGGCGCAGGATGCTGGTGAGCTCGCGGCTGTCGATGCCCTCGGCCCGCACCGCCTGCTCGATGGCGATGGGACCGCCGGCGCGTTCGTACAGCATGCGGCGCGCCGACTCGGTCTGGCGAGAGAGGTCCTGCTCGCTGGGCTCGGGGTCGATGCGCAAGCTGGACAGGAGCGTCTCCGCCACGTGGCGCTCGAGCGCGGCCCGAACGTGCCGCTCCCGGTAGGGTCGAACGTCGCGGGTGGTCGCGCGGTCCGGATCCGCCAGGGCCTCGATGCGCGCCTCGAACGCGAGCGTGCGCTCGAAGATGAAGCGCGGAGAGCGCGCACCGCCGGTCTCCGGCGCGCTGAACCGCACCACCGCGCGATCGAGCGCCACGCGTTCGGCGCCCGCCACCCGCGGCGCGAGCGTGAGCCCGAGAACCACGCAGGCCGCCACGAACGCGCGGAGCGAGCTCATCGGGCCAGCGGGTGAGGAGCCGAGGAGGGGTTCGGGTCTTCGTCGTCCGGCGCGTCGTCGGATCCGCCCTCGGAGTCTGCGCCGGCCTCGCCCTCGGCTCGCTCGTCCCGGCGATGCGAGTAGGTGCGGGCCGCACGCCGGGCTTTGACGAACTCGGCGAAGGCCAACACCTTGTCCAGGTCGCGTACGCCCAGGTTCTCGGTGATCTCTTTGACCTGACGGCGCAGCGCCTCGGCGCTGCGCCCCCGCCGGCCGCTGAGCTGATCCTGGGAGATCGGCGCCGTCTCCTGAGCTGGCTCGGGAGAAGCGGGGAAGACCGCGCGCGCGATGGGGTTCAGCGCATGAGCCGCGAGCCAGGCCTCCATGAACACCCGCAGGCGCTCGCTGCGGAAAGCGAACCAGCGCTCCCGCTCGGGTCCGTGGGACATGAGCACGTCCTTGAAGCGACGAAACGCGCCCTTGCCGTCGATGGCGTGGGTGAGCCGGTCACGCAGCTCGCCTTCGTCCACCATCGGGATGAACCGCTCCATCCAGCGGTACTGCTCGCGCGAGCTGACCGGCTCGATGCGCAGGTAGGTGGCGTCCGAGGCGATGCGCGCGTGCATCTCCGGATCCGCGATCCCGTCCACGACGCGCAGCACTTCGCCGGTCCCCAAGTGCAGGTAGCTGTGTACCTCCGGAGCGTTGTTCTCGAAGGCGTCTTCGAGCGCCTCCCAGTCCACGGGTACGTCGCGCGCCGGTCCTGTGTTGTCCACGTTCGACATGCTTCCTCTGCTAGAGATCCGCTCCGCGTTCCGCTGCTTCCGTCATCAGCTGCCGCTCCGACTGCGACGCACCGCGTCGCGCCAGCCGGCGAGACGCTCCGAGCGCTCGGCCTCGGCCATGGAAGGATGGAACGTCCGCTCCACCGCGATCATTTGGCTGGCCTCGCCGCCGGTCCGGAACAGGCCGGCGCCGACACCGGCGAGCATGGCCGCTCCACGCGCCGTGGACTCGAGCTCGCTCGGGCGCTCGACGACCAGCTGGCCCACGTCGCTCTGAAACTGCATGAGCAGGTCGTTGGCGGCGGCGCCGCCGTCCACCCGCATGCGACCGAGCGGCTTGCCCAGGTCGTCGGCCATGGCGCCGAGCAAGTCGTTCACCGAGAAGGCGATGCCCTCCAGCGTGGCCCGCGCGAGGTGAGCCGCCGTGGTCCCGCGGGTCAGGCCCGAGATCAGCCCGCGTGCCCCGGGATCCCAGTACGGCGCGCCGAGCCCTGCCAGCGCGGGCACGAACGTGACGCCGTCGCTCGAGGCGACCGATCGAGCCAAGTTCTCCACTTCGTGTGCAGACTTTATGAGGCCGAGGCCGTCCCGCAGCCACTGCACGGCGGCACCGGCGATGAAAGAGCTGCCTTCCAGGGCATAGACCACCTCGTCGCCGATCTGCCAGCCCACCGTGGAGAGCAGGCCGAATCGGCTCGGAAGGGGCTTGCTGCCGGCGTTGACCAGCACGAAGGCGCCGGTGCCGTAGGTGCACTTGGCGTCGCCCACCGCGAAGCACGCTTGGCCGAACAGCGCGGCCTGCTGATCGCCCGCCATGCCCGCGATGGGGATCCCGTCCGGTAGGCCCGGCACCGCGCGGGTGCGGGCGACCTCGCCGGCCGACGGCACGATCTTGGGCAGCACCGACGCGGGGACTCGCAGCAGATCGCACATCCCGGCGTTCCACTCGCGCTCGGCCAGGTCCATCAGCAGCGTACGCGACGCGTTCGTCACGTCGATGACGTGGGGCGCACCGCCTCCGAGCCGGGACACCAGGAAGCTGTCGATGGTGCCGAAGGCGAGCTCCCCCCGGTCGGCGCGGGCGCGGGCACCGTCCACGTTGTCGAGCAGCCACTCGAGCTTGGTCCCGGAGAAGTACGGGTCCAGGACCAACCCGGTCACCTCTCGGACGCGCGCCTCGTGACCGAGCCCCTTCAGCGCGGCGCAGCGCTCCGCCGTGCGCCGGTCCTGCCACACGATGGCGCGATGGACGGCCCGCCCGCTCGCACGCTCCCAGAGCACGACCGTCTCGCGCTGGTTGGTGATGCCGATGGCTCCGATCTGCTCGCCTCGGACTGCGGCGGCCGCCAAGGCCTCTCGCACCGAGTCTACGACGCTCTGCCAGATCTCCTCGGCGTCGTGCTCCACCCAGCCGGGTTGGGGAAAGTGCTGGGTGAATTCCCGGTTGGCGCGGCCCAGCGTGCGGCCGTGGGTGTCCATCACGAGCGCAGTCGAGCCGGTCGTCCCTTGATCGATGGCAAGGATGTGCAAAGTCACGGCCCCTCAGACTATCAGGCTGAAGCCCGCGGGGAAGAGCGCTCGAGCCCGGAGCAAATCGCGGGAAACTTTGCGCTCCCTTGTCGTCGCGGGATGAGGACGGTAGCCTTCCCCGTCGAGTATGCCGCGCTTGCTTCTTGCCACGCCGGAAGGCCAACAGGTGGTCGAGCTGCGCGCGTTCAACTCGCTCGGACGCCACCCCAGCAACACCATCCAACTCCTCGACAAGATCGTTTCGAAGGAGCACTGCATCGTGGAGCGGCGAGGCGCCGAGTACGTGCTGCGCGATCTGGGCAGCCTGAACGGCACCTACATCAACGGGGAGCGCGTGGCCGTCGGCGGCGAGCAGATGCTGCGCCACGGCGACGACATCGCGCTCGGCAGCACGCGCGCCCGCTTCGACGACGGCTCCGGCAAGCCCCTGGCGCCGCCGGTCTGGTCGCCGGCGCCGGCACCAGGCGCGCCCGGCGCGCCGATGACGGCAGCCGCACCACCGGCTTGGCAGCCGGCCGCGCCGGTGGCCGCGCCGAGCGCCCCGCCGGTCTCGCACCAGCGACCGGTACCGATGAGCGCCATCCCCGCGACCACGCCGGCCGGGCCCGGCATGTTGCCGCAGATCCCGCTGTCCGTTCCGGGACCGCAGAGCGTCACCTCCCCCGTTCAGTACCAACCCTACGACCGGACGCCGACGCTGGACGACCCGGAGAGCGTGCCGCTGCCACCCCTGAACGCGACGCGCGTCGACATGAACGACCAGTCGCGCGCCATCGGCACGCAGATCGCCGCGACGCAGAAGGGCTTCTTGCCCTACGACCAGCTCGCGTCGAATACTCCCCAGCTCCAGGCGGACTACGAGCGCCTGCGTCTCTCGCACGAGCTCTCGCGCGAGATCGCGATGGAGCGCGACCTGCGGGTCCTGCTCAACAAGATCCTGCTCACGATCTTCAAGTTCGTGCGCGCCGATCGCGGGGTGATCTTCCTCAGGGACGCCAGCGGAGAGCTGCGGCCGGGCGCCAGCCTCCGGCGCGACGGCACCGACTCCCCGATCAGCGTCTCCTCCACGATCATGAACCACGTGATCAAGGAGCGGGCGACCGTGCTCACCCACGACGCCGCGATGGATTTCGCGGCTTCCAAGGGCAAGAGCATGATCCTGAACCGGATCAGCTCGGCCATCGTCGCGCCGCTGTTGCACAACGACGAGATCCTCGGGGTGCTGTGGCTGGACAGCGAGACACTGGCTCAGTTCCAGCCCAAGGACATGGAGATCGTGACGGCCATCGCCGCGCAGGCCGCGATGTTCATCGAGATCAACATCCTGGGTAAGAAGATCGAGCAGGAGATCGTCAACCGCGAGCGCTTCAGCCGCCTGCTCTCGCCGAACATCGCCCAGCGCGTGCTCTCCGGGGAGCTCGAGGTCACCAAGGGCGGCCAGCTCGTGCAGGAGTGCACGGTGTTCAACTCCGACATCCGCGGCTTCACGCGCATGAGCGAGGGTGCCGAGCCACAGGTCATCGTCGACATGCTGAACGAGTACTTCGAGCAGATGGTCGAGGTCTTGTTCAAGTACGAGGGTACGCTCGACAAGTTCATGGGCGACGGCATCATGGCGCTGTGGGGCGCGCCGGTGGCCCACCCGGACGACGCGACGCGCTCGGTGGCGTGTGCCATCGAGCAGATGGAAGTCCTCGGGCGCTTCAACCGCGAGCGCGTCGCCGACAACCAGCCGCCGCTCGGCATCGGCATCGGCATCCACACGGGGCCGCTGGTCGCGGGCTACATCGGCAGCTCGCGCGCCCTCTCGTACACGGTTATCGGCGACGTGGCGAACACCAGCGCGCGCCTATGCGGCATCGCCGCCGCGGGCCAGATCCTGGTGAGCGAGCAGACGCTGGCGCGCCTCGCCGAGCGCTACGAGTACGAGGAGCTGCCGCCCGCGCAGCTCAAGGGCAAAGGCAAGCCGTTCCGCGTGTTCAACGTGCTGGGGCGCGCGCCGGCGGTCCAGGTGCCGGCATCGGTGGGATGAGGCTTCCGCGTTCCCACCTGCTCGCCTGGGGGCTCTCCATGGCTGCGGTAGGGCTCTTCGGCTGCGGCGGGCAGGCTGCCAGCATGCCGGCCTCGGCCCCGAGCCCGCTCTCCGGCAAGCCGCTGCCGAGCTTCAAGCGCACCACGCTGAGCGGCGAGTCCCTGGACACCAAGACCCTGGTCGGGCGCGTGGTCGTGGCGAAGTTCTTCGCCGACTACTGCGCGCCCTGCAAGAAGACGCTTCCCGCCGCCCAGGAGCTGGCCCGCGAGCACCCGGACGTGACGTTCATCGGCGTCTCGGAGGACGAGCGCGCCTCCACGGCCGCCGAGCTGGTGCGGCGCTATTCCCTGACCTTTCCGGTCGTCCACGACTCCGGGCAGGTGCTCTCCGGCCGCTTCCGCATCAGCGAGATGCCGGCCACCTTCGTCGCCGGGCGCGACGGCGTGGTGCGCTGGGTCGGCGGCGAGAACCAGGGCGAAGACGCGCTCCGAGACGCCATCGAGCTGGTCAAGAAGTGAGGCCGCTGATGCGCCGCGTCGGCGCTGGTCAGACCTGTCGTCGCGACAACCCCTTGGCACGCGGGCCTCGGGTCTGCGACTCTCCGCGCCGCTGCCATGGCCCACGTGCTCGCGTTCGAGAAACCGGTCGTCGAGCTGGTCTCGCGAGTGCGCGAGCTGCGCGAGCTGGCCAGCTCCGACGCGCGGCTGGCTCCCGAGCTCAAGCGGCTGGAGGAGAAGGCCGCCCGGCTCGCCCGCGAGATGTTCTCGCAGCTCGAGCCGATGCAGAAGGTGCAGCTGTCGCGGCACCCGAGCCGACCCTACACGCTGGACTACTTCGCGCGCTTGTTCGACGACTTCGTCGAGCTCTCGGGTGATCGACGCTTCGCGGAGGACGCCTCCATCGTCGGAGGCCTGGCCCGCTACCACGATCGCAGCGTGGTCGTGCTGGGGCACCAGAAGGGCCGCACGACCAAGGAGAACATGGTCAGGAACTTCGGGATGCCCAATCCCGAGGGTTACCGCAAGGCGACTCGGCTCTACGAGCTCGCCGATCGCTTCCGCCTGCCGGTCCTCGCCTTCATCGACACGCCCGGGGCGTTCCCCGGCATCGAAGGCGAAGAACGTGGTCAGGCGGAGGCCATCGCACACGCCATCGAGGTCATGGCGCGCATCGGCGTGCCGGTCGTCACCACCATCATCGGCGAAGGCGGCTCCGGGGGCGCGCTGGCCCTCGGCATCGGCAACCGCGTGTTGATCCTGGAGTTCAGCTACTACTCCGTGATCTCGCCGGAGGGCTGCGCCGCGATCTTGTGGAAGGACGGCTCGCTGGCCCCGAAGGCCGCCGAGCGCCTCAAGATCACCGCGCCCGACCTGCTCGAGCTCGGTTGCGTGGACGCCATCGTGGACGAGCCACCCGGCGGCGCACACCAGGACCACGACGACGCGGCTCGCCGGCTGGACCGGGCGCTGTGGGAGGCGCTGGTGTCGCTGGACGGGCTCTCTCCAGACGAGCTGGCCGCCGACCGCTATCAGCGCTTCCGCCGGCTCGGCTCGTTCGTGGCCTGAGGCTCGGCGAGCGAGACGCGGCGCGCCGCCGACGCGAGCACGCGTGCCGCCGCCGGCGGCAATAGGTGCCGCAGCCTCCAGACCTGGAGCAGGGCCGCGTCCTGGGTCGTGGCCAGGCGCCGGACCCCGAAGCTGACCAGCGCAGCGCACAAGACGACCACGGCCGTGCTGGTGATCCAGAGCACTACGAACGTGGCCGTCGGGGGGAACCTGACCGCGTTCGGCAGCACGTGAACCACGTCGTGCTCGAAGGAGTACGATTGCGGCAGAACGCCCGCGAGCTGGAGCAGCGGCGGGACCGCCACTGCGGCCACGCTGCACGCCACGGCGAGCCGGCGCAGCGCCCGATCGGCGCGCATGGAGAAGACGAAGGCGGTGGCCGCCAGGATGGTCACCGCCGGCACCACGACGAAGGGACCGGCGAAGGCGCCCAAGGTCGCGATGGCCACGAAGGTCACCACCACCACCAGGGCGCGCAGCGCGCGCTGGTGCCGCCCGGTCAGCGCGACCTTCGCGTTGTAGCCGACGAGCACCGCGATGCAGGCGCTGATCACCGCGAACGGCATCCAGTCCCGGACTCCCATCGCGGTGGAGAGCGCCACGAGCCCGATCCAGACCACGGCGAGCGCCACGACGACGCGCGCCGTCTCGTGCGCCTGCGCCTGCGCGGCCTTCTCCAGCTCCTCGCGCGCGCCAGTGGGCAAGGTCTCGGGCTCGGCCAGCACGACGTCCATCACCGCTTCGAGCGCGGGCTTGCACTCGGGGTCCAGCGACAGGGCGCGCCCGAGCTCCGCCAGGGCCTCCGAGCGCGCCCGGTCGCGCTCGCCCGGGAGCTCGGACGCAGCAGCGAGCGCCGCCATGGCACGGGTCACCAGGCGAGCCGCTTCGCCGCGCCGGCGCTCGAAGTCTCGAGCGCCCTCCAGGTACCCTTCGAGCGCGGCGTGCAGCGCGTCGGCGCCGCGGGTACGCTGCTCGGGATCGACCGCGGTGGCGGCCGCGCAGGCGTCGATGAGCTCGGGCTCGAGCTCCGGGCGCGCCTCCAAGCGGCTGCGCACCTCGGGATCTTCGTCCACCTCCGCCAGGGCCAGGGCCGCGTCGCCGCCCTTGCGGAGCGCCTCGAGCGTGAGGCACTCGAACAGTATGGCGCCCAGGGCGAACACGTCGGCGCGCTCGTCCACGGCCTCCGCGCGTCCCTTCTGCTCCGGCGCCATGTACTCCGGCGTCCCGAGCACCGAGCCGTCGTGGGTCAGGCGCTCCCCGGACTCCGCGCGCGAGAGCTCATCGCCGTCCGGGACCTCGTCCGCTTCTCCTCTCACTTTGGCGATGCCCCAGTCCAGGACGTACACCTCGCCGAAGTCGCCCAGCATGATGTTGGCCGGCTTCAGATCGCGGTGCACCACGCCGTGCGCGTGGGCGTAGTGGAGCACCTGACAGACTTGGCTCAGCGCCACCACCAGTCGCCGCGACGAGAAGCGCTCCGTCATCTCCGGATCTCCGTCGCAGAGACGGTCCAGCACCTCCGCGAGAGTGAGCCCGCTGACCCGGCGCATGGTGAAGTAAGCATCGCCGGTCGGCGAGATCCCGATGTCGAAGACCGGCACGATGCCGGGGTGCTGCAGCGCGCCCTGCACGCGCGCCTCGCGCAGGAAGCGCTGGCGAACGCGCCGCGAGTGCCGGTGATCGGAGCGGATCGCCTTGGACACGACCCGGCGGTCCAGCCACAGATCGTGCAGGTGTGTCAGCACGCCCATGCCGCCGGTGCTGGCCTCACCGGAAGCCCGATAGCGCGCCAGGAAGTCACCGGTCAGCGCGTCGAAGAGCCCCGGCTCGGGAGGCCGGACGCTGCCACTCGAAGGGACCGCAGGAAGCGTCTCTGCTTCGCGCCTGGACCGAGCGCTCAAGCGCGCCTCGGCGCCGTCGGAGGTAGGAGCATGCCAATCGTCAGGTTAGCCGGGGCCTGACACCACGGCCAGCCGCGCCGCTCGCGAAATGTCAGCGCGCTGCGGCGTCTTTCAGCATCGCCTCCGGGACTTTCAACTCTGCAACGACGCGCGTCCGAGGGGGCGCGCCCGACTTCGACACGCGCACCGCGAAAACCGCGCGATCTTTGCCTTGATTCGGCAGGCGGGCCAGGCGCCGCCGCTCCCAGTCCCAGTGCTCGGCCATACTGACGAAGCGCAGCAGGCCGCCGACACCAGCGAGCGAGACGTACCCACCCAGACGCACATCCGCATCTTCCTCTGCCGAGGCTCCCGCGCTGCTCTGCGCCACGGCGCGCATGCGCGCGATCATCTCGCGCTCTTGGAGCCCGAAGCCGATGAAGCTCCGCTCACCCAAAGGCATCAGCACCACGACGATGGCGTCGTTCGGCGCGGGCTCGGGCGGAACGCCGCGCCCCTTCATGCAGTCGTCGAAGAACTTCCCCGGCAACGGCAGCTCGTAGACCACGCTGCCGGCGGGCAGCGTTCGCGGCGCCGGTTTCTTGCGGATCTTGCCGAGGCCGCGGCACAGGCGCGGCAGGGTCCGGTAGGCGAAGGCGTGCAAGGGCCCGGTGTTGTAGGCCCGCATGCCCTGATCGAGCTTCGGCAAGAACGCCTTGGCGGGCTCGTCGAATCCGATCAGGTGCCAGCCGTAGGTCGAGCGGGTCTTCTCCCACAGCGCGCGGCCGCTCTGGCGCCCGTAGCCCACGTCCCGATCGTAGGCGTCCCCGTGCGCGTACAGGTGGGGCACGCGCTGGATGAAGGTCGCTGCGACCAGGTCGAGCGTCGCCCGCGGTACGCTCGGTCCGAGCTCCGCCGCGAGCCAGCCGGAGAACGCGGCGCGCGCCTCGTCGCTGCGCGTCGGATCGGCGCCGGAGAAGAAGAACGCCGCGTCGGTGCTCGGAGGCAGGCGCGCGAAGAGCTGGCTCACCCCTGCGGTCTTCGGCGGCATCGAGCCAACGGTGCGCGCGAACCACGAGCGCTCCCCGTCGAGGTCCGCGCTGAGCTCGAGCGCGAGCCCGCCGCTCTGCTCCGCCGCCGAGAAGCGCAGCTGCTTCACGTCGCCGAGCAGGTCCAGGCCGTCTCGGCCGAGCACCGAGAGGGCTTGGTCCGTCCAGCGAGTCGGCCCAGCGGAAGCGGGCGCGACGAACCTGAGCAGCGCGGCGAGCTTGTCACGGTGCTCCCGAGCGAAGCGCTGGGGCCAGGCCTCGACCACCAGCGGCTCCGGTCCGAGGGTGCGCGTGGGCAAGCCACGAGCCGCCCATGGTCCGAGCGCATCCAGCGTCGCGCGGCGCTCGGCGCAGACCAGCCGCGCAGGCGCCGGACCGAGCGCGACCGAGAGCAAGCAAACGCGGGAGCCGGCGCCCAGCGCCACCACCCCCGGGCCCTTGCGCTCGAGGGACAGCTCGCCCTGGCCTTCGCGCTCGCGCAGGAGGGCGAGCGCCCCCTCGAACGAAACCAGCGGCAGCGACCAGACCAGATCCGGGCCGCCCAGGAGCAACGCTTCCGGCGAGTCCAGCGCGACGGCGAGCTCCAGCGGAGCGCTCGTGACCAGCTCGTTCAGCGACGACGGCAGCTCCGGGGCCAGCGCGTCGAGCGGCGCGTTCGCCAGGTCGCGCAGCGAGCCTCTCAGGGGCAGCCGCCCCAGCGCGTCGCGATCGAGGCGCGCCACCAGGAGCAAGGACTTCGGCTCGGGAACCGGCGACAAGTCCGGCGGCGGCTCCGGCGGAGCGGCAGCGACCGGAGCGGGCGCCCGGGGAGCGCGTGCGGCCGGCGGAGCGCTCGGACCCGCGCAGGCCGTCACAAGAACCAGCACAGCGAGCGCTCGCCACGTCACGGGCGCAAGCTAACACGCTCGCGGAGCCGCGAGGGAACGTGACGAGATCCACCGATGCCCTCGGGGCGTTGGCTCTGGCTCGTGCTCTTCGCCGCGGAGCTCTCGGCGATCGACCTGGTGCTCCGGGGGCCGCGGCCCGTCGTCGTCGCAAGTCTGGCCAGCGTGCTCTTCCACCGGCTACGGCCTCACGCTCGCGCTCGAGCCGCTAGCGGTCGAGCAGCGCGCGCTCTTGGCAGATCCCATCCAGGTCGCAGGCATCGTGCCGGCAGGAACGGGATTTCACGTCGATCGCTTCTCGAGGCGCGTCCACGCCGAAGAACCCTTTTCCCTCGGCATGACCCCGGCTGGCTTCTCGCGCATCTCGGACGACGGCTCCCAGACGACGCTGTGGCCGGGCCAATCGAGCGCGGTGATCTCCCGACCGATCGTCGCGAGGGCCGGGGACGCGGGGTTCGCGGTGGCCTTCCGCCGCGGCGACGCCGACTCCGGCGTGATCCGCATGGGCTGGCTCGACCAGCGCGGGGAGCGACGGAGCGAGCTCGGCATGCTGTCGGTCGCGTCCGGCATGCTCGACGCCCCGGCGCTGGCTGCGCGAGCGGGCGGCGTCCTCCTCGCCTACGCCGTGCGGCAACCCAACGACGCGCCCTGGGGCATCGAGCTGTCGCCGGCGAAGACGGGCGAGCTGCCAGCGGCTACCCTCCGGTTCGGCGGCGGCGATCCCGAAATGGATCAGCAGTGCCCCGCCCTCGCGGCGCTCCCGCTCGACCGTTGGTTCCTGGCCTGGCTCGAGGGTGACCGCGCGAGCGGTCGCCGCATTCGAGGCAGGATCTTGGGCGCGAACCTCGCTCCCGTCGGAGCGCCGTTGGAGCTCGCGAGCACGCCGAACCATGTCGGAAGTCTGGCGGTTCACGCCGAAGGCTCCGAGCTGGTGGTGCTGTTCACCGAGCGCGCCCGACGGCAGAGCGAGGTCCTGCGCGCGGTCCGCGCAACCTGTCACTGATGTGCGCGGACGCCCCACAGCGCCCCACCAAACTGAACCTGCCCCTTCGTCAGCTGCGAAATCCTTGCGGTAAGCTTCGGGCATGCGCTTGGGATTTGGCGGAATCGTGGTGGGCGCCGGCCTCGTCGGCTCGGTGGCTTGGGGCTGCGCGGCGGGCGGTGACAGCAGCGTGGGCGGCACCGCCGCAGCTGGTGGCAGCGGCGCCACCGACGGCGGTGGTGCTGGAGGAAGCGGCGGCAGCACGAGCGGCGGCGGAGGCTCCGGTGGCACCAGCGCAACGGGCGGCGCAGCCGGCTCGGCCGGCGCGGCAGGCGCAGCGGGCAGCGGCGGCAGCGGTGGCTGCACCGGCGACAGCGAGTGCGCGGCTCCGACACCGGTGTGCGACACGGCGACGAGCACCTGCGTGGAGTGCACACCGGCCAAGGATCAGTGTCCGACCGGCCAGTACTGCACGACCAACAACGGCTGCGCCGCGGGCTGCACCGACGGTACGGACTGCAGCGGCACCACCACCAAGTGCGACACCGCGACCAACAAGTGCGTCGAGTGCTTGGGCGACACGGACTGCAGCGCGGGGCAGATCTGCGTGCAGAACGCCTGCGCGCAGGGCTGCTCGACCGCGCAGCCGTGCGTCAACACCGCGGAGACTTGCTGCGGCGCCAGCTGTCACGATCTTCAGACCGATCTGAACAACTGCGGAACCTGCGGCACGGCTTGTCCCACGCCGCTGAATGCCGCCGCCACCTGCACGGCGGGCGCCTGTGGCATGGGCGCTTGCGCCGTCGGCTTCCTGGACTGCAACAAGAGCGCGACCGACGGCTGCGAGATCAACTCCGCGATCGTCACCAACTGCACCTGCACCCCCGGCGCCACGCAAGCCTGCTACACCGGGCCGGCGGGCACGCAGGGCAAGGGACTCTGCAAGGCCGGCACGCAGACCTGCGATGCCAGCGGCCTGCTCTGGGGACCCTGCTTGAACCAGGTGGTCCCCTCGGCGGAGATCTGCGCCAACAACATCGACGAGGACTGCAGCGGCGTCGCCGACGACGTCCCGGACACCGACGGCGACGGCTGGACGAAGTGCAACGGCGACTGCTGCGAGACCCCTTCGGAGTGCAGCGATCCGAAGCTGGTGAACCCGGGCGCCTTCGAGCTCGGCGGCAACGGCGTGGACGACGACTGCGACGGCACCAGCGACAACCCGTTGACGGGCTGCGACGGCCCTCTGGCCAGCAACTCGGGGACGGGCCTCGACTACGCCAAGGCCATCGACCTGTGCCAGACCACCACCGAGAACCCACCGCTGGCCCAGAAGAAGTGGGGCGTCATCAGCGCGACCTTCTCGCTGGCGAACGGTGCCGGCACCCCGAACGCCAACGCGCGCTCGATCCGCACCGGCTTCGGCAGCAACGTCGCGCCCAAGCTCGGGACGAAGCTGGCGGTGCTCTCCACGGGGCGGGCCGCGGCACAGGCGGCGCCCAACAACACGAACCCGGCGTGGGCGGCGTTCCAGGGCGGCCAGAACAACGGCACCACCAGCCCCGTGCCGACCGACTGGCTCAGCGCCAACGGCAACAACTTCCCCAACGCGCCCGGATGCCCGGACCCGCAAGGCGGCACGACGGCGAACGACCCCATCATGCTGAAGATCCGGGTGCGCGTGCCGACCAACGCCAAGTCGTTCACGCTGAACAGCTACTTCTACTCGAGCGAGTACCCGGAGTGGGTGTGCAGCGCGTTCAACGACTTCTTCCTGACGCTGCTCGACTCGACCTTCGTCCCCGGGCCCGGCGAGACAGCGAACCCCTCGGACAAGAACCTGGCCTTCGTCGATCCCGGTACTCCCGGCCCGCCCTACTACCCGCTGGGCGTGAACCTGGCTTTCGGGAACACCGGGCTCTTCCGGGCCTGCAAGAACGGCCAGACGGGCTGCGGCTCGGGCTCGGTGCTGAGCAGCACCACCGCCTGCACCGGCACGGCCGAGCTGGTGGGCACCGGGATGGACATCCTGAACCCGCCCTCGCAGTTCCCCGCCGATCCCGGCTACTGCGGCACCAACAACCAGGCCGGCGGCGGCACCGGCTGGCTCAACGTGGCCGGCAACGTGAAGCCCGGCGAGACCGTCGAACTGCGCTTCGTGATCTGGGACACTGGCGACCCCTGGTACGACTCGGTGGTCTTGCTCGACAACTTCGTGTGGAAGGTCACGGCGTCCAAGCCCGGGACCACGGGCTGACTCCTACAGGGCTTCCAGCACTCGCTCGAGCTTGGCCGCCACCTCGTCGGCGAGCTCCGCGACGCCGGGCTTCGAGATCAGCTCGAACTGCCTGCGGGGGTTCACCGCCTGCACGACGGTCTTCCCGTCCTGCTGATAGACGTCCACGTTGCAGGGCAAGAACACGCCGACGGCAGGCTCGACCTGGAGCGCGCGGTTGGCCAGCCCCGGGTTGCACGCGCCCAGGATCACGTAGGGCTCCCGGTCCACGTTCAGCTTCGCCTTCAGCGTCGCGGCGACGTCGATGGTCGTGAGCACTCCGAAGCCCTCCTTGGCGAGCTGCTCCTTCACGCGCTCGAGGGCCTGCTCCTGGCTCAAATGGGGGACTTCGCGGGTCAGGGTGTAGTCGGGGTGCATGGCAGGTCTCCGGTCGTGAGAGCCGGCCCTACCGCAAAACGGTTCGCGCGCAAAAGACAGCAGGCGCGCCGCCCTTCGAAGGCGACGCGCCCGCGCGCTGGGAGGCTCTCCTCAGCTGCCGATGGGGATGGCCACCAGATCCGTGGACAGGGCGTTCAGGTCGTTCACCTTGATCAGGTCGTCGGACACGCTGAACACGAAGTTGTCCATGATCACGCTGCGCTTCACCTTGCTCGAGGCCTGCGTCCACCAGTTGCTGCAGCCGCTGGAGTCGTAGCCGCCGCTGGTCGGGTCGGTGGGGTGCGCGACCTTGCCCTTGACCTTGAAGCCGCCGGCGGTCGTGACGTCGTAGACCATCAGCCCGCTGAAGGTCATGTTCAGGCCGTAGCTGCCGCCGCCGGAGGCGTCCTCGCAGACCGTGATGGGGAACGCGAGCAGGTTCATCGGCGCGAAGTAGTTGAACGCCAGGTGGTTGGTCAGCGCCTCGGAGCTCGAGCCGCGGGTGCCGATCACTTCTTTGTGGGTCAGCGCCGGGTGCTGGGGGTCGCTGACGTCGAAGATCTGGAGCATCACGCCCTGGAACCAGGCGAAGCTGCCCTGGTCGTCGGCGTCGTAGCCGATGGTCAGGAGGTGGGTGTCGTCCATCATGTGCATGTAGGTGGAGAACCCTGGAATCTTCAGCTCGCCGAGCGTGCGCGGCGCCTTGGGATCCGCGAGGTCGAACACGAACAGCGGATCCGTCTTCTTGAAGGTCACCACGAAGCCCTTGTCTTCGGCGAAGCGCACCGAGCGGATGTCCTCGGTGGGCGCGATGTGATCCACGCGACCGGTCTCGATCAGCGCGTCGCGCTCCTGCTTCAGCACGGTGATGGTGCTGTGGACGTTCGGATCGGGCGTGTGGCCGCTGGTGGTAGCGATGCGCAGGTGCCCCTGGTACTCGTCCATCGCGAACTGGTTCAGCACGGTGCCCTTGACCAGGCCGCTGCCGGCGTAGCTGGAGCTCGACGGGGAGTGCGCGAGGGCGAACTTGTGCACGGTAGTGGCGCTCTTCTCTCCTTCCATGCCGGAGTACCAGCCGTCACTCATACCGGCGTTCTGGCGCACGGCGATGTAGAGCGCGTCAGCGGAGGCGTAGACCGCGCCAGGGCGCGAGACGATGGTGCTCGACCCGAGCGTGCCCTGCTCGGCGATGTCGAGAGAGAGCAGCGTGATGAAGCCGTTGCCGTCGCCGAGCGGCGACTTGTAGAAGCCGTCGCAGGCCGCCAGGAGGTTCGCGTCAGCTTTGCCCGAGCCGTCCAGGTGTTTGTCGGTCACCGACGGCAGCCAGTCGCTGATGGGCGCGGTGCGGATGATCTCGGTGTTCTTGGCGCGCAGCACCTCGAACTGGACCCGCGCCAGGAGGCTCGAGGTCCCGTCGCACCAGCCGAGATTCTCCGGACTGTAGCTGACGCCCTCGAAGTTGGAGCGGGCGTCGTGAACGACGGTGTGAATCGACGTCCCGATGCGGCGAGCGTTGATGAACGATCCCGAGAGATCGAGCTGGCGCAGGAGCTTGGGCGCGGTGCGATCCGTGATGTCGTACACGCTGATGCGGGTCGCTTGCCCATCGCCGGTGAAGTCGCAGTCGTAGCCGTAGGTGCACTCGCCGCTGCCGTAGCCGTAGTAGCCAGGCCCGGAGCCGCTCTTCGGCATCGACGAGTAGACCAGCGCGCGGTTCTTCTCGACGAACAGCTTCTTCGGCGTGCCTTCGAGCTTCACGGCTGCGATCTCGTGAGCCTCGGCGGCGGCCCAGGCGTCGATGATGCGCAGCGAGCCGCCGGCGACCACGTACAGGTACTCGTTGTCGTTCTTGATGAAGTCGGCCTCGTCCACCCCGGCCACCTGGTTGTTGGTCCCCGAGGCTTGCTTGGCGCCGCCGTTCGAGCCGCTTGGAGCCGAGGCGCCGCCGCCCGAGCCCCCCGAGCCCGCCATGGCGTCCTCCGCGCCGTACCAGTTGCAGCCGTCGCCGATGCCGTGCTCGAGGTAGCTCTCGAGCGCCGCGTCGAGCTGGCGGTTCATTTCGGCAAGCGCCGCTTCGCGCAGCGCGACCTCCACGTCCCCGCAGGTCGGCAGAGCGACCAGCGCCGCGCTCCTGTCGTCACTCGGCTTCTGCACCGTCTCCGGCGCGCCGCCACAGGCCAGCGCCCCAATACCCAAGACCGCGATCCCGAAACGACTGATTCGCTTGCGCATGTCGCGGGCCAATGCATCTGTCGTGCCCGAACGCGGAAGGCAGTTTCCGGCGTAAATCTGCCGAGGACGCTTGTGTCAGGCTGTGCCACGCGCGGCGCGGCGGGTACGCGGACCTGATCAGCTCGGCAGGGCCAGGACGGCGTAGCGAACGCGCGTCGGGAGCTGCCCGAGCAGCGACACCACCTGGCCGGAGGTCAGGCGGGAGGACAAGTCCCCGGGCATGATGCTCACGAACGCGAAGACCTCGTGGGCCTCGCGGCGGGTCTCGGCGTCGCTCACCGAAAAGTCGATGCGGTGGCGCCCGGGTCCGGAGGGGTGGCTGCCGTAGAGGCCCTGCTCGTCACAGCCGACCATCACCACGTTGTGGATGTCGGGAGCGAGCTGGCCCATGTCGATCTCGTGGGCCTCCGGTACCAGGAACCCCGGCACGCTGGCGCTCCCGGCGCGCAGCTCCACTCGACGCGCGTTGGGCGGGGCCGGCACGACGTCGCCCCAAACGAACGCCACCTGGCCCGAGACGCCAATTTCGCGGGCGCGCTCGGCGAGCGCTTGGCCGAGCTCGGTAGCCGGAGCGCGGGCGTCGAGGCTGATGGGGTAGGTGCGCGGAGGAGGCGGAGTTGGCCGGGAGCTGCGCGAGAGGCGCGGGCTCGAGGCCGGCTGGGGCTCTTCCTTCTGGGCGGAGGCGCAGCCCATCACGACGATGACCGCCCCCAGAATCACGACGTCGACCCGGCTCATCCGCTCCTCCTAGAGGGCCGAAACGGCCGAGCACCCTGGGTTGTTCCAGCGGAGCCACAGGAAAACTGGGCAGGGAGGATTGACTTCCCGAGGCAGGCCGACTGCTTTACCCGCGATGCAAGGTTATCCCCCCGGCGGTTACGGCGGTCCCCCTGGTCCCCCTCCTGGTCCTCCCGGCGGCTACGGGCCGCCTCCCGGCGGCTTCGGTCCGCCACCCGGACCGCCCGCCGGCTTCGGTCCCCCCGGCGGCGGGTTCGCTCCCGGAGGTCCGCCTGGCGGCATGCCGGGCAAGGCCGAGGGCATGGTCGGCGCTCCGGCGATCGGCCTGATCGTCACCGCGATCATCGGCATCCTGTACCAGCTGGTCAGCGTGGTGATGAACCTGCTCGGCACCGGCATCGGCGCGTTCGCGGCGGCGAGCGGCGACAGCGGCGGCATGGGCAGCCTGTTCGGCGGTGTGCTGGGCCTGGTGTTCAACGTGGTCTGGCTGCTGATGGGCGGCCTGGTCATCTTCGGCGCGCTCAAGATGAAGAAGCTCGAGAGCTACGGGCTCTCGATGGCCGCGGCGGTGATCGCCGCGCTGCCCTGCACCTCGCCCTGCTGCTTCCTGGGCCTGCCTCTCGGCATCTGGGCCATCGTCGTGCTCATGAACCAGGACGTGAAGTCCGCGTTCAAGGGCTGACGGGCGCCAAACCCGTTACATGCCGGGCCTTTGAGCAGGCTTTTCGGCGGCCGGGACCCGTCCTTGACCGGCCCCGGCCGCGTCGCTAGGTTCCGGGCCCCGCGAGCGCCGAAACAGCGCTGCGGCAGCATCGAAACAGCCGCCCGGAATGCCGGGCGAGGGCCGCGGCGGCGCCGCGGGCGAGGAGACGTGGCATGGCAACCAAGATCGCGATCAACGGGTTCGGCCGCATCGGCCGCTGTGTTCTGCGGGCGCTCGTCGAGCAGAAGGTCGGCGACGTCGAAGTCGTCGCGATCAACGACCTGGTCGACACCAAGACCTTGGCTCACCTGCTGAAGTACGACTCGATCCACCGCACCTTCACCGCCGCCGCGGTCGGGCACAAGGACACCGGCATCTCGGTCGGGGGCAAGGACATCGCCGTCACCGCCATCAAGGACCCGAAGGAGCTGCCGTGGAAGAGCCACGGCGTCGACATCGTACTCGAGTGCACCGGTCTCTTCACCGACAAGGCGAAGGCCATGGGTCACATCGAGGCCGGCGCCAAGAAGGTGATGATCAGCGCGCCGGCCAAGAATCACGACCTGACCATCGTGATGGGCGTGAACCACGAGCAATACGACCCGGCGAAACACCAGGTCGTATCGAACGGCTCCTGCACCACCAACTGCCTGGCCCCAGTCGCCAAGGTGATGCTCGACAGCTTCGGCGTCGTGAACGCGTTCATGACGACGATTCACAGCTACACCAACGACCAGAACCTGCTCGACCTCCCGCACCGGAAGGGTGACCTGCGCCGCGCTCGCGCGGCGGCCGTCAGCATGGTCCCCACCAGCACGGGCGCAGCCAAGGCCATCGCCGAGGTGATCCCGGCGCTCAAGGGCAAGTGCCACGGTACGGCGATTCGCGTGCCCACGCCGAACGTGTCCCTGGTCGATCTCACGGTCATCACCGAGAAGGCCGTCAGCGTCGAGGCCATCAACGGCGCGATGAAGACCGCCGCCGAGAACGGCCCGCTGAAGGGCATCCTCGAGTACGTGGAGTCGGAGCTGGTCTCCAGCGATTTCATCGGCAACCCGCACTCGAGCTCCTTCGACTCGACCCAGACGCTGACCATGGGCGAGAACTTCGCCAAGGTCTTCTCCTGGTACGACAACGAGTGGGGCTTCTCCTGCCGCATGATCGACCTGATGCGCCTGATGGCGAAGAAGGGCTGAGCTCTCGAGCTCGAACCGAGGAGAACCGCCATGGGCATGCTGGACGGCATTCGCTGCATCGACGAGCTCGAGCTCGCCGGCCAGAAGGTCTTCATCCGCGTGGACTTCAACGTCCCGCTCGACAAGAAGTCCGGGAAGATCACCGACGACGAACGCATCCGCGCCGCGCTGCCCAGCGTCAAGCACGCCATGGACGCCGGCGCGAAGGTGATCCTCGCCAGCCACCTCGGGCGGCCCAAGGGCAAGCCCACGCCGGAGTACGGCATGGAGCCGGTGGGCGCTCGCTTGGCGGAGCTCACCGGCTACGAGGTGTTCGTCCCCGACGACTGCGTCGGCGAGGCAGCCAAGAAGGTGGTGCAGGATCTCCGCGACGGTCAGCTCGTGCTGCTCGAGAACCTGCGCTTCCACGCCGAGGAAGAGAAGAACGACGAGGCCTTCGCCAAGGATCTGGCGACGCTCTGCACCATGTACGTGAACGACGCCTTCGGCGCCGCGCACCGCGCGCACGCCTCGGTGGAGGCGCTGCCGCGCCTGATGCAGACCCGGGCCATGGGCTTCTTGATGAAGAACGAGGTCTCGAACTTGTCGAAGGTGCTCGAGGCGCCGGACAAACCGTTCGTGGCGGTGCTCGGCGGCGCCAAGGTCACCGACAAGATCGGCGTCATCGAGTCCTTGCTCGGCAAGTGCACGGCCATCTGCATCGGCGGCGCCATGGCCAACACGCTGCTCGCGGCCAAGGGCCACGACATGAAGGCGAGCCTGGTCGAGAAGGACTTCCTGGCCGCGGCGCGCACGCTGCTGGAGAAGGCCCGGGACAAAGGCATCGAAATCGTGCTGCCGAGCGACGTGGTGGTCGGCGCCGCCACGGACGCGAGCTCGGGAACGACGGTGGGCGTCGGCTCCGTGCCCGACGGCACGCTCGCCCTCGACATCGGCCCGGCCACGCTGGACGCCTTCAAGAAGCACGTGCTCGGCGCCAAGACCGTGTTCTGGAACGGGCCCATGGGGCTGTTCGAGAACCCGGCCTTCGCGGCCGGCACGAAGGGCATGGCTCGCGCGCTGGCGGAGGCGCCCGGCTTCACCGTGGTCGGCGGCGGCGACAGCGCCGCAGCCCTGCGCCAGGCCGGCGACGGGCTCGAGCAGAAGATCAGCTTCGTCTCCACCGGCGGCGGTGCCGCGCTCGAGCTGCTCGAGGGCCAGAAGCTACCGGGCGTCGAAGCGCTGCGCTCGAGGAGCTGACCCGAAGGCGAAAATGAACCGCACACCGATCATCGCTGGCAACTGGAAGATGTACAAAGGCGGCAGCGCCGGGCCCGAGCTCGCGCGCGCCATCGTCACCGCGTGCGGCGATCTGGCCGGAGTCAGCTTGGTGCTCGCCCCGCCCTTCACCGTGCTGGCGGAGGTCGTGCGCGCCGTCTCGGGCAGCCGCGTGGAGGTCGCCGGGCAGAACCTGTACCCGAAGCCGGAGGGTGCCTTCACCGGCGAGGTGAGCGCACCGATGCTGCTCGATGCTGGCTGCAAGTGGGTCATCATCGGGCACAGCGAGCGCAGGCAGTTCTTCGGCGAGACGGACGAAGGCGTACGCGAGAAGACCGCCGCCGCCATGGCCGCTGGTCTTCGGCCCATCGTCTGCATCGGCGAGACGCTGGCGGAGCGTGACGCGGGCAAGACGCTGGACGTGGTCCACCGTCAGCTCGACGCTTTCTCGAGCGTGCTCGCCGAGCGGCCCGGATTCGGCACCATCGCCTACGAGCCGGTCTGGGCCATCGGGACCGGGAAGGTCGCCGGCCCGGAGCAAGCGCAGGAGGTGCACCACGCGCTGCGCCAGCGCCTGACCCAGAAGGACGCGACCCTCGGTCGCAGCACTCACATTCTGTACGGTGGGAGCGTGAAGCCCGACAATGCCTCGGGGCTGCTCTCCTGCCCGGACGTCGACGGCGCGCTCGTCGGCGGGGCCTCGCTCGATGCGGGCTCGTTCGCGAAAATCGTAGAGGCGTGCCCGTCGAGAGTCTGAGCCATGGCCGAAATTCTGAAGACCCCAATCACCGTCGTGCACATCCTCGCGTGCATCTTCCTCATGATCGTCGTGCTCCTGCAGCCAGGAAAGAGCGGCGGCATGGGCGCCTTCACCGGCGCGGCGGCGCAGCAGGTGTTCGGTGGCCGCGGAGCCGGCAACATCCTGACGAAGATCAGCTGGGTCACCGCCAGCATCTTCTTCGTGACCAGCCTCACGCTGGCCTACCTCTCGACGTCGTCGGACGACTCGCTGGCGAAGCGCAGCGCGCCCCAAGAGAAGAAGGGCCCGCCGACCACCCAGGTGGAGACGCCCCCGGCGCCGGCGAGCTCGAAGTGAACTAGACCCGACTCGAGCAGTCTTGGCACGATCAGATCGCCGATCGTCGTTTCGAGACGCCGCCGTCGTCGTCGCCGCCAAGGCCCTGGTCTCGTCGCTGGTCTTGGCCGGCGGCTTTCGCGCGCTCTCGGACGACGACTACGCGCGCGTCGTCATCGCACAACGCTTCGCGGAGAGCCCGAGCCTCGACCCCAGCGGCACGAGCTGGCTCCCCTTCCCGTTCTGGCTGAACGGCAGCGCCATGCTGCTCCTCGGGCCGAGCGTCGAGACCGCGCAGGTGCTGGCCTTCGCGCTCGGTCTCGGGTCGGCGCTCGCGGTCTGGGTCGCGCTCCGCTGGCTCGGCGCCGGCCGCCCGGGCGCGCTGCTCGGCGCGCTCGTCGCCAGCGTGTTCCCGTACTCCGCCTGGTTGGGGGTGGCCGCCGTCCCGGAGCTGCCCAGCGCCGCGCTCTGCCTGCTCGGCATGGCGAGCCTCGCTCGGGGCGGCAGAGCGCGGCTGGCTGGTGCCGTCGCGCTCTCGGCGGCTTGCCTCTGTCGCTACGAGGCCTGGCCCGTCGCCGCAGTGTTCGCGCTCTTCTGCCTGCGCGACGCCTGGCGCGACCGGACCGCTGCCCGCCTCGGTCCGGCGCTCCTCGGGCTCGCGGGCCCGGTCGCCTGGCTCGTGAACGGCGCCTTCCGACATGGCAGCGCCCTGTTCTTCGTCAAGCGCGTGAGCGAGTACCGCCGCGCCGTCGGCGCCGGGAGCTCGGACGTTTGGCAAGCGCTCCTAGGGTTTCCGTCGATGCTGGCGCGCTGCGAGCCGGAGCTGTTCGCCTTCGCGCTCGTCGCAGTCGCGGCCGCGCTCGTGCTCGGCGTGCGCTCGGTGCTCGTGCGCCACGCGCGCGTGCTCCTCGCGCTCGCCGCGGTGCTCGCCTTTCTCGTGGTCGGAGATCTCCGCGACGGCGCGCCGACGCACCACGGCGAGCGTGCCCTGCTGGCGCTGTGGCTCGGCCTCGCGGCGCTCGGCGGTGACGCGCTCGCGGAGGCTTGGTGGCGCGCCCGGGGGCCCGCTCGGGCGGCGCTGGTCGCGCTGCCCGGGCTGATCACGGCGCCGATGGCCGGCGTCGTGCGGCCTTGGTACGGCCAGCGTGACGCCTTCATCGACCGCAGCGCGGAGCTCGCCATGGGACGGGTCGCCGCCCGAGCCGCGGCGCCCTCCGGGCGACTGCTGATCGACAGCGAGGACTTCGGCTTCTACGCGGTGATGGCGGGCTTCGCCGCTCCGTCGCGCTCGGAGCCGGTGGACGACCGCGACCCACGCAAGCCCCGACTGGACATCTCTTCCAGCCCGGCAGCGCTCCGAGCCCGGCTCGAGGAGAGTCGAGCCGACTGGCTGGTGGTCGGAGCAGAGCGCCGAGCGCTGGCGGAGCGGCTCGGTGTTCTCGAGCGCGACGGGGGGCAGCTCCTGCTCGTGCGTCTGACCCGAACCGATCGCTGATTCGGGTCTTGGCCGGCTCGAGCGCGCGTGCGCTCAGGAGTTCGGCTTGCAGGCCGGTCGCCGAGCACGGAAAATGGCAGGGCGTGACGCGCCCCCTCTGCTCCGCCTTTCGAGAAGCTGCCCCGGCCGGCACCGTGGCCGACTCGGCGGAGCTCGAGCTCACGCTGCGGGACGCGGCCGAACGCGGCGGGCGCGCGTGGCCCGGTGTGCGCGTCGACGAGCTGACGTTCGCGCGCTTCCTGGGCGAGCGCGTTCCGGGCGACGTCGCTCCGTCGCTGGCGCTCGGGGAGCTCAGGATCGAAGAGCTCTACCTGTGCTGCGCTTGCCTCGCCGGCTCCAAGGCCGCGGTCGCAGAGCTGGACCGGCGCTTCATCTCCGACTCCGCCCGAGCGCTCGGCCGCTTCGGTCAGAGCCCAGAGTCCCGAGACGAAGCCTTGCAGCTCGCCCGGGAGAAGCTCCTCTCCGGAACGCCGCCCAAGCTCGCGCAGTACTCCGGCAAAGGCGCGCTCGGAGGCTTCATCCGCGTGGTCGTGGTGCGCACGGCGCTGAACACGCAGCGCTCCGAGAAGCGCCACGTGCCGCGCGACGACGACCTCCTGGCGACACGCATCGCGGAAGACTCCGCGGATCCCGAGCTGCAAGTGATGAAGGCGCAGTACGCCGACACGCTGGCCCAAGCCGTCGCTGGCGCGTTTCGGCGGCTCACCAGCGAGCAGCGCAACCTGCTCAGGCTCTACGTGATCGACCAGCTCTCGCTGGCCGAGCTCGGCAAGCTCCACGCAGTGGATGCCTCGACCATCTCGCGGTGGCTGACCAAGGTCCGTACGCGCCTGCTCGAGGAAGCCCAGTCCGAGCTGCTCGAGCGCCACGCGCTGCGTCCTTCCGAGTGCGCCAGCGTGATGCGCCTGGTGCGGAGCGATCTGCACCTGAGCATCGCGCGCCTCCTGCAAACCGAGCCCGCCGGCACTGTCGAGGTATGAGCGATGGCGCCAGAACCGGATGGGGCGTGTCTCGGCGAAGACGAGCTGTGCGCGCTCGCGGATGGCTCGGCGGCTCCGGAGGCCCGCGCGAGCGCGGATCGGCACCTGGACGGCTGTGAAGACTGCCGGCGGGTGCTGGCGGCGCTGGCCCACGAGGAGGAGAACCCCCGCGACGACGAGACGCCGACGGTCCCCGCGCAGCGCCTGGGCGTCACGCTGCCCGCGGATCTGGCGAGCAGATACGTGCCCTTGCGCGAGATGGGGGACAGCTCGCTCTACGCCGCCTACGTGGCTCGCGACCGCGCCCACGACGAGCTGGTCGGGCTGAAGTGGATCCGAGGAGACTGGGCCACGCAGCCGGGCGTGGGGCAACGCCTCCGGGCGGCGCTCACCCGGGCCCGCGCCATCGAGAGCCCCAACGTCGTCCGCCCGCGGGAGTGCCACGAAGAGGACGGCACGCTGCTCTGGGTGGAGGACCTGGTGGCGAGCGACGATCTGGCAGCGCTCTTGAGAGCCCGCGGCATCGGTCCAGAGCTGGCGCAGGACGTGGTGACTCAGCTGCTCGGCGCGCTCGCTGCCGCGCACCGCGCCGGCGCGCCGCACGGGCATCTGCGCACCGAGAACGTGCTGGTCGATCTCGCCGGACACGTCCACGTCGCCGACTTCGGTCTGGCGAACGCGCTCCAGGGTCGGGCGCTCACCGACGCGGAGCTCGTCCTCGACGACACGCAGACCGCGGCCCGGCTCGGTCTCACGTTGCTCGAGCGCTGCGGCGGCGGCGCCCCGGCCGTGATCGCGATCTTGGAGAGCGCTCTCGAGCGCCCCGACGGCTTCCCCTCGGCGGTGGCGCTGGCCGACGCTGTCGAGCGTGCCGCGCTCGAGCACCGCGCCCTGCGCGACCAGCGCAGCGTCGGCAGGGATCGCGAGTGGATCCCGACGACCGGCGCGATCATCGCGGGCAAGTACCAGGTGGAAGGCCTGCTCGGGCGCGGGGGCATGGCCGCCGTGATGACCGCGACCGAGCAGGGCACCGGCCGGCGTGTCGCGATCAAGCTGATGCCCCCACGCGCGACCAAGAGCCGCGCCGCGGTTGAGCGATTCCTACGCGAGGGCCGGGCGGCGTCCGCGGTCGCGAGCGAGCACGTCGTGCGCGTGCTCGAGGTCGGGCAGAGCGACGAGGGCGTGCCGTTCATCGTGATGGAGCAGCTCGAGGGTGTGACCCTGGGACGCCTGCTCAAGAAGCGAGGCGCGCTGCCGGTGGCAGAGGCGCTGCACTACGTGCTTCAAGCGTGCGTGGCGGTGGCCGAGTGCCACGCCATGGGCATCGTGCACCGGGATCTCAAGCCGGAGAACCTGATGGTGCTGGGCGAGCCCGGGACCTCCGGCCTGATCAAGGTGCTCGACTTCGGGGTCTCCAAGTCCGACTGGCTCGAGCAGGCCGCTCGGCTCCGACTCACCGGAACCGCCGACGTGCTGGGCACGCCCACGCACATGTCGCCCGAGCAGGTGCGAAGCTCCAAGAGCGTCGATGCCCGCACGGACATCTGGGCGCTGGGCGTGATCCTGTACGAGGCCCTGACCGGCGTGCCGCCGTTCCTCGCCGAGAATCTGCCGGCCTTGTGCGCTGCCATCGTCAGCGACGAGCCGCGCCCGCCGCGGGAGCTCAGACCGGAGCTGCCCGCGGCGCTCGAGGCCATCATCCTGCGCTGCCTGGAGAAGCACGCGGACGCGCGGCCCTTCAGCGTGCGCTCGTTGGCGGAGCTCCTGGCGCCTTTCGCCGCGGACGCCGGCGGCGTCGCCGTCGACAAGATCCGCGGCGTCGCCGAGGCCAGCGTCCCGCGCATCTCGGCGCCGCCGCCCCCGCCCCGCCTGACGCCCATTCCGCCGGCGCCGATCCGGGTCAGCACGGGGCCGAGCCCGGACGTGACCGACACGGCGTCCTTCCGCCGTCAGGTCTCGACGCGACGCCGAGCCATCGGGGCCGCCGCCGCCTTGCTGGTCTCGGTCGGCGTGGCCGCCGCGTTCCTGGTGACCTCGCTGGACGACGCGGTCGAGGCCAGCCCCTCGGCGGCGCCCGCCACAGCCCCCACGCGACAAAGCCTCGAATCCGAGGCGCTGGACGATCGCCGCCCGCAGGTCCTGCCCGCTGCCAGCGCCGACGCCGGACCGCCACCCCGACGCCGAGGCCGGCCGGCGGGCAACCCGCTCGACACCAGGTTCTGACCCGGGCTTCGCCCCGCAAGTGCTCCGCAAATTGCTGCTGCGCGCTGCTTTGCTCGGGGTTCCTGTCGAGACCCGATCAAGAAACGCCAGGCGACTACTCCCGCACGTCGGCGGGGGCGCGCCGGCCTCGCCGGAATTCTCGTGGGTCTTGGCCTCAGTGGCAGGCCGAGATCTGCTCGCGCGAAAGCGACGAAGGCCAAGCTTGGCATTTTGGCTGCAAGGCCGGTCGGGGCCGGTGTCTTGGGGGTGGGCCCAGCCATGTCCACGCACCGCATCTCCACGGCCCTCTGGCTCGCCCTGGCGCTGGGCCTCGGCGCGTCCCGGGCGATCGCCGCGGACGCCCAGGCCATCTACGGCGGTAGCAAGGTCAAGCCCTGCGGCTGGCCGACGACGGTGGCCCTCGGCGGCTGCACGGGCACGCTGGTCCACCCGGAGCTGGTGATCTTCGCGGCCCACTGCATGGAGGGCGGGGGCGGACCGAGCAAGGTCACCTTCGGCGACAACGAGAACTCCCCCGCGTTCTCGGTCAGCACCACCAGCTGCAAGTCGGACCCGAAGTACTACGGCCAATCGGGTCGCGACGTCGCCTTCTGCAAGCTGTCGAAGCCGGTGACCCAGGTGCCCATCGTTCCGATCTTGATGGGCTGCGAGACCCAGAGCCTGGTCGCCGGCGCAGAGGTCGTGGCGGTCGGGTTCGGGCAAGCGAACGACGGCCTGGGATGGGGCCCGAAGCGCGAAGTCACGATGAAGCTGAACTCCATCAAGAACGGGGAGGCGTTCATCGGAGGCGCGGGCAAGGACACCTGCTACGGCGACTCTGGGGGTCCGGTCTACATCCAGCTCGGTGACGGTACGTGGCGGGTGTTCGGCATCACCTCCTACGGGGAGTACTGCGGGGGTGGTGGCTACTACTCGATGATGCACACCGCCATCGACTGGCTGGAGCAGACCTCGGGGATCGACCTCACGCCGTGCCATCAGCAGGGGCAGTGGGCGCCGACCGCGGCGTGCAGCGGGTTCCCCAAATCGCCGAACCTGGGCGGCGGCGCCTGGGCTCAAGGCTGCGCGACGACGGATCTGTCCGGTCCCAGCGCGACCTGCGGCGCGCCCTTCGGCGGAGGCCCCACCGGTGGCGGCGGTAGCGGCGGCGCACCACCGAGCGGCGGCGGTGGCAGCGGCGGCTCCTCGGCGGGCGGAAGCGGCAACGTCGGCGGCGGAGGACCGAGCGGCGGCGCCGGCAACGGCGGCGCCGGCAACGGCGGCGAGGGCAGCGGCGGCTTCGGCGCCGGCTCGAGCGGCGGTGATCCCGGCGGCTACGGCGGCGAAGGGTCCGGCGGGAACGCGGGTGGAGGCAGCTCTGGCGGCGGCGGGGCGAGCGTTGGGCAGCCGGGCTGCTCGAGCGCGCCCGACTGCAGCGCGTGCGCGTCCTGCGCCGACCACTGCACTTGCGCGACCGGGGATGCCGAGGGCTGCGCTGTGGCTTGCGCGCCCTACGGTCCGAGCTCGGGCCCCGGCACGAGCCCACCGAGTGCGCCGCCGAACGAAGCCGCGCCGCGCGACAACAGCGAGGTGACCGCGGGCTGCGCCTGCCGAGCTGGGCGCAACGCGCCGCCGCCGGCGCCTCTGGCGCTGCTCGCGCTCTCCCTTGTCAGCGCTCTGGCGCTGCGACGCCAGAGGTGAGCCATGACGGACACGACACCCGACATCCCCGAGCCCCGCCCCAATCTGGATTCCATCGCCGAGCTGTCGGAGTCCGCGCTGGTACCGCTGGACCCGTCGGTCATCGCGCTCCAGCCCTACGCCGACTGTCCGACCGATCCCACGGTGCGAATGCTGCCGGACTTCAGCGTGGTGGAGGACGCGCCGACGGTCCCCCGCGCCGAGCGCTCCGTGCTGGCAAGACCGACCGAGCTGGTGACGCTGCTGCCCCCGCCGGCGCCGGCGAAACCGGCCGAGCCGGTGACGCTCCTGCCCCCGCCCAGCGCTCCGCTGCCTCCGCTGCCCGTGCTGCCGAAGAAGGCGAGCAGTGTGAGACCGCGTGCCAAGGCCAGGAAGCCGCGCTCGCTACCGCCCATCGCCCCGCTTCCGGCGAAGCCCAAGGAGTCGTTTCCGCCACCGCCATCGCTCCCACGGGATCTGCCCCGCGCGCCCGCGACGCTCGAGTGGGCCCTCGGAGAGCCCGAGCGGACCGTCGAAGACACGGATGAACGCACCAGCGTGATGCCGGTTTCCGGCGCCGTGGAGCGCGAGGCCAGGCGCCCGTGGCGCGTCGGCTTCACGCTGCCCGCGGCCGCTGCTGGTGCCGTGCTCGGATTGGTGGTGTTCCTGAGCGCGTATCTGGCGCTGACTCCAGCCTCTCCCGCTGCTCCAGCCTCGAGCAACGACGCGCTCCTGATCACGGTGGCCGGCCCGGGTGGCGGCGCCGTCCACACGCCTCAGGTATTCGTGGACGGCGTGCGGCGCTGCGAGAGCTCACCGTGTCTGGTGCCGGGGCTGCCGAGCGGGCTGCACTTCGTGACCGTCACCGCCGCCGACCACGTGACCACGAGCCCGCGCGTGGTCCGCGTCGCCGCGCGCGAGCCGTCGCTCCTGCACGTCGAGCTGGCGCGGGAGAGCGAGCCGCCGGCACCGATCACGTCAGCACCGGCAGCGGCCCCGGCGCCCGAGCCCGATCCGCTCCCGCCAGCATCGCTCGAGCCTCCAGCTCCAGCCCCGCCGCCGCCGCCCCGCGTCCCCCTGGTTCCGGCAGGCACCTCGTTCCTCAGCTTCAACTCCATCCCGGCGTCGGCCGTGGTGCTCGACGGGCAGCCGCTCGGTCGGACGCCCAGGCTCAACGTTCCCGTGAAGCCGGGCTCCCACATGGTGGTGTTCGTGCATCCGGAAGGAGCTCGGCAGGCACGCGCGGTGGAGGTCGAACCGGGCGCGCGCCAGACCGTCGCGGTGCGTTTCTGAGCGGAGGAGTCCCATGAAGCGAAATCTCTGGCTGGTGTGGTTGGTCGCGGCGCTCTCCGGCTGCAGCGTCGGCAGCCAGGGCGAGGGTTCCGTTCCGGGTGGCTCGGGAAGCAGCGGGGGCTCGGGCAGCGGCGTGTGCGCGGCGCCGACCTGCGACGCGTGCAAGAGCTGCTACGAGCGCTGCGTCTGCGAGACCAACGACGCCCAGACCTGTTTGCACGCCTGCGGCTCGACCGGCAGCGGCGGCTCGACGGCGGGAGGCGGAGGCTCACCGGCCGGCGGCGCCTCGGCCGGCGGCAGCAGCAATACCGGAGGTGCTCCCGGCAGCGGCGGGGGAAGCGCCGGCGGCGGTGCGAGCGGCGGCGGCGGTGCGAGCGGTGGCGGCACCTGCTGCACGCCGGGCACGAGCCCAGGCTGCGGCGACTCGAGCATCGAGTCCTGCGTCTGCGCGCAGGACGACTACTGCTGCAAGACCGAGTGGGATCAGATCTGCGTCGACGAGGTGGACTCGTTCGGCTGCGGCACCTGCACGCCGGCTGGCAGCGGCGGCTCGTCCGGCGGCGGCGGTTCGTCCGGCGGCGGCGGCGCGCCCGGCGGCGGCACGCCCGGCGGCGGCGGCACCGCCGGCAGCGGTGGCACGAGTGGCAGCGGCGGCGCCACCGGCAGCGGCGGCAGCGGCGGCTTCCCCGCCGGCGCCGTAGTCTGGAAGACATTCCCGGAGCAGCACCAGAGCTCGAACGCCGGTTGGAGCAGCTACATGACGGACGTGATCCGTCACCTGCCGCTGTCTTACGGCAACACCTACTACGACAGCGACAAGGTCACCTACGTCCACGAGACCACGCACGGGATCAACTCACACCTGCGCAACTACCTGAACGACACCGGCAAGAAGGCCAACGCCTTCTACGTGGGCGGCAACAAGTTCGCGCTGGTGGTCGAGCCCAAGATGCTCAAGAGCGACGCCAATCCCTACGTGCCGCAGAGCCTGCGCGACAGCCGTTACAACCTGTACTTGCAGGGCTCCAGCGACTGGAACGACACTCCGCTCTACCTCTTCGACGAGTGGGTCGCCTACACCAACGGCACCGAGGCGGGCGTCAACCTGGTCAAGGAGGGCAAGTGGAGCTCCGGCTGGCGCGACTCCTCCGGCTCGCTGGAGTTCACGGTCTACGCCATGGCGGTCGGGATGGCGGCGGAGGCGAAGGACCCGACCTACTTCACCGGGTACGCGCAGTTCCGGGAGTTCCTCAAGTGGAACAGCGAGCGGGCCATGGCGCTCTACCAGCAGACCAAGGTCATGACCGAGTTCAAGTGGGACAAGATGGACGCCTACTACCTCAAGCTGCAGACCAGCTCCGATGCGGCGGCCCTCCGCGCCTGGGTGAAGAAGACCTACGGCGAGACCTGGACCAAGAACACGATGGGGTTCTAGAAGGACTGCCCCGCGTTTGCTGCCGCCTCCTGCCCTCTTCGGGGATCTCGGCGAGTCCCGATCAGGAAGCGCCCGGCGAGAATTCCGACCTGGCGGCGGGCGTGCGCCGGCCCACCCCGCCGGGTATCGCGAAGCGCGTTCGCCGGTATTCTCGTGGGCTTTGTCGTCAGTGGCAGGTCGCGATCTGCTCATGCCGAGACTGCAGAAGTCGAGGCTGTGGGTTCTGATGCAAACCCGCCCACGAGCGGTGTCTATGTGGGGCGATGTCTCCACGCACACTGTTGGAAGCCCTGCTGCTCTCGCTCGCCGGCAGCGCTGCTGCGTGTGGCGGTAGCCCCGAGGAAGCGAAGGACGACCCCTGTATCCCGAACCAGCAGATCTCCTGCACCTGCCCCAGCGGCGAGCTCGGCGTGCAGGAATGCGCTGCCGACGGCTCCGGATTCGGCGCCTGTAGCGGCTGCCAGGGTGCCGTCGAGGGTTGCAGCAGCGAGCCCGACTGTGACGGCTGCACCTCGTGCTTCGACTCCTGCGTGTGTCAGGGCGGCGACGCCAAGGCCTGCCTGAAGTCCTGCGCCGGCAGCTCGAGTGGCGGCGGCGGCGCCCCGAGCGGCACGGGCGGCGCCAGCTCGGGCGGCGCCCCGAGCTCCGGCGGCGGCGGCGGCTACTCCGGCTCGGGGGGGAGCGGCGGCTACTCGGGCGGCGGCGGCTCGAGCGGTGGCGGCGCTCTCGACTGCCCGAGCTGCGTCGCGCAGAGCTGCCCGAACGAGCTGTCGGGGTGCACGCAGACCTCCGGCTGCATCGAGCTGGTGCAATGCGCGGAGGCGAGCGGTTGCTCGCTCAGTGACTACGGCTGCCTGCTGTTCGGCTGCGGCGTCTACATGATCAACTTCAAGGCGGTCCCCGCCGCCATGTCCCTCGGTGGCTGCGCGGCCCAGGCCTGCGCGGTCGAGTGCTCGTAGCTCGGAGGAAGCATGTTCCGCCCCAACGCTCTCTGGATGCTGCTGGCCCTGGGTTGCTCCGCCAACTCTCTGGGCGAAGAGGAGAAGGTCTGCGCGCCCGGCATGCAGGTCGCTTGCGCCTGTCCCGGCGGACAACTCGGCGCCCAGAGCTGCACCGCCGACGGGATGGCGTACACCAAGTGCGACTGCAGCGCCTCGAGCGGCGTCGGTGGCGGCGGCTGGGGCACCGGCGGCAGCCCGAGCGGCGGCAACGGCGGCGCACCGGAGGGCGGCGGTCCGAGCGGCGGCGGCGGCTCCGGCAATGGCGGCGCTCCCGCGGGCGGAGCTTCGAGCAGCGGCGGCGCGCCCAGCGGTGGCGGCTCACCGGGTGGCGGCTCGAGCGGCGGCGCCTCGAGCGGCGGTGGCTCGAGCGGCGGCGGCTCGAGCGGCGGCGGCTCGAGCGGCGGCGGCGCGCCGAGCGGAGGCAGCACGGGCTCCGGCGGCACCACCGGCGGCGGCGGATGGGGCGGCAACGGCGGCTTCGGCGGCGGCTCCTTCGGTCCGGTCGGCGACTATGCCGGCAACGTGAAGATCCAGGAGATCGCGCTTTACCAGGCGGTGAAGATCGGCCTGATGAAGAACGGCCAGGAGGTCACGCAGAAGAACGCACCGGTGGTCGCGGGGCGCCCGGCGCTGGTGCGCGTGTTCGTCGCACCGGTCACGGGCTTCACCAACCGCAAGCTGACCGCCAAGCTCGAGCTCACGTCCACCGATCCCAACGTGAAGTCCCAGACCGTCAGCCTGGACGTGAGCGCGGCGTCCACGGACTCGAACCTGGGCAGCACGTTCAACTTCCTGATCCCACCCGAGCAGGTGACCACGGATCTGAAGCTCACCGCGTCGCTGCACGAGCCCTCCGGCGCGAGCGTCGGCGCGACCCAGTCCACGGTGAAGTGGCCGGCGCAGACCGGGATGAACGTCGGCGCCGACTCGTCCGGCGTCATGCGCGTCAAATTCGTGCCCTTCCGCTACAAAGCCGACGGTTCGAGCCGCCTGCCCGACACCTCGACGGAGCAGATGCAGCGCTATCACGACATCCTGTTCGCCATGTACCCGACCACGAAGGTCGAGGTCTCGCTGCGCGACGCCGTGGACTACAACAAGTACGTGAGCGCCGGCTCCGGCTGGTCCACCTGGCTCGACACGCTGTGCGATCTGCGGCAGGCCGACAAGGTCGACTCGAAGGTCTACTACTTCGGCATCATGGCGCCAGCCGCGAGCTGGGGCTCCTACGGCGGCGGCATCGCGGGCCTCGGCTACGTGCCCGACGCCAGCGACGAGTACTCGCGCTGCGCGGTCGGGCTGGGCTTCAAGGACGCCGACACCAACGGCTTCATCATGGCCCACGAGGTCGGGCACACCATGGGCCGGCCCCACGCGCCCTGCGGCGTTTCCGGCGAGGCGTTCCCCTACTCCGGCGCCACCATCGGCGCCTGGGGCTACAGCCTGGTCAGCCAGAAGCTCAAGGAGCCGAGCGGCTTCCGCGACGTGATGAGCTACTGCGATCCGCAGTGGATCAGCGACGTCAACTACGGGAAGCTGTTCAAACGCATCAAGTGGGTGAACGCCAACTACTACGTCACCCCAGGCTCGCCGGAGAAGTACCGCAAGCTCCTGGTCGATCCGAACGGCACGCTCTCCTGGGGCAATAGCATCACGTTCACACGCACACCCAGCGGCCAGAAGCGCCGCGTGGCGTTGCTCGACGGCGCCGGCCAGAGCGTCGCCGAGGTGGATGGCTACTTCGTCCCGACCAGCGACGATCCGGCCGGAACGCTCTACGTTCCCGAGCCGAGAGCCGGGGTCGTGGCCATCGCCGCGGACGGCCTACCGCCGGTGGTGCTCGACCCCGCGGGCTGAGCTATTCTCCCAGGCGTGAAGCGGGTTCTGGCTGGGATCGGTGTGCTCGCGGCCGTCGGTTGCTCGAGCGCGAGCGGCAGCGGCGGAGGTATGGGCGGTACGGGTACCGGCGCGACCGGTGGCATCAGCTTCGGCGGCGCCGGTGGCTCTGGCGCCGGCGGCGGCTCCGGCGGCGTGCTGATCACCGGGGGCAACGGCGGCGGCACCAACACCGGTTGCTCCGCGGAGTCGCAGTACGTGTACGTGCTCGACTCGGCCGCCAAGCTCTACAAGTTCGATCCACCCGCGCTCACCTTCACCCCCATCGGCACGCTCAACTGCCCCGCCGGCGTCCTCGACACGCCGTTCTCGATGGCCGTCGATCGCAACGCCAACGCCTGGGTGGTCTACACGAATGGCAGTCTGTTCAAGGTGGACACCAAGACTGCGGGCTGTACGCCCACGTCGTTCACGCCCGGGCAGCACGGCTTCGTCACCTTCGGCATGGGCTTCTCCACCGAGGGCGCTGGCAGCACCAAGGATACCCTGTTCGTCAGCCAGTCGGACTTCGCCGGCGGCACCACGGGCCTCGCCAGCATCGACACGCAGTCCCTGGTGCTGACACCCATCGGCATGTACGACCTGTTGAACGCCCGGGCAGAGCTCACCGGGACCGGCGATGGCAAGCTCTTCGGCGCCTTCGAGGGCGCGCCCTACAAGGTCGCGCAGATCGACAAGTCGAACGCCAAGATCATCTCGGCGGCCCCGCAGGCGCCGGTTCAGTCGGCCCCGGGCGGCTCGAACTTCGCCTTCGCGTTCTGGGGCGGCAGCTTCTGGTTGTTCGTCGGCCCCGGCACCTCGACGGACGTCTTCCAGTACGACCCCAAGGCCGGCAGCACCCTCAAACAGAAGTCCGAGTCCTTCGCCATCGTCGGCGCGGGTGTCAGCACCTGCGCCCCCATCGAACCCCCCAAGTGAGGCTCTCCATGCGCCTGCTCTTCGCCTGCCTCGTTGCCTGCGCGTTCCTCCTGCACGCCGCTCCCGGCCGCGCCGACACCCACAAGCTGCGCGTGGGGACCCTGGCGCCGAAGAACTCCGCTTGGGGCAAGGTCTTCAAAGTCTGGCAGAAGGCGCTCTCGCAGAAGAGCGGCGGCAAGCTCGAGCTCGAGGTCTACTACAACGCTTCGCAGGGCATGGAAGACACCATGGTCTCGAAGATGAAGACCGGGTCCCTGGACGGCGCCGCGCTCACCTCGGTGGGCATGTCCCGCATCACGAAGGACGTGATGGTGCTCCAGCTCCCGGGAGTGGTGGACTCCTGGGATCTGCTCGACAAGGTGCGCGCCGACCTCGCGCCGGAGCTCGAGAAGCGCTTCGAGAAGGAGGGCTTCCAGGTCGTGGGCTGGGGCGATCTCGGGCTCATCCGCCAGTGGACGCGCGGCTTCGAGCTGCGCCGGCCCAGCGATCTCAAGGGCCGGCGCCCGCTGGTGTGGCGCAACGAGCCGATTGGACCAGCCATCTACACCTCCATCGGCGGGGTCGTGCCGACGCCGCTCTCGCCGACGGAGGTGCTACCCGCGCTGCGCGCCGGAAAGATCGAGGCGCTGAACGCGCCGGCCCTGGCGGCGGAGCAGCTCCAGTGGACGCCCTACCTCGACCACGTCTCGTCCACGGCCAGCGTGTGCGCCATCGGCGGCACCGTGTTCCGCAAGAAGGCCCTCGACGACCTGCCCAAAGATCTGCAGACCATCTTCTGGGATCTGCAGAAGCGCGCCACGCAGGTGAACAAGGACCGCGTGCGCAAGCAGGACGCCCAGGCCTACACCCGCATCGCCAAGAAGATGAAGGTCGTGGACCTCTCCAGCGCCGACCGCGAGGAGTGGCGCAAGGTGATCGTCCCGGCGCTGAAGCAGCTCGGGCAGGGCACGCTCTCCGGCGAGCTGGTCGAGCGGGTGCTCAAGCTCACCGGCAAGAGCTGACGCACGTGCGTCCCCGCGAACTTCGTTATGCACTGCGCGGACGACTACCCTCGTCGCCGTGATCACCCGAGTCGGCCGGCGTGTGCTCGAGATCGGGGTGGGGATGTTCGCGCTGCTCGGCTTCGCCTTCGTTCCGCTCGGCAAGAAGACCGCCCTCGAGCACGTGAAGGCCATCGTGGCCACCGGTCCGGCCAAGGACGCGGGAAAAGAGCTGCTCGAAGCCGGGCTCAAGCTCCGCGCGCGCGTGTTCCACACGGCCACCTCGCCCGACGCCGGCGCCGCCCCGGTTCGCCCGGAGTCGCTGATGTGCGTGGAGACGCAGGAGCCCCGCTACACGTCTGCGCGCTGAGCGGTGTCCCTCGTTCTCACTCGGTTGACCACAGCCACCGCCACGCGACGCTTCCAAACTGTCGAAACAGCCGGCGCCGGTCCACCCCGTCGGGTATCCCCTCCGGGGACTTCCAAGGGTCGTCGCGCAGCGCGTCCGGCCTGTTCTCGCACTCACGCCTCACTGGCGGATCGAGATCTGATCATGCGAGCCGCCCGGTCGCACACCGAGGACACCCTAGCCCGGCCGCTGCACGTCCGGGTGCTCGTTGTAGAAGGCGTCCAGGCTCTCCTGGCTGATCCGGACCTCGACCACGCCTTCCTTCACGACCTTCGACTGGCAGCCCAGGCGCGAGCTCATGCGCACGTCGAAGGCCTTGTCGAGGATGTCCTCTTCTTTCTCCTCGGCCTCGCTCAAGAGCTCGGCGCCCTTCTCGACGTACACGTGACAGGTCGAGCACGCACACACCCCGCCGCAGGCCGAGCCCTCGGGGGCGTGGGCCTTTTGCGCGGCCTGGAGCACGCTCTGGCCGAGCGGCACCTCGACCTCGATGCCCTGATCGATGAAGCGGATCTTCGCCATCAGCTTTCCTTTACCGGCAACGCGCCGTGCTCCGCCAGGTGGGCGTCCACTCCGCGCGCGTGGGCCACCGTCGCGCCGACGTCCTCCACGCTCTTGCCGCCGATCGCGGACTGAATCGCGCGGTTCATGCGGCGGCCCGCCCACTCGTGGGTCGCGTCGTCCAGGGCGTCGATGCGAAGCTGCACCGTGGCCACTTTTTCGGCCGTTTCGAGCGCGCGTTCGAGCGCGCCGATGGCCGCCTCGACCCGCGCGCGTTCGTCGGAGCTCAGGAGATCGACGTCCGCTGCCAGTGCCTTCTTCGTCGCGAGCAGCATGCGCGAGCCCTCGACCTTCGCGTCCGCCAGGCGCCGCGCCTCGAAGTCTTCTTCGCCGTGGTCCAGGGCGTCGAGCAGCATCTCCTCGACCTGCTCGTCCGTCAGGCCGTAGCTCGGCTTGACCTCGATCACCTGGTGCACCCCGGTGCCGAGCTCCTTGGCCTCGACCTGGAGCAGGTTGTTCTCGTCCACGTGGAAGGTGATCTCGAGCCGGGCCATGCCGGCGGGCATGGGCGGAATGCCCCTGAGGGTGAAGCGCGCGAGCGAGCGGCAGTCACGGGCCAGCTCCCGCTCGCCCTGCACGACGTGGATCTCGAAGCCGGTCTGGTTGTCGGCGTAGGTCGTGAAGGTCGAGCGCGCGCCGGCCGGGATCGTGGTGTTGCGTGGCAGCACCTTGTCCACGCCGCCGCCCATGGTCTCCACCCCGAGAGAGAGCGGCAGCACGTCCAGAAGCAGGATCTCGTCGCTCGCGTCGGCCAGGAGCTGCGCTTGCACTGCGGCGCCGTAGGCGACCACCAGATCCGGATCGATGTCGCCCAGCGGCTCTTGGCCGAAGATCTCCTTCACGTAGCTCCGCACGCGCGGGACCCGGGTCGAGCCGCCGACCAGGATCACGCCCGCGAGCTCCGCCGGGCCCAGGGCTGCGTCGCGGAGCGCGCGCCGGCAAGCCCGCCCCGTGCGCTCGAGCAGAGGCTGGATCAGCTCGTCGAAGTGCGCGCGCGTGAGCCGGTACTCCACCGCGCCACCGCCGCGCTTCGGCAGCTCGACCGCGACCTCCGTGGCGTCCGTCAGGCCGTGCTTGGCGCGCCGCGCCGCCTCCAGCGCCAGGCCCACGATCTCCGGGGTGTGCGCCGGAGCGCCCATCGCGGCGATCATCTCCTCGGCGACCAGCCGGTCCATGTCGTCACCGCCCAGGGCGCTGTCGCCACCGGTGCTCTTGACCTGGAACACGCCGTCTTCGAGCAGAAGGATGGTGATGTCGAAGGTGCCGCCGCCGAGGTCGTAGACCGCGAACAGGCCGTTCTGCTTCTTGTCGAGCCCGTAGGCGAGGGCCGCCGCCGTCGGCTCGTTCAAGAGGCGCAGCACCTCGAGACCCGCCAGACGGCCGGCGTCTTTCGTGGCCTGGCGCTGGGCGTCGTCGAAATAGGCCGGAACCGTGATCACGGCGCCGCCCACCGCGCCCAGCTGATCGACCGCGCTCTGCTTGAGGCTCTTCAGGATCTCCGCGCTGGCCTCGACCGGAGTCACGACGCGGCCCCGACCGACGTCGAAGCGCACGACCTTCGCCTGCTCGGGGCTCGCGGGCGGGGCGAAGCGATGGGTGCTCAGGCGCCCGGTCTCGGCGTCGTCGGCGCCACGGCCCATGAAGCGCTTCACGCTGGCCAGGGTCGATTGCGGGGCGAGCGTCGCGTAGACCTTGGCCGAAGCCCCGACCACCACGTTACCGTGCTCGCCGTAGTAGACGACGCTGGGCAGGAGCGCGGTGCCGTCGCAGGTGGTCAGCGCCACGGGGCGCTCGTCGCGCACGTGAGCCACGATGCTGTTGGTGGTCCCCAGGTCGATGCCGATGGGCTTCGGCGGTGCCTTGGGGTCGAAGATGTCGAGCAGGACCATGATCAGAGGATCTCGTCTTCGAGAGTCGCGGCCTCGTCCAGAAAGCGCCGGTAGTAGCGCAGCTCACCCAGACCGCTCTGCAGCGCGGCAGCGTGGCTGCCCGCACCGCCGTTGTCCGCCGCGCGCCGAAACTCTGCGCTGAGCGCCGCCGTGGCCTTGGCCTCGCGCTCCTTCATCTCCTTCACCAGAGCCCCGAGCCGCGCCGCGTCGCGCTGCCGGCCGGCGAGCGCGAGCTCCTCGCGCTTCTCCATCATTTCCATCAAGAGCGCGGGATCCGGCCTGGGCTCCTGCCCCTCGTCCACGTGCAGGCCCATGCGCCTGAGCAGAGCCTCGCCGCGCCGGATGGGATCGCGCAGCGTGCGCCAGGCCTCGTTCACCTCGATGGCCTTGCCGAGCGCGGCGCGCCGCTCTGCTGGTGGGCTCTGCGCGTAGCGATCGGGGTGCAAGGCGCGGCTGAGCTCGCGGTGACGCTTCTCGGCGGCTTCGACGTCGAGGTCGAACGCGGGCAAGAGCCCAAGAGTCGTGAACGGATCGTGCATGGCCGGCGGCCGCCGAGGCGCGCTCGGCAGGCCCCTCTACTTCACGGTGAACGAGTGCCCGCAGCCGCAGCTCGTGGCCTCGTTCGGGTTCCTGAACTTGAAGCCCTGGAACATCAGCGTCTTCTCGAAGTCGAGCGCCGAGCCCGCCAGGTAGATCAGGCTCTTCCTGTCGACGATGAAGCGCACGCCGTCGGCCTCGAACACGCGGTCGCGCTCGCGCGGGGCCTCGTCCTCGAAGGCGATCACGTAGCTGAAACCCGAGCACCCCCCGCCCTTGATGCCCAGGCGAATCGCCGCATCCGGCGTGCCGCGCTTCGCCAGCTTCTCACGGGCGAACTGCACCGCCTTGTCGGTGATGGTGATCGAGAGCGCCCGGCTCGTCTCGGCCGGTGCTTCGGGCTTGGGGGAGGTGGTCTCGCTGCTCATCGCCAACATGGTCACTCCGCGGAAGCGTTCGCCTCTGCCGCTGCAGCCGCCGCCGGCTCCGCCAGCGCCTTCTGGGCTGCCCGCTTCTTCCGGAAGTCCTCGATGGCGCTCTTGATGGCGTCCTCCGCCAGCACGGAGCAGTGGATCTTCACCGGCGGCAGGTTGAGCTCCTCGGCGATTTGGCTGTTCTGGATGCTTTCCGCTTCGTCGATGTGCTTGCCCTTGATCCACTCGGTGGCGAGCGAGCTCGACGCGATGGCCGAGCCGCAGCCGAAGGTCTTGAACTTGGCGTCTTCGATCACGCCCTCGTCGCTGACCTTGATCTGCAGCCGCATCACGTCACCGCACGCCGGCGCGCCGACTAGACCGGTGCCGACGTTCGGATCGTCCTTGTCGAGGACTCCGACGTTCTTCGGGTTCTCGTAGTGTTCGATGACTTTTTCACTGTAGGCCATGGGACCCTCGAATCTGGTTCAGTGGGGAACCCACTGGATGCTCTTCAAATCGATGCCGTCCTTGAACATCTCGTAGAGCGGCGACATGTCTCGGAGCTTCTTCACCTTGCCGACGACCAGGTCGATCACGTAGTCGACCTCCTCCGCGGTGTTGAAGCGCCCGAGACCGAAGCGGATGCTGGAGTGGGCCAGCTCCTCGTCCAGGCCCATGGAGCGCAGCACGTAGCTGGGCTCCAGGCTCGCGCTGGTACAAGCCGAGCCGCTGGAAACGGCGACGTCCTTGATGGCCATCATCAGGCCCTCTCCCTCCACGAACGAGAAGGAGAGGTTCAGGTTGCCGGGCAGGCGCTTCTCCGGGTGGCCGTTCAGCACGACCTCGTCCAGCGCCGCGGCAATGCCCTTGTGCAGACGCTCGCGCAAGCCGCGGATGCGCTCGTTCTCGGCCTTGCCCTCGCGCTTCAGGATCTCGCACGCCTTGGCGAAGCCGACGATGCCCGGGACGTTCAGCGTCCCGGAGCGGTTGCCACGCTCGTGCCCGCCGCCGTCCATCTGCGCCACGAGACGCACGCGGGGCTTGCTGCGCCGGACGTAGAGCGCGCCCACGCCCTTGGGGCCGTAGAGCTTGTGGGCGGTGAGCGAGGCCAGGTCCACGTTCATGGCCCGCACGTCGAACTCGGTCTTGCCGATGCCCTGCACCGCGTCGGTGTGGAAGAGGACGCCCTTCTCGCGGGTGATCTTGCCGATCTCCCCGATCGGCTGGATGGTGCCGACCTCGTTGTTGGCGAGCATCACGCTCACCAGGATGGTCTTGTCGGTCAGGGCGCGGCGGATGTCGTCGGGATCGACCAGCCCGTCCTTGCCGACGTGCACGTAGGTCACCTCGTAGCCCTGCTTCTCCAGGCGCTTGCACGAATCGAGCACCGCCTTGTGCTCGATCACCGTGGTGACGATGTGGTTGCCCTTCTGCTTGTAGTACTCGGCCACGCCCTTGATCGCGAGGTTGTCGCTCTCGGTGGCGCCGGAGGTGAACACGATCTCCTTGCCGCTCTCCGCGTTGATCAGCCCGGCGATGGTGTCGCGGGCGTCGTCCACGGCGGCCTCCGCTTCCCAGCCGAAGGCGTGGGTGCGGCTGGCTGCGTTGCCGAAGGTCTGGTCGAAGAAGGGCAACATGGCCTCGACGACGCGCGGATCGACGCGGGTCGTGGCGTGGTTGTCCATGTAGATGGGGAATTTCAGGGCCATGTTCAGTGCGTCTGGGCGCCTGCGACCAGGTCGGGCGCGTTCTCTTCGCTGTGCCGTTCGCATGTGGGGCAGGCGTGCACCGGTACACGCGGCTCACAAGCCGATCCGCAAGCGTTCAGGTAGCTCAGGCTCTCGACCAATTCGCGCTCGAGCTGGGTCAGCTCGTCGAGCTTGGCCCGCGTCTCCGCGAGCTTGGCCAGGTAGACCTCGGACAAGCGGCTGGCCGCGAGCTTGGCGCTCTCGGAGTCGCCCTGGGCCTTGACCAGCTCCTGGATCTCCGAGAGCGAGAAGCCGAGCGACTGCAGCTTGGTGATCCAGCGCACGCGAACCAGCGCCTCCGGCCCGAACAGGCGGTAGCGCCCCTTGCTGCGTTCGTGCGGCCGGAGCAGCCCGAGATCTTCGTACAGGTGAATGGCGCGCACGGTTTTGCCGGTGGACTTCGCGAGGTCACCCACCAGGAGGACGGTGTCCGGGCTCACGCCCAGCTCCTCCACCGGCGGCTCCGCCAGGGGCGAACGCTCGTTCGCCGGCATGGGAGCTACCTGGAGACGGACTTTCCTGGCCATAAACTCTCTCGTGCGGGACAGAACCCTTACGTATGCGTCAGGGTTACCACAGGTATCCTTAGCCGCCAGCCAAACTCGCGTCAAGCGCTGGATTTCCCGCATTCCTCGACACCATTCCCAGGCCGTGTCAAAGGCGGCGCCCCATGCTCCGCCTCGACTCGGTCGCCAAGCAGCACGGCAAGCAGATCCTGTTCGCCGACGCCTCGTTCGCGGTGTTCCGCGGCGACCGGGTGGGCCTGGTCGGTCCGAACGGCGCGGGCAAGTCCACGATCTTCCGCATGATCGTCAAGGAGGAGGACCCGGACGCCGGCCAGGTGATGGTCGACAAGGGGATCACCGTCGGCTACTTCAGCCAGGACGTCGGGGACATGTCGGGGCAGAGCGTGGTCGCCGCGACCCTGGACGGCGCCGGTCCCGTGTCGGCCATCGCGGCCCGCCTCGCCCAGCTCGAGCACGACCTCGCCGACCCGGCGCTCGCCGAGCAGATGGACCGGCTGATCGAGGAGTTCGGGGAGGCGCAGGCGCGTTTCGAAGAGCTCGGCGGCTACGCGCTCGAGGCCAAGGCCCGAGAGATCCTCGCTGGCCTGGGTTTCTCCGGGGAGGTCATGGACGGCGACGTCGGTGCGCTGTCCGGCGGCTGGAAGATGCGTGTCGCCCTCGCGCGCATCCTGCTCATGAAGCCGGACGCGCTGCTCCTCGACGAGCCGACCAACCACTTGGACCTCGAGTCCATCCTGTGGCTCGAGCAGTTCCTGAAGGCCTTCGACGGCGCGCTGATCATGACCTCGCACGACCACGAGTTCATGAACCGGCTGGTCAACCGCGTCATCGAGATCGACGGCGGCGAGCTCACCAGCTTCACCGGCGACTACGAGAGCTACCTGGCGCAGCGCGCCGTGCTGGACGCCCAGCAGCAGAGCGAATTCGAGCGCCAGAAGGCCATGCTGGCCAAGGAAGAAGCCTTCATCGCCCGTTTCAAGGCCCGCGCCAGCCACGCCGCGCAGGTGCAGTCGCGGGTGAAGAAGCTGGAAAAGATCGAGCGGGTGGAGCCGCCCAAACGACGCAAGAAGCTCCGCTTCGACTTCCCCGAGTCGCCCCGCTCCGGCGACGACGTGGTCAAGCTGGACGGCGTGAAGAAGGCCTACGGGTCCCGCGTCATCTACGACGGGCTGGACCTCCTGATCCGCCGCAAGGAGCGCTGGTGCGTGATGGGTGTGAACGGCGCCGGCAAGAGCACGCTGCTCAAGCTCGTGGCTCACGCTGCAGAGCCCGACGCCGGCCGCGTCACCGTCGGCGCCAGCGTGAAGCTCGGCTACTTCGCCCAGCACTCGATGGAGCTGCTCGACCCCGGCTCCAGCGTCTGGGACATGCTGATCGGAAAGTTCCCCCGCGCCTCGGTCGGCTCGCTCAAGACGCTGGCCGGCGTCTTCGGCTTTCCCGGCGACGACGTGGAGAAGCCCGTCAAGATCCTCTCCGGCGGCGAGAAGGCGCGCCTGGTGCTCGCGCTGATGCTGTACGACCCGCCGAACTTCCTGGTGCTCGACGAGCCGACCAACCACCTGGACATCGCCACCAAGGAGATGTTGATCGAGGCGCTGGCCGGCTACGACGGCACGATGCTGTTCGTGTCCCACGACCGCCACTTCCTGCGCCTGCTCTCGAACCGCGTGCTCGAGGTCTCGCCGACGGGAGTGCGCACGTTCGGCGGGGGCTACGCCGAATACGTGGACGAGGTCGGCTACGAAGCGCCGGGGATGCGCGCCTGAGCCGGCGCGGGGACGTCGGAGCACGTCGCGACGGAGCGCGAAACCCCGCCGCGCACGGAGCGCGCTACGCGCCGAACCGCCCGCTCGCCCTGCGCGCGGAACCCGCACGAAATTAGTGCCGGCGAGCCCCGCGCGCCCACCCCGAAACCCAGCTTGACACTCGAAGGAACGTGGGTAGAGTGCGCCCGCGCGGTGGAGCAGCCTGGTAGCTCGTCGGGCTCATAACCCGAAGGTCGCAGGTTCAAATCCTGCCCGCGCAACCGAGTGAGAATGCGGAGTTAGCCCCCACGGGCGACTCCGCTTCTTCGTTTCTTGGGCCAAGCGTGGGCCAGTCAGAGCCGACCGGCCGCAGGCGCTGCAAGGCAGCGCTCGGGCTTGCAGGGGCGGGGCGGGCCGAGCCGGGGGAAGGGATCCGGTACTCCGGTGTCCAAGCCCGTTCGACATGGCGACAAGTGGCGCATCCGCTGGACAGACGCGCGCGGCCAGCGGCAGAGCGCCGTCTTCGACGAGTTCCGTACGGCCCAGGCCGAGCTCGCCAAGAACCAGGCCGAGACCGCCGACATCCGCCGCGGGCGCCTGGCCCAGATCGACCCCGACAAGACCTGCGACGAGCTCTTCGACTACTGGCTCGACAAGCGCGCGCTGCACAAGCGCAGCTCCAAGGACGACGTGAGCATCATCCGGGCCCACCTCCGTCCGTTCTTCGGGAAGATGCGGGTGATGGACGTCGGGGTCGAGGACGGCGACGACTACATCAACGAGAAGGACGAGCTCAGCCCGAAGACCGTCTCGAACCACCTGACCCTGCTCAAGACCATGCTCAACGTCGCCGCGAGCTTCAGGGTGCCGTGGCTGACCCGGGTGCCGAAGCTCCGAAAGCCCAAGGTCTCGCTCTTCAGCACGGACTACCAGTACCTGCGCACCGACGAGGAGATCGAGCGATTCCTCCGGGCCGCGCGGGCCGAGGGCGAGTACGCCTTCGTGCTCTACGCCGTGGCCATCTACACCGGCATGCGCGCCGGCGAGCTGGCGGCGCTCGAGTGGCCGGACATCGACCTCGAGCGGCGACTGATCACGGTCCAGCGCAGCTTCGACGGGCCCACCAAGTCCGACAAGGTCCGGTACGTGCCCATCCTGACCCCGCTGCTCGGCGTGCTCAAGGAGTGGCGCCTGCGCCACCCCGGCCGTCTGGTCTTCACCAACCGCGACGCCGGCATGTACCGCGAGTCCGCCCGGATCTTCCAGGAGGTCCTGCACCGCGTGCTCGACGCCGCGGGCTTCCCCAAGGTCATCCGGGGCGGCAAGGAGCGGCCCTACGTCCGCTTCCACGACCTCCGCCACACCTTCGCCAGCCACTGGGTCATGAAGGGCGGCGACTTGTTCAAGCTCCAGAGGATCCTGGGCCACCAGTCGGTGGTGATGACCCAGCGCTATGCCCACCTGGCCCCGGAGGCCTTCCAGGCCGACTACGACCGCCTCGGGCGTGAGGCGCCCGCCACCCCGGGTCAGGTCGTGGCCTTCCCGGTCGCGGGCTCGGTCGGCTGAACGGCGTGGGTGCAGAGCCACTCGGCGAGGGCCTTGCGTGAGAACCGGACCAGGCGCGGGCCCAACCTGACGTGCGGCACGCGCTTGGTGGCGACCATGCTGTAGAGGGTGTTGACCTTGAGGCCCAGCACCTGGGCGGCTTGCTCGTACGTGATGTAGTCGTCTTCCATCTCATCCTCCTGGGCCTTGTGGCCCGCTTCGGATGCGATAGTCCCTGCCCCGGCGAAGCGCCCCTGCAAGGGCGGAGCAGGTGCTTGCAGTAGGGTCGCGCGTGCCCGGAGCGCGCCGCGCGATTCGGTGCAATGCGCGCACGATGCGGGCGTAGAAATCGCCTGAGGGGTGCGCCCTTGCCGCGTAGTGCGCGCGACGTAGACCGCGCCAACAGCGCGATTTCAACGGGAATACGCAGCGTTCCTGTCGAGCACCGTGCGCGCGTATACCAGGCTGCGGCGCAGCGAGAACGCGAGCCTCTGCGAAGCCCCCGGGGAGCGTCGCAGAGGCCTCTGAAGGACGTCGTGGAGGCGTAAATTTGGGCTCTTCTGGGCTGATTTTCACTGAACCTGGTGTTCGCCGTCCGCGGGACCTGCAGGCAGCGTGCACGCGGCATGCGTGCGGCGGTCGCGGCGGCGCCCCGGCGGCCGTGGCGGCGGCGGTGCACGACCGCTGTAACACACGGTGCTGGCACGTGATTCGGACGCTGTCTCTACCCCCGAGGCCTTCACCGTACGTATGCGAGTGGAGCGGGGGCAGCGCTCAGCCGCGCAATGGCGTCGCGAAGGTCTTGGCGAGTGACGTGCAGGTAGCGCTCCGTGGTGCGGACGCTGCCGTGACCCGCAAGGACTCGAATGGCCTCGAGGCTCGCCCCCTTTCGCGCGAGCTGGCTGCAGAAGTAGTGACGGAGGGCATGCCAGCCCCATTCGGCTAGCCCGCTCCGGTTCTCGAAGGCCTTCAACTGAGCCAGCAGGCGCTGGCGCGGCAACGGCTTGCACCGTTCGTCGCTGACGAGCAGCGCTCTGGAAGACTTACCCACGACCGCCTCGCGAAGGACCTGCTCGAGCTCCGGGATCATCGGGACTACGCGCTCGCGATTTCCCTTCGGGGCGACAAGCTCGTCGGCGCTGTACGCGCGCCGTACCCAGATGAGAAGTTGGTCGAAATCGATGTCGCCGACCTGCAGAGCTCGCACCTCGCCCTGCCGAAGTCCCGCCAGCGCGCAGAGAGCCACGGAGAGTCGGAGGCCCCGAGGCGCCGCGCCGAGGAGCGCAGCGACGTGCTGCTCGGGCGGTGCGCTCGGGAGCTTGGCGGACTCGGGAAAACGCGGAAGCACGGGCATCGTTGCCAGCTCCCTCGCGGCGACTGCCGCTCGAAGGACTGCTCGGACCAGATCCCCGTGGCCGCGGGGATCGATGCCGCGGCTCTTGCCGTTCGGCGTGTGAGTCCGCCGCCGCTGCTCGAGCTTCGCCGTGTACTTCAGCACTTCGACGTGCCCGATGGCGTCGAGGCGCATCGAGCCGAAGTGAGCCATGACGCCCTGGCGAAAGATGCCCTCGTATCGTTCCCGGGTTCCGGGGCGGAGTCGGCGCATGAAGAGAGGGCGGTACACCTCGTGCACGAACGCCTCGAACGTCTTCATGACCTGCGTCGACTCGAAGGGTGAGCCTGTGCGCGCCGCGAGATCGATGAGCCGTTGAGCTTCGGCTCGCGCGGCCGTCGGAGTGCACGTGTGCGCGTCACGGCGGTAGCGTCGGCGCGTGCCGAGCGCGTCCAAGTAGAAAAAGTCGATAACCAAGCGGGGCCGCCCCGCACGCTTCGCTTGCTTGACTGGCGACTGGCTGCTCATTCTTCACCTGTGGGCTCCGGCGCTGGTTTTGGGACGCTCCATCCGGCCCGGGGGCGGTCAGCCTCCAAGCTTTGGCTTCTCGGTCTGGCAGTTCGTGAGATGCTGGCCCCGGGCTATTGTCAGCAATCGAAGCGCCCAGACCGCAGGAGGATTTGGAGTGGCCGTAGGAATCTACGTGATCCGCGACGACGGGAAACTCGTGGAGATGGCGAGTCAGAAGTACGACTCTGAAGATTTGCTCCAGCGGCTGTTGGCGGAATACCCGAGCCTCCTCGCGGGAGATCAGATCGACCCGACGTCGCCCCGCAGGTGGTTGCTCGTATCGCGGGAAACGGGGGTGCCGGACGCGACGGGTGCCGCTGACCGGTGGGCCTTGGACCACTTGTTCCTCGACCAAGATGGCATCCCCACACTTGTCGAGGTGAAGCGGAGCTCCGACACCAGAATTCGCCGCGAGGTCGTGGGCCAGATGCTGGACTACGCCGCCAACGGCGTAGCGTACTGGCCAGCAGACCAGGTCCGGAGCTCCTTGGCTTCTCGCTGCGAGGCGAGCGGTTCCAACATCGATCACGTACTGCGCGAGTTCCTCGGGCCCGACGTCGAGCACCAGCAGTTCTGGAACCAAGTCGAGACCAACCTCCACGCGGGCCGGATACGCATGGTGTTCGTCGCGGACGAGATCCCGCAGGAGCTGCGGAGGGTGGTGGAATTTCTCAACGAGCAGATGCACCCCTCAGAGGTGCTCGCCGTGCAAATCCGATTGTTCGCTGGCGAAGGGCTTCGAACGCTCGTGCCCCAGGTCTTTGGCATCACGCAAAAGAGCATCGACGACAAGCGGAAGGGGCTTCCAGGGAAACGGAAAAAGTGGGACGAGGGCTCGTTCCGCGAGGCCCTAGCCCAACAAGCCTCGCCAGACGCCGCGCACGTAGCGCTCACGCTGCTCGACTGGTGCAAGAAGAACGCAGAAGTAGTCTTCGGGACGGGGACGGCGAGGGGCTCCTTCGTACCGAGCTTCGATGACGGCGCGCGAGGCTTTCGACCGTTCAGCGTGTGGACAGACGGCACTCTCCAGGTCCAGTTCGGATACCTCGACAAGCACCCGTCGCTCTCGAGCGAAGCCGCGCGCCGCGAGCTCGCGTCGAAGTTGAACGCCGTCCCCGGGATCGGCGACGACGAACTGACGGGCTGGCCACAGTTCTCTCTGACGGTTCTGGCCGACGCCGCTGGGCGCGGACTTTTCTTGGATGTCATCGCGTGGGCGGCAAACAAGGTCGTGACTCAGGCTGGCAGCACGTAGTGGCGGCCGCAGTGACGGGCGCGGTATCGCGCACTCGGATCGCCGGCGTCAGTTCGCGGCGCACCGCGCGCTGCGCTTGCGACCTCGGGATGCTCTGAGTAATGATCGGTGGAGGGAACAGCGATGCGATTGAGCACGTGGAACTGTCGAATTGGAGCGTTTCGCCGCAAGGCTGCGAGGGTCGCCCGCTTCAAGCCAGACGTGCTGATCGTCCCCGAAATGGAAGAGCTCGAGGGCGAGCTCTTCCTCGACGGAGACCATCAGCCAACGTTCCGCCAGAGATGTAGCGGGCCTGGATGGAGCCGCGGCCTTGGCGTGCTTTCATACACTGGCATTGAGCTCGAGCCTGCGTTCCACGCATCAGAAGCGATAGCGGGCTTTTGGCCATTCACTGCACGACGCGGAGACCTCCGGTTCCAGGTGGCAGCAGTGTGGACGTTCAAAGAAGAAGCGAAGCCACGCGAAGCCTACCTGCAGGCCCATGCTGGAATCGATCATTACCGGGGATGGATCAAGCAGTTGCCAACGGTGCTTCTTGGCGATTTCAACGTCGACGCAAGTCGCGATCATCGCCAATGGGCGGACTTGATTGCGCGCACGGAGTCTCTGGATTTGGTCAGCGCGTACCACCACTTTTTCGCTGAGGTGCCCGGAAGCGAGCGCCGCGCAACGCACTTCCATGGAGGGAAGCCGAACAGCAAGTTTCACTTGGACTACTGCTTTCTCCCGCGCGACTGGGCGGACCGCTCGCTGCATGTCCGAGTGGGCGCGCATGAGGACTGGAGCGACGTGAGCGACCACGTGCCGTTGATCGTGGACGTCGACGTGTAGACGTACGCGCCCCACATGCCGAAGCTTCGGCGCCGCGCGGCTCGCGTCGTCGCTGAGCCTCGACGCCACAGCCGCTGGTGTCCGGCATTCGGTAAGTGCCCTCGGCGCCCCGTCTTGACCTGATCGCCGAGCTCAGCGGGGCATCTGCCAGGGCAGGAGCACTTCGCCGCGGTCAGCAGCCCTGATCGCTTCGCGGAGGTACGCGGCCGGGGCGACCCCGTGGAGCTTCGCGCGCGGACGGGATCAGCCCTCATCCCACTTGCCAACGAAATCACCGAACGACTTCAAGTCCGTGCCGTGTGCAGCACCTGGGCTGGCGGGACACGCGCGTCGACTGGTAGGGTGTAGGCATGGACTATTGCGATGCCGATAAGGTGCGGGATGACCTGCGGAGCCTCAAGTGGGACCTTGAGAGCAAGCTGAACGACATTGATACGCAGCTGGGCGCCAGTGACAAATATCTGCGCGAACTCGATGCCGCCCTCATGAAGCGGCTGGATGGCCTTGAGGGCAAGCTGCACGAACTCGATGCCGCCCTCATGAGGCGGCTGGATGACCTTGAGGACAAGCTGCCCGCGGTGGCACTGACGAAGAGCCCCTGACGCCTTGCGCGCCAGCGCAGGACCACCCCACGTCGCGCGGGTCACGCCGATCTGGCCGGGGGCTCGAGTTCCCGCAGGTACCGGGCGTGCCTTCGAAATGCGCTGACAGACAGTGAGCTCCGAGCGGAGAGTTCAGCCGTCGAGACTGGCCTATCGGCACCGCCGAGCGCAGCGAGAACCGCGAGACGGTTGTGCAGTCCGCGTGGTGACCTGCAGTCTAGGAATGCTCCGGCGAACGCAACGTCCATCTCCGGGAGCTTGTCCGCCATCACCGTGACACGCCTGAGCAGTGCGAGCGAGCAGTCGTCGCCGGTGAAGAGGCGCAGGTGATCACGCAAATTGCTCGCGAGGGCCGCGCTAACTTTCGAAGGAGGGTGGCCATCGAGCCAGGACCACATCGACGTGATCGCTGCCGCGGTCGTCCGGTCCCTCCGCATGTAGAGTGATTCAGCGGAGCCGTCAGACATCACCGCGAATGCGGACACCGCGCCAAGTGTTCCGCGATCTAGAAGCAATTGCGCGGCAGCACCACGGGACGTCACGAAGACGGTCTCGTTGACGTGCTCACCACGTTGCGGGTGAGACAGCACTGTCCTTTCGCCGCTGCGCTCGGCCACAATGACACCGTCTCCAAGGTGAGCCGCGAGGTAGCGCTCACCTTTGACGGCCACGAACAGCAGGGTGCTTGCGAAATCGGAGACCGACGCGCCGAGCGCTCGAGCGTCCTCGGTGACTGACGCGACAACAGCACCGACGATCTTCTCACGCCCGGCGTCGACCGAATCGTCGTAGAGGGAGTCGAACGAACCCGTGACGAGATCGAGAGCCGTCGAGACCGCGGTCTGCGCGCCGCGGCCTGAGTGTCGAGCAGAGCCCGCACCGTCAGCGAGCGCGATGGCGACGACGCCGCCTGCGCGCCGGCCAGCGACGGCGTCCTGGCATGCCACGCCAGCGCTCTCATGCGACCGTCCCACTACGGCTGCGCTCGAGAACATCCATCGGCTCAGAGGTCGGCCCATCCCTTGATGCCCTTCTCGTCGAGCGGAACGCTCTCGCCCGGAATGCTCTGAGATACGCGGGATACGCTCTTGCTCAGCCACTCGAAGAACGCCTTGAAGTTCAGGCCCTGAAGGCGCAGCGGCGTGCGCTTTGGTGAGAAGCGCGCGAGAACTGCCATGTCGGCACCCGGTCCGATGCCGATCGGGAAGAGTGTGAGCTTCTTGGCGTCGGCGAGGCAGACCGTTCGCTCCACGGCGGCTTGAACTACCTCAGCGCCGTCGGTGGGCTGGCCGTCGGTCATGAGCACGAGCCACGGCTGGTAGTAGTCGATGCCAGCCTGCGAGTACTCCTTCTTCCGCGCTTCGAGCAGGTCCAGCGCCAGATTCACGCCGCCTCCGAGCGGTGTTGCTCCGTCCGCCCGGAGGACCGGAACCTGTTGGCGGGCAATGGACCCGAAGTCGAGGAGCTTCTCCGCGCTACCGCCGAACGTGACAACGGCAATTTCCGCAGCGTACTTCGCGACCTCATCGTCCTGAATCGCGTGAAAAAACAAGCCGACGCCTTCGTTGAGCTCGGCGATCGGGGCCCCAGCCATCGAACCGCTCGTGTCGAGGCAGAGGCAAACGGGCACTCGAGCCGTCGGGTTGTTCACGAGTTCATCGCGTCGAACTACTAGATCCTCATTCATTGTTGTCTCCTCCGACCGTCACGGTCCTAGAACTTGAGCCACCGCGCAAGCATGTCGAGCACGCTCTCGCCCCTCGGCGCTGCGGGCGCCGGTACCGCCGTGCTCGGCGTTGTGGGCCCTGGCGACACGGTGCCCGACGCTTCAGGCGCGCGCAGCACCGTGCCCGTGCGGTTCTGTCTGCGGCACGAGGTGCATTTCTTGGGAAGGGAGAGCCCCTTCCGTTTGAAGAAAGCGCGGTCCGTCGCGGTCATCTCGAACGCCTGTCCGCACATCCGGCACTGCCGAGTCTGTGAGTGGACGCGACATTCGTGACAGATAGGTTCTCGTCCGCCGGCCCGCCGCACCTGACTCATCCTGAGAACGAATTCGCGCTCGCACAGGAAGCAGTTGGCCCTCGTCTCCTCGTTCTGGCACTCGGGGCAGAGCGGTGGCCCGTCGGTCTTGTCGAACTGGCCGAACTCTCCGCCGCATTTCGAGCACGCCTGCCATGTTCCACCCTTTCTGATGACATCAGACTTCTTCAGGCGCTTGAACGTGGTCGGGAAGATCTCATTCGACACGTGACAGCGAGTCAGATCGTTGAAGTACCGATGCATGATGTCCAGCCAGTCGTCGGTTGTCGGGCGGGCGCCATCAACGAAGACATCGTGGAAGACCTCCTTCATGTAGAAAGGGAGGTGGCTCCACATGAATCGCCACGGACCGGCAGGGACGCCCTTGCCTCGTTTCTCCGCCAGTCCGTATGGGAAGTGTCGCCGCCGGACGTTCTCTGCGGGATCGCCGCCGCCCGCGTGAGAGTACGGCGGCTTGCCAGGCATCAAGATCATGAACACCAGCGTCGCTACCGCGAACCGCTCGTGAGTGAAGTCGCGCAGAATAGACGCAAGGTTCCTACCAAGTAGGTCAGGTGGCAGAAACGTCGCGGTCCCGACCGGACACGCGAAGTCCTCGACTTGGTAGCTATCTGTGTCGACGAAGTAGACTGACTTCTCGTCTGCGACCAGGATGTTTAGTGGGTTGATGTCGCCGAGGAGCACGTTTCGCAGGTGCAGGACCTGAATCGACTCAAGAATCGAAGTCGCGAGCGCGACCAACTCGACGCGCCCCCAATTGGGGAATGCTCGCTCGAGCAGCGGCTTGATGAAGATCGTGCGCTGCAGTTCGCGTCCTTGCGCTCGCTCCATGAAGTACCCGACGAACTCGCCGCGGTCGTTCGTGGTGATGCTACGTGGCCAGCATATGCCCGCGTGTCGGACTGGGTGCTGCACCATGAGCGAGATCTTCTCGCGGGTACCCGCGGTAAGCCGAGATCCCTCGTAGACCTTGCAGACAAGGCCCCTGTCGGTGGCGTAGACGGCTCCCTCCCCTCCGGCTCCGAGTTTCTCTCCAAGGCGAAACGGGTTACCGGTCGAATCCAGCAGGATCGATCCTTCGCCTATCGGGGAGCTGATGCCAAGCACGCGCGTGTCGGTCCGCGGAGCCCCCGAACACAGTCGGAAGCGCTTCGGTTCAGGCGCGCCATCTTGCCTCGTGCGCGGTACGTATTGCGCCGCCTCAACTTCGTGCCAAATGGCGCCCTTCGGGTGGGACGGATCCAACTCCCAGCGGTCCAGCCCTCCACGTTGACCCACGCGTACGGCGATAATCGACTTCGAACGCGAGACAGAGGCACGGTGGCCGAGGCGAAGCGTGTCCGCAGCAAGGGCGCGATCCTGCGTGACGAGACAGAAGTGGTACTTCTCGCAGAAGCGCGTGATGACCATCTGGATGACGTTGTCCGTGAAGGTCTTCTCACTCCCACCGAAGAAATCGGCGAGCCCCATCGCACGGTAACGTCGGAGAAGATCATCGGCGCGCTCGGCTTTGCCTCTCAGGACGGGGTCCGCGGCCTCCAGGTGCCGCTGGACTTCCTCGACAACCTGAACGGGTACGACCAGCTTCTGGCCTGTTTCGAGAACCACTGGGATGAAGAAACGCTCGAGCATCGTGTCTGCGTGCTCGTGCATCCAGCTCGATGTATCGACAAGGACGCGTAGCTCGCGTTTCTCGCCGGGAAGCCGGAGTGCATTGCTTTCACCCATGAGGCATCCTACCTCTCGAGGCGACCCAACCGGCAGAGTGCGCTACCGGTCCGAGTGTCGCTCGCCCTCCGGACCAGCAGCCCGAAACCGCCCAGCAAGGGGCGAGCCTAACACTCGAGCCTGCAAGTTCAACGCTCACCCCGTCCTTTCGTTCGAAAGCTGGAGCACGGAAAGAGAGCGACGGCGGGGCCTCCCGGTCGGCTGAACAGAGTGGGAGTCTTCGCAAGCCGCGGCGTTGCCGTCGCGCTCTTCTGAGCCCCTCTCGACCCGTCGAACTCGACCGGGTTGACGCAACCGAGGCGAGAGCGGCGCGGCTCGACGTTGTGGAATTTGTCGATGTACCGCCCGATGCTGTCCCAGAGCCTCGATGTCCCCATCAACGAAACCCAACCCTCCCCCCACCGCCCCCCGGCTTCACCCGTTCCTCCTCGACGAGTTCGGCAACAAACGCCTCCGCCGTCAGGTCACCGCCGAGCACGTCTACCCGCCTCGCCACCGCCGCGAAGTCCCCCGGCGTGATCTTCGAGAGCTGATCGAGGGCGGCCCGCGCCCTCTCATCGCCCACGACGACTCCCCTCGCCCCGAGCGTCGCCACCAGCAGACGCCAGCGCTGCTCCGGCCGCATGGGATCGAAGCGCAGCTTGAACGCAAACCTCCGCAGGGCCGCTGCGTCCAGCGCCTCGAACAGGTTGGTCGCGCAGGCGAACAGACCCTCGAACGACTCCATCTGCATCAGGAGCTCGTTGACCGCGGTGATCTCCCAGCTCCGCACGGCGCGGCTGCGGTCTTGCAGGAAGCTGTCGGCCTCGTCCACGAAGAGGAGCGCGCCCTCGGCGGCGGCGCGGCGGAAGGCGGCGGCGATGTTGGCCTCGGTACCGCCGAGCCACATGCTCAAGAGGTCCGAGCCGCGCGTCACGTGCAGCGGCACGCCGAGTCGATCGGCCAAGTGCGCCACGAAGGCCGACTTGCCCGTGCCTGGCGGGCCGTACAGGCAGAGCGTTCCTTGCCGGGTGCGGGCTAGACCGTCGATGATACGGCTGAGGTTGGCGCTCGCGTTCACGAAGCTCGGATCGTACGCGCACGCCTCGAGGCGGGCCGGCCGCCGTGGCGAGGGGGCGCCCTCGACGCGGAGCGAAGAGTCGATCACGCGCGCGACCGTGCGCTCGGCGTCGTCGGCGCCCTTGACCGCGACCAGCCTCGCGACGCGCGCGGCGCGGGCCACGTGCCCGGGGCGAATGCGCGAGTCGGCGGCGTGGCGCTCCAGCCACGCTCGGCCTACGCCAAGGGGACCGACGGCGGCCTCGAGGATCTTGCGTCGCACCGGCGCGGGCGGCTCGCGCACCTCGATGGCGAGGTCGAAGCGCCGCAGGTAGGCCGGATCGATGTGGTCCACCGAGTTGCTGATCCAGAGCGTCGGCGTGTGGTTTCCCTCGAGCAGCGCGTTGACCCAGCCCTTGCTCCCCCCGACCTCCCTCCGCAACCCTTGGCCCACCTCGAAGCGCGGAAAGGCGTCCTCGGCCTCGTCGAACAGCACGGCCGCGTTGCGGGCGCCGCTGAGCAGGCGCTGGCACACGGTGTACGCGCCGAGGCGGTTGTGGCCGTGTACGGCGTCGCCATCGCGGTCCTCCACCACCACTTCGTGCAGCGTCGCGCTGGCGGCCCGCGCGAGGGCACGCGCGAGCGCCGTCTTGCCCGTGCCCGGCGGCCCGTGGATCAGGACGTTCACCCCCGCCGCGCGCTTCTTCCTCGCCCCTCGCAGGAGCCGCACCGCGAGCTCTGCGTCCACGCGCAGGTGTGGGAAGTCCTCCAGCGTGCGCTCGGGCTCGGGCCCCTTGCGGAAGAAGCAGCCGAGCAGAGCGTCCGCGCTCGCGTACTCACCCCCAAGGATCTCATCGAGCCCCGACATCAGCGCAAAGGGTATCGCGCCACGCCAGTGCGACTCAGCGGGCCCGAGCAACCGCATGCGATAGAGCACCCCGCTGGGCCTGAGCGCGTCTTGCACCGCCTTCGTCGGGCGCGCCATGCCACAGGCCATCATCGCCAGCCGGGCATTAGGCCGCGGCGCCGCCTGAATGGCCGCCTGCAGCGCCTCCTCTTGAACGAGCATGGCCGTGAACAGCAGCACGTCGCGCTCGACGGGGTTCAGGCCCAGCTTCTCCGCAAGCCACGTCACGTTGCGCTCGCGCGGGTCCGGCTCGAGCTCGCCCTGCTCGAGCTGGGCAAGCCAGGCACCGAGCTGCTCCTCGAGGGCGTCAATGTCACCCTCCTGCGTTTTCGGATCTCGGGAGTGCGGGCGCCGTACGCCCAGCGCGTCCGCGATGTTGCGCTCCGGCCAGTCGCCTTCGTCCCACAATCGCCGCGCGAGCTTCCCACGCACGAGCATGCGCAACAGCCGAAGTCCCAGGTGTGTGCGCACGCGCGACGGCGCAACCCAACGCCCGGTGCCCTCCGAAACCCCGAGTCCGGGCAACACGCCCTGGTCCGACGCGCGCTCCTTCACGGTCGCTCCCACATCGGCTCCATCTGCACTCGCTGCCACATGCCTCTAATACGCCAAGGGTCCGACGTGACCTGTCGCATGCTCGCGAGCCAAGCTTGGACTCGCAGCAATGTCTCGTGCTCCACGGGCGCATTGGCCGGGCCGTGGATCTGCTCGAGCTCCCAGTTGTCACGGTCGCTGCGCAGGCTGAGCGTCGCGCGTTCGGGGGCGAGCACTCGATACACGTACACCTGCCCTGCCGCGACGCGCCGGATGTACGACGCGACGCAATGGTGCATCTCACGGCCCTCGGCCAGGATCTCGGCCGCGGACACCAGCGGCACGATCGCGTCCGTGCCGGCCACGGGCGGAGGCGGGATCACCATGCTCGCGAGCTCCTCGCTTTCGCTCCGATTCAGTGTCTCGGCGAGCTCATCGTGCAAGCGCCGAAGCTCCGTCACCGAACGCATCGGTCCGAACCGCTGCCCGAGCTCCCCGGCCATGCGCACGGTGTCGTCGAGCATGTAGGCCAGACGTTCGAGCCCCGCCTCCGTCGGGTCGCTGCCCACGTCGTCGAGGAACGTGTGCGTCACGTGCGAGACGAGCTGCGGGTCGGTCGCAATGCGCAGGACGCAGCGGTCCAGGGACGGCAGGTGCAGCAGCGCCTTCGGGATGGGCTCGGCGCACAGCGTCCGACGCAGGTAAAGCAGCCCCCGCACGGTCACCGCGCTTGGCCGCACTTTGGCAAGCACGCGGACGACCGTCGGGCGGGCCGGAAAACCGAGCCATTCTGCGATCTGCGGGCGTCGGCGCCGAACTACGCGCCGCGCCGAGCGAAAGGGCTGGCTCTCCGGCCGCGGTCGAAACACCCAACTCGACGCCATGGCGTGCGCGAGCGCAAGGTTGCCTTCGGCGAGCTCGTCCGCACCGGGGACGCGAGCGAGCAGCGTGATCAGATGCCAGTGGCGCTCGGGCAGGGCGCCAGCCAAGGACAGCACTCTCTCGGGAAAGCGCACCAGGAAGTCGCGCGCAGCTTGGCTCCGTAGCGTCAGCCCCGCGCGCAGGCGCCCGAGCGCTTCGGCGCCCTCGCCCACGCCCTCGAGCAGTCGCACCCTCCGCATGCTGCGCTCAACGAAGCGCGGGTGGGTCGCCGCGCCGATGCGCCAGAGGATGGGCTCTCCCGGGCGGCACCCCCGCCACGGCTGGCCGTCGGCTCGAAGCCACGCCCTCGGGTCCGGCCACGCGCGGAGCACGGTCACGCGCGAGTCCTCGAACATGAGGAGCTTGTCGTCCTTCAGCACCCAGCCGCGGCGGAAGGGACGCGTCATCTGGTGATGACTCGCGGCGCTCATCGCGCACGCGCCCGCTCCGCCCGGCGCAGCATGATGTCCAGTACACGAAACATCGGGTTTTCGGGCTCCGCCGCGCGGGCGAGCGCGAGCTCCCGCCGGGCTGCATCGAGGTCGCCAAGCTCCAGGTACGCACGCGCACGGCTCGCTCGGGCCGTTGGCCGCAAGCCGTGTCCGAACGGAAGCGCCAGCGCTAGCCGCCCGAGCAGCGGGAGCGCGCGCCTATACTCGCGCGCGAGAAACGCGCCCAGCGCCTCATCGTGGAGGGCGAGCAACGCGACCGGGACCGCGGGGCGGGTTGCGAAGGTGATCGGCAGGACTGATGGCTGTTTCATCGTCACCTCGGTTGGCTCACACCCTCGCGCCACGCTCTGGATGCCCTCACGACATCCGCTTGCCAAGGGGCCTCCGGCCAGCCGACGCGTCCGCGAGCCCTGTTCAGGCGATCGAGGTACTCGATGACCGAGCCAGGCTCATTCCCCAAGCACACGAGCACCGCTCCAAGCACCGTCCCGGTACGACCGGTCCCACCCGCGCAGTGGACGACCACCCCCGCGCCCGCCGTGAGCCGATCGAGCACGCGATCCACCTGCCGCCGAACGAGCTCGAGTTCGGCCGTTGGATCGCGAGGCGGTCCTCCATGGAAGAGGTCCTCCAGCTCGACGGCTCCGATGAGCTCGAGCGGCGACGGGTCGTACTCGGGGTTCTCGCCCGCCAGGCAAAGCACGCCGCGCGCTCCTGCGGTGGCGAGCGCCTGCCAGGCTTCGCGCGCTCGACTCGCGGGGTGGGGCATGCCGAACAGCGGCGCCGGGGCGAGCGCCACGCAGTAGAGATCGCGAGGCATATCGAAGCCGGCGACTCTCGGCATCTCGCCGACCGCGAGCGTCACCGGCGCGCCGCCGTTTCCGACCGATTGGTCTCTTCGACCGCTTCGGCGGCGCTCGCGCGCTGGGCTCCGTCGCGCAGCGCGTTCGTGGTTCGGTGTCCGCTCGCGGGCGACGGCACTGGCGTGCTGCTCAACGCCGGAGCGCCCCTAGACGCCGCCGGATCCGCGAAGACCCGGCACATGCGGGCGGTCTCACCCTCGCAGCTCAGTCCCACGAACAACATGATCATCGTCGTCGTCTCCATTCGCTTCCTCCTTGGCTCACTTCCCCAACACTTCGACCTCGAACTTCTTGGCGTAGCGTTCGTCTATCTTCACGCGCTTGGCGTCCGTCCCGGCGTGCGACTCGAAGATGCCGTAGTGCATGCTCAGCGCGTGGAAGAGCTCGTGCACCCAGACCTTCTGCCAGAGCAGGCCCGGCTTCCCGTTCACCTGCACCTGATTGAGGATGAAGATGAAGCGGTGGTTCAGGCTCGTGTAGCCCCAGACCTCGACCTGCGCGGACCGCCTCGAGAAGCGGTAGGTCATGTCGTTCAAGCAGCGGTAGCAGTCCTCGTCCGGGATCACGGAGACGCTCCAGCTGAAGGGCTGGGAGTGGACCCGCGCGAGCCCGTGGCGGTCGATGAACCCCTCGAACGCGCCGAGCGCGCGGTTGCAGAGCTTGTCGATCACGCGGATGGCCGCGGGCGTGGCTTCGGTCCCCGGGTCTCCTTCGCGCCACTCCCGCACCACGACGCCGTCGCACTTGTCGCTGAGCGTGATCGGCTCCGAGAGCATCTCCTCGGCGAGTGGCGTCATCGTGAACGACTTCGCGCCCATCTCCGCCCGAGCGGCGCCGGTGATCAGCGTCGCCGCGAGAGCCACCGCGAACATTACGTGCGTCATCTTCGGTTGAGCCATGGGTCCTCCCGCAGTGTGACCACTCCATTGACGAGCCCAACCCGACCTCGGACACGGAATGTCCGCCTGCACGGATGTGACCCCTCCGCCTCCTCGACCTCAGGCATGTGCCCTCGCGAGCTGAGCGACACGCTGGTCGCCGCCGAGCGCCCACTCGATGAACAGCACCGCCGAGGCTTCGAAGGCCCGGGCCGCGCGCTCCGTCAGGAGCTGATCCGCCTCTGCCAGGAGCTGCAGAGCCGTGCGGCGCACCTCGTCCTCGATCGCTGCCGGCCCAAGCGCGAGCTCCGCGGCCCGGATCCACGCGAGGTTCTCCAGATCCCGGAGCGCCGCTTCATCTTCGAGCAAGCCCGCGACCTCCGCTGCTGCGGCGCATAGCGACACGTCCTCCACGAAGGGGCGGACGCGCAGGTAGATGGGCGCCCGGACCAGATGGACGAGCGCGTGGGTCGCGCGCAAGTGGCCGAGCGCCCAGCGCCGAAGCGCCAGCGTGCGGCGCGCCCGGGCCAGGAGAGGCATCGCGACCGGTCGCGGCTCCTGGCCAGCGCATATCCGCGTCCAGCGCGCAACCGCGGCCTGCAGCGGCCCGCGCGCGACGACCAGCGCAGTGCGTGCTTCGGAGCCGGACTCCGGATCCAGCCCGAATCGCACCCATTGACGCACCACGGCCAGGCCCGTCTTCGCGGCCGGCTCGCGATGCGCGCCGGTCGGCTGCCGGGTGCCGATGCAGCGCAGGAGCTCGTACGCGGCGATCACGAGGCGCTGGTGGTCACGGCTGTCTCGCTTGACGGTGAGGTCAATCGGCGCCGCGCAGGCCCAGGGTTGGGCGCGGCCGTCGAGGCGCGCGACGAGCAAGCGGCGAAGCCGGTCGTCGCTGTGGGTCTTGATCTTCGTCAATCTCACCTCCGGCGGATGGGGCTCCGACAGCGGTGGACACGTGAAGTGCGCTGGGCAATGGGTTCAACGTGCGGGGTGCGACAGGATATGTCCGAGGCGGACCGACGGCTGCACGCAAGCGGTGCAGGGCCTAGCAGTGGGCGGTTGCGCTCTGCGGGCATAGCGGTGCCAATTCCGTGAGCGGGCTCCGCCTGAAGGCCTTGCAGTCGGGAACAGGACGCTCCGCAGGGCAGTCTAGCCTCGACCCGCTTGAGGTACGCTGGCGAGCGGTACACGCCTGGCGCCCGAGGTACATTCCGGCGACCTGTCCATGCCACGGAGCACCCCGGGGAACAGAGGCCCTCCGCGTGACGCCCACCGTGCTGGTCTGCAGATCGCAGCTCCTCTTGCCACCTACGCGGCTCCGCCGCCCTCTACGGCAGCAGCTTCTGCCCCCTCCCTCAGCGCTCGCCCGAGGCCGCATCCAAGCAAGGCGATCTTGCAGGGGCCCGCCACGGATCATCGTCACACGCCGCCTCACTTCAGTCTACTATCGAGCGTCTCATGCAGGACCTTCTGAGCCGATTCGCCGAAGCCCCGACGTCAGCGGCACGACTTGCTGCCCTGGACGAACTGGTCAAGGCAAAGGCGCTCCAGAATGCTGCCAAGCGACCGGAGTTCGTGCTTGGGCTTGACCAACTGGAGGCGTCGGCTTTGCACGGTGACGGGCAGGACCGCCTCGCTGCCGTCGCCGCCCTGCTGAAGATCGGCAAGATTATCGCCTCAAGAAAGGCGAAGCAGTTTCCGCCACTCGTCAGCAACGATGTCGCGGCGCGTATCAGGCGAGCGACGGTCGACCCTCTCCCTCACCTCCTGAGCGGGCTCACAGCCGACGATCGAGAGTATCTGCTAACCGCCCTGGCGTTCTCGGACTCATCCTGGGCGGAGCCCTATCTGGCGCGCTCGGCAGTCGAAGAAGAATCCGGCGAGAATGCCCGTGTCGCTGCCCTCCAGTCACTCCTTGCCAGGGCGGAGCGCTTTGATGCTGCGCTCGAACTACTCGCTGATGCCTTCGCCGACTGGGAGCCCGGAACCGAGGACGCCGAACGTTCCAGAACTGTACGGTTGCGTAGAATCCTAGACGGTCTCGCCAGCGCAATCCCAGATTCCCAGGCGCTACCGACGTATCAAGCTGGCAAAGCTCTGAGCGCACTGCTTCGACCCAGGAAGACTGCCGCGGGTGCGTCTGTCATCGACGACAAGATCGCTCGGGAACTGGCGGACGCGGTCTTCGCCGTGGTCCACGCGATGATTGCTCGCGATTTCTCGATCGCGCTCGAAGCCGCCACCTACGAGGCGATTCTACGCCTGCGCCGATCGTTTCCCGAGTACGCTTGGACACGCCTTGTCCCTTCCATTCGCGCTGCGCCGCAGGTGAGAAGCGATCTCGTGACAGCGCTGACCATCTTGGCGAAACAGGGCACCGCTGATGACGCCTTGTTTGACTGTCTCGCTGCAACGACTGGCTCAGTCGAGTCGGCTCGGCGCGAGTGCATCACGATCGCCGATCGACATCCTGCCGTTGCAGCTGCGGTGCAGGCGTGGCTGAGAGACACCCCTGCCGCGTCGCCTTCCAGCGAAGGACGGGCTGCACTCTTTGTGCAACAGCGCAATGATGACGAGACGCTCGCGCGCGTCTTACTGGATGCTTCGCTGGTCTCAGAGGCCGAGCAGGCGATTCGCGAGCGCGTCCTCGCGGAACTGCAGATCCTATCGCCGACATTGGTCCGCCCCATGGAAAGCTACCGAGCTTCAGTCTCGCGCTTGGTGGACGAGGTCGAACGCCTCGGCCGCCGACGACAACTCCGGCTAGTCGGTCAGAGAAACGGCGTGGAAGAGTACTCCCCCGCGCGGCACATGCTGGGAGACGAAGCCAAGGTTGCCCGCATGGTGCGCGTCGTTGAGCCGGGGGTCGAGCGCATCCGCGATGATGGCGTTGCCGTCGTCGTCGTCAGAGCAATCGTCGAACCCTTTTCCACCGGTGCACTTCGAGAACCTTAGTCGCAAACGCATTCAGCGCACGGAGGACCATGGAAAAGGCAGATGCTCGCGCCGTACTGGCAAACCTGGTCGAGCGAATCGAGCGCCATGCAGAGTCTGGCAAGCTTCGCCTTGACGGAGTGATCACTTCTCGAGAGTTCGAGGCGCTGCAGGATGCGCTCGCGGAGCTCGGACGAGCCCCGCATCAAGCCACTCCGCTCCCGCTGTCGCCATCGGGCGCCGACGGGACTTCACCGTCCGCGCACGCGCCGCCAGCAACGTCCGCTTCACTGCAGTCAGCGCCGGCTCCGCGTTGGACGCTGAAGTTCGACCCCAACCGGCAGAAGGCCCCGGTCGACGACGATGTAATCCTCTGCCTCGACTTCGGCACTGCGCGTTCCAAAGCGTTCGCGCGTCGTCGCTCGCAGCCCGGAATCTATGACCTTGAACTTGCGCTTGGGGAGGCATCCGGCGACGAAGGGTTTTCGGTGGCCTCGACCGTGTGGATCGAGAGCTCAGGCGACGTCTTTGTCGGCCACGAAGCTCTCGCCCGGAGCATCCAGCAGCGTCATGAAGGGCGGCAACGCCTCGACTCCTTGAAGGACGAGCTTACCCAGGGGATCTTAGGTGGAATCGCTGGGACACCTGTCGACTCGAGCGTCAACCCCACCACGACGCTCTTACACCAAGGCGATCTAATCTCTTTCTACCTCGGGTACCTGACTGACCTCGCCGAGCGCGAGTTAGAACGACTTGGCATAGCGCCTTACGTCCTTCGTCGTTTTGCGCTGCCGTGCTGGGAGGGGGACCGTCGCAAATGGGGCGAAGATCTTCTCAAGGACCATCTAGCGAGGGCGCAGGTGCTAGCCGACACCTTCCGAGGACAATGGAACCGCGGGGTCAAAGTCTCCGACATCCGACACGCTGTCGATCAGATCGAGGCTCGAAAGAACGAGCTCCCCCGATTGCTGATCGACCGTGGGGTGCTCGAACCCTACGCTGCGGGACCGCAAGATGTAGAACCCGCATTTGACAGTCGCCGCCGGCAGCTGCTCATGGTCGTGGACTGCGGTGCCGGAACGACAGACTACGCACTGTTCGTCATCGTTCAGGATCCTGATGACAAGAACGATGAGTTCGTCAAACTCTGGCTTGTCGAAGGAACGGCAGGGGCACTGCGGCAAGCCGGGAATGTTGTCGACCGAGCTCTTCGCATGAGCATTCTCGAGCGCGAGCAAATTGAAACCAGGTCGGTTGATGGGACTCGGATCAGCCAAGGCATCGAGCGCGAGGAGCGACTGTGGAAGGAGGCTCTGCTCCGAGACGGATTCCTTCGGTATACGCTCCCCAACGACCGAGAGGGCACCATCACGGAGGAAGAGTTCCTGCAGCACCGCGCTATCACTACATTCGGAGAGCAGCTCGCCGCAAAGTTCGCGGAAACACTCGCCAGCGGCACCTCGGCACAGATTCTGCAGAAGGTGGAGAGCGAACTCCTCGTTGTCCTGACCGGCGGCGGTTCGTCTCTGCCGATGGTTAGGCGCCTCGCAGAAGGTGAAATCACGGTGCACGGCGTTCGCCTGCACCGTCGCCGGTTCGAAGCGTCGCCCCGCGGTGCTTCGGCGCGACTCGGTGAAGCCTACCCGGCCCTCGCTGTTGCCGTCGGCGGCGCGGCGCCAGATCTGCCAAGAGAACGTTCGCTTAAGGACATTGTCGGACTTGCCGCGACTAACGTGCAACCGACAACTACGTACAAGAGCTAAGCGAGCGAAGGGTCGGGGCGGGCTTTGCTACACCCCACGGGCACTCGCTCACCGCCGTGGTCGCGCGTCCAGTGAATCCGGCGGGGCAACTGCCCAGCTGGCCTGGCGCACTCGACTCCTCGCGAAGACCCTTTCTGCGTCCGCCCGCGCGGTGCGGCACATCCGGTCGCATGCAACGTCAACGCGCGCGACGGCAGGATTCGCACTGCCAGACTAGGGGAGCGCCTTGACGCAATGGCTCTTCTTGCGCTGAGATCGCGGCGTGGCGAGGAGAGTGCGTGACTGGCGAGTGCAGCCTTCGGCCGTCCTCTCCTCGGAAGTTCGTGCGCTGGTGGAACGGGCGTTCCACTCCGTCGTGCAGTCGGTGGGCAACGAGGAGTTGTTCTTCGTCGGTCAGCACGCTGAACGCAAGCTCAATGCGCTCCAGAACTCCGCGACTTCTTGGGTGGCGGACCTGGCAAGGAAGACCCGCGCGCTGTATCGAATGTATCAGGACCACGTCAGCGGCGAGCTCGTGCTTACCTCGGACAGCGTCACCGTCCTCGCAGCGGCGCTCTTCTACTTCGTCAATCCCCATGACGTCATACCCGACCACACTCCAGGGGTCGGCTATCTGGACGACGCCTTTGTCGTCAACACATGCATCAATGCGCTGGCGCGTTCTCACCCTCGCGAGCTCGGGAGATACATGAAGAGGGAGACGTCGAATGCTTAACGACGTCTGGCGGAACATCTCCAGTGAGATCGGCATCTTCTGGAAGGGCCGCTTTGATCGTGTGCCACCACACCCAGGCGTCTACGCTTGGTTCTACCCGCTGCGCGTTACCACCCGGGACCTCGGCGACTTCCTGACCGAGGTCAGCCAGATATTCGCATTCGACGCTGCCGCGAGAGGAACGCCCGCAGCCGAGGTGGAAGCCGCGTTCACATGGCGGAGCATTGGACTCCACGTGAGAGTGCTCCACAAAGATGGACCGGTGCCTAAGAACGTCAGCGCCCAGTGGGAGCAAATCGTTTCGAACGATGCTCGGTTCGATCAACTGCGAAGGATGGTGTTGCGCGGGAGCATCCTGATGCCACCGCTGTACGTGGGCAAGACTCACAACCTGCTCACCCGCTGTGGACAGCACCTCGCAGGGTCGAGCGACAACAGTTTTCATGCACGATACGTGGAATACGCGCGGAGCGTCGGGGCTCACGCCCAAAACGTCTCCGATCTCATCTTCGCTTGCATTCGGACCGGCTCTTCCGAAGTCGACGACGACAACGAAGAAATGGAAACCGTAGTGGAAGAGATCCTAAAACGCGCGTCCAGACCCCCATACGGCATCAAGTAAGAAGGAGCTCCGCGCATGAGTCAGCTGCCGCCGATCAAAATGGTCAAGTACAACAAGGTGAAGAACGGCTATTTCGGCCAGCTTGGCGAAGGTGCAAACGCACACATCAAGTTCTTGCAGACCGGAATCACGTCCGACGAACTCGACTCCATCACGCTCATCGAGAATATCCCTGGGAGTGAGCAATGGGACGTGCGCGACCTTTTCCAGCGCGACGTCGACAAGGACAGGGTCACGAACAGCATCCTGCCGTATCTGAAAGACGGAACAAAGGTTAAGTACTTCAACCCTCTTACCCTCATGGTCCTCCCTCTGCAGGACAATGCCCACAGCGTAGAGCGCACGCTGAAGTACATCGAACCGACTGAAGTGACTGAAGACGGCCATCGGTACTCAGTGTACGAGCTCCAAGGGTACTTTCGGTTCGCCGAGCACCTTCAAAATCCGGCGTACTCCAATCTCAGCTGGAGCGACCAAGCCGTGCGACTCGTCGCAATTGACGGCCAGCATCGATTGTCGGCCCTGAAGCGACTCAAGAACGAACCTGAAAGCGCACGAGTCGATCTGCAGAACTGGCGCATTCCCGTCATCATCCTCGGCATTTTCAAAGCTCATCAGGACAAGGACGCAGCCACTTTGCTCGAAATTGTCAGGAAGACTTTCGTCTACATCAACACTGAAGCTAGAGAGGTCAACGAAGCGCGCAAGATCCTGCTGAACGACGAGAGCGTGAACGCGATTTGTGCGCAGGAATTGGTGCGACTTGCACACGAAAATGACTGCCTGCCTGAGGAGAAGCGAAACGCTGCTCGACTGCCCTTGATGTTCTTTGACTGGCGAGGCGAGACACAAAACAACCAGCGCGTCGTCGCACCGGCCGCGATAACCATGATCGAGGAAGTCGAGGGCTGGCTCGAGTACTTCCTGCTAGGGGAAGACGGCTCCGACGCCCAGTCCACCGCCCTGGCCCTGGAGGACATGGTGCCCCCGCTCTCAACTTTTGGCCCCGAGAAGCGGCTTTCTCACCACGATGCCCAGAGAGTGAGAGACCAGGCACAGAAGTCATTTCTGCCGGGCCTCAGCTACCTCCTCGAGAATTTCGCGCCCTACAAGAAGTACGTGGCGGAATGCCGTGCGATGGAACGACAGCAGCGCCAGGACTCCGACTTGGCGCAGCATGCATTCACCAAACTTCGATTTGGCTCGTGCCGCGCTTCGGAAGAACTCCTGGCGTTGGTTCAGGAAAAGTATGACGACCTGATTGGTGAGTTCGACGCACTCAAACAAAAGTTCCTTGACGAGTTGCTTGCTAGGGACATCGGAATGCGCGCAGTAATGTGCGCATATGGCTATGGCAAAGAAGCCCTAGATGAGGCGAAATCTGCGGGATCAACATGGCTAGACTATGCGAAGTGGTACACCGATGCTTTGAACAAGGTCTACGCAGACGGCTGGTTCAAGTCATTCGATAAGCTCGACAAGCAAAAGCAAAAACTGCTGACCCATGTGGCTTATGACGCCAGCGGAAGCATCATCAACTACAAGTTTGACCAGCAGCGCGCCGCGCTGGGGTCAATGATGCAGATTCTGGTTTTCGTTCGGGCCAAAGCGCCGCAGGCTGCGCTGGAAGCTGTCTGGACAGAGTGTGGTGAGCAACTCTCCACGCCACTCAGGTCTGGCTACCGCAAATACTACCGCGGTCAGATGGCGCCGACCTTCACGGGTGGACTGGACGCCTTCAAAGCCGAAGTGAACAAAAAAGCCACCAAAGCGACGGAGGGGCACCTTCGCGACTTAGGAAAGTATCTGGGCCTTGGAGACTCGTAGTCGACTCCAGGCGGTGCTCTCAAGGGTACCGGCCGAGAGGCTATCCCGCGCTATCGGGCCACAGCGAATCCAAGTGTTAGCCGACCTGCTGGAAGGGTCGGATGCCACCAACTTGGAAGAGAGCTCAGCACTCTTGGCGCGATGTGCCGTCGGGCTTTTCGGGATGGACGCTCTGTCGGAAAGGCCGCTCCGCCGGCTATTGCTGGAGACCCTCCCGCCAGAACTTCTCGCAGAACTGGCGGCGGAGTTTACCGGGAATGTACTTCCGAAATACCATGACAACGCGTTGGCGCTCGCTGCGACGCCATGGCGGGCGGGGTCATTGCTAGTCGAACGGGTGTTACTCGCGTTGAACCTCCCCAGAGAGTGCGCGCCGCCGTCTGCAGCGGGCGCAACGACAGTTGAAATCGTTGACCCAATTGACCCAGTTCCAGCGCTTCATGCCTTCCAGCACGATGTCTACCGCCAACTGCTCGCCCACCTGACGAGTCTCTCGCCCTCAGTCCTCGTCCAGCTTCCAACTGGGGCCGGCAAGACGCGAACGGTAATGGAAGCGCTGATTGCGGTTGTGGACCAAAGGAATGTCTTTGGTTCCGGGCGAAGCGTCGCATGGATTGCGCACACGGAGGAACTCTGTGAGCAGGCGATAGAGGCGTTCAAGAACCTCTGGCAAGCAAAAGCAAGCTCAAGCTCGCAGGTGGTGCGGCTCTGGGCGAACCACGTGCCCAGCGTCATGGACGTGCAGGGTGCATTCGTCGTTGCGACATTTCAGAAGCTCGTGGCGGCAAGGGAGAGCACCCTCTTCCGTTTCCTCAAGTCCAACCTTGAGGTGGTAGTGGTGGACGAAGCACACAAGGTCCTCGCCCCGACATTCCGTGAGGTCACCTCAGCTCTGTCTGGTGGACCCGGCTGCTCACTGGTGGGACTCACCGCCACGCCTGGACGCGGACTGGATCGGCAGCGGGAAAACCAGGAGCTTGCCAGCCTTTTCAACCACAACCTTGTAACCCCAGATCTCGGCGCTAATCCGCTGGAAACACTTCGTGGCCTGCGTGTGCTCGCGCAAGTGCACCGCAGAGTAATCGAAACCGGCGTCACCCTGACCCTCAGCGCCGGCGACCAGACTCACGTCGAACGCGCATTTGACCTGCCGAAGAGCATCCTTGAGACGCTCTCGCACAACCCAAGCCGCAACCGGGTGATCGTTGAGAACGTCGCGACAGAGGTCGCGGCTGGAAATCCGTGCGTCGTCTTTGCCTGCACAGTTGAGCATGCAAGACTACTCGCGGCTGCACTTACACTTCGCGGAGTGCCGGCAGAGTACATCGACTCAACCATGCGCAAGGGCGCACGCCGCAGCGTCATTGAGCGATTCCGGCGTGGTGATTTCCAGGTGCTGACAAACTTCGGAATCCTGTCGACGGGTTTCGACGCTCCACGCATACGGACTGTGGTTATCGCGCGGCCCACTGCTTCTGTCGTACTCTACAGTCAAATGGTGGGCCGTGGTCTGCGCGGGCCGCTCATGGGCGGCGGCGACAGGTGCACTCTTGTAGACGTCCGGGACAACTTCGAGAACTTCGGTAGCGTGGACGACGTCTACCGCGTGTTCGATGGCTTCTGGACCGCGCAGCAGACTCACAAATGACAAATCAAACACGCCGCCTCATCCCCATCGTCATCGTCAGTGGCGAACACATTCGCCAACGTCGGCGCTAGCCCTGGATTCACCGCCGCGCTCTTCTTGCGAATCTGGGCGAGCCGCTCGGGCTGCTGCAGGTCGTCAAGGCTCTCGCCAGCCTGCCACGTGTAGCGTTGCCCGGTCTCTGGGTCCGTCTTCTCGTACTGCTTGGCAAGCTCGAAGAGGTCTGGGTGGCGCTCCAGCAGGCCAGCCCATTCCGCCTTCCTCTGGAAGAAGCAGAAGTAGCAGCCCGAACGGCTCCGCCACTTGTAGTACTCGGGCAGGCCAATTCCGGCCTCCTCGAGGATGCGCAACACGTCGGCTTTGGTGATTCCGTCTTCCTTGAAGGGAAATCGAGGCGCGATGTTGGGCTTCGTGGAGATGTAGCCCTCTCGGTCTTCGTCAGCACGAATGCCGACGTAGCTGACGCAGGGATCTTCGCCGACGTACTGCTCGAACGGCCGAATCTTGAGCTGCCGAGTGCACCAGCGCATCCGCGAGGACGGCAGGTAGTTGTTGTAGACTTTCAAGTAGTGGTCGAAGCCTCGATCCGCATTGAGGCGGGCTATCGGCTTGCCGAGATACGCCTCGAGACGATCCATGTACTCGTACGTCTCAGGCAGCTCCTTGTCCGTGTCGCAAAACACGTACTCCATCTCAGGCACGCGATCGCGCATGTAAACGGCAAGCGCGGTGCTGTCCTTGCCGCCTGAGAGCCCGAGAATGTGTCGAGTCATGAGCGCATCTTCTCCGCTTGGGCAGTGGTGTCCTCACCACTGAGTTGTTTCATGCCCTCCGCCGCAACAAACGCAAGGCTGGCCAACACGGCGTCTTGGGGGAGCTCTGCTCGCGCCGCGCTCAGCGTTTCCCTGAGACGGCTACACAGCTTCTCCACCAGCTCCTGGTCTTCGTCTCGCACAGAGACGACACGCTCGCTCTCCAGAGCTCCCGGCTGGGCCACCGCAATTCGAATCAGGCGTGTGCCATCGGGATTGTCTCGTTCTGCGCGCTCGAGCATCAGACTCTCGAGCGAGGAGAACCGTTGATGAACAATCCCGAGGTTGAGCCGCATCTCGTCCAGGTCGATGTCACGCCACGCCGCGGGCGGCTTTCCACCCAGAAGTGTCGCGAGGGAGTTAAGCCACTCGTCGCTCTCGAGCGACTCGTCGAGCACTCGGATCAGGAACCCCTTGAGCCGCGAGTCGACTGCAACCGGCAGCAGCTGGGCGCTTCGAGCCGCCAGCTCGCGTCGCATCCCGTCCGGGGAACGCGAGAGGCCAAACGCGTCCGCAATGCCTTCGCGGATCTCGCGCATCAGCCCGGGGAACGCGCCCTGCAGTTCGCGGAGCGAATCCCGCAACGAGTTCACGAACACTTCCACGTCCGGACCGGGAGCTGCCCGGTGAGGCGCGAAGGCACTCAACCCACAAGCTTCGGGCAACTGCTTGAAGAGTAGCGTCCCGGGTTCCCGCGCCCGAAGCAGAGCCTCACGTACGGCCCTCGCCAGATCCGATACCGACTGCGTATTGCGCGAGTAGTCCGGTAGAGATTGAACCAACCTGACGAGCTCCCTAACGACTGGAACCAACCCCAGCTTCGTCGGAGTCGCTTGCTTCCCGCCGCTCAGCATCTGAAACAATCGTTCGAACAAGGCAATACCGGAGCCAGCCACCTGGAAATGCTGAAGCTCGAACTTGTCAGGGGAGCGCAGGAACCGTTCGACCACCGGCGGGGTGAGCTTGGGCACGAACGCGCCGTCCTCGTACACCGCGACCTCGGCATCTGACTGGAGGACTATCGCTGTCAGCAAGACCGGGAGAACTCCGTCGTGGATGCCGAACGGGGGGCGTCGCAGTAGATCGTACAGCTCAGCAATGCGGATGCGCCGCCCTTGGGCTTCAGCCAATTCGCGGACGAGTCGATCCCAAGCTGGCCGCAGCGAGCTCTTCTTGACCGGCGCAGCAAAAACCCAAGCGCCATCGCGCTTTTGATGGAGCTGGTGCTGCTCGAACACCGAGCGATACATCGACAGTTCCGGAGGGCTGCCCTCGATTCCGAGTTGGGCGTCGGAGCCACGAAGCACCATCGCCTGAATGAGCGTTCGCCGCGCCGCGGCCGCCGCAGAGGAGAGGTGACGGCGATTCAAGAGCTCGTTCTTGATCACCGGACAGTGGCGGTACACGTCATCACAGATGTCCGACAGAAACCCGGACAGCCGTCGGGCAGTCCCAAGACTGCAGAACTCTCCTCGGTACCACCAAACGCAACCATCGCCCTCCGCCAGGCTGCCCAGCTCAGCTCTCAAGACACGTTCCGCGTCAGCCAGCCGCGCCGCGACTTCGCGTCGAGCCACGGCATCCGACTGTAGCTCCGGCGTGTGATTCTGAACCCACTCGAGGGCAGCCAGGTCCATGGCCACTTCGCGGAGACGTTCCACATTCTTCGGAACCGCGACTACGAAAGGACGCTCTGAAGTGCTGCTGGCCAGCAATGGCGCGCCGCTGCTCAGCTGTCGCGTCAGGCTTGCCGCTTCCGAAGCTGACGATGGGATCGCAATCCAGATCACGCCATCTGCAGCGTGCTTCGATTGGCTGAGGTCACTGGAAAGCAGTGCCTCGTCGGCGAACCGCAGATCGAAGTAGCGCAGCGAACCCGTCGTGAACAGGTGACGCTTCGCGACGATTGGGCGCGGCGGCGCAAACCGAGTCAGCCGCTCGACGAGTGAAGCTCGGGGGTCCAGCTTAGCGACAGCGCCAGAGACCAGCGCGTCGACATCGAGGTCACTCCCCTCCCATAGCTGGTATGCGTTCTTGTAGCGCCGGTAGACGATTATCGACGCCTGCTGCAGTCGTTTCAGGCACGCCTGGAGCTCTGTGCGCGCCACGGACGGGCCGGTCGAAAGCGCGATTGCCAGGACATCCTCGGACGCAGGCAAACTTCCGGAATCCGCGAGCGACGTAAGCACACCCAATGCTTTGACGACTCTCGCATCTTCCGACCCCGCGTCCGTGGGAAGCCGGCGCAGGGCCTCTTCGACACGCGCCCAATGCTGCGAATTGCGGCCGTACATCCGCCCTGCGAATGCGCTAGCGACGTAGTCATAGAGCCTATCGAGTGGATACAACTGCGCGGTTCCGCCGCGGAGGTGTTCCTGCAGGCCATGCGGCTCGTTTGCACCCAGGAAAGCGAAGAGCGAGCGCTCGTTCTGTGCCAACCGGCTTCGGAAAAGTGGCCCCACGCACAGCGCGGTCACAGGGTGGAGCGGCGCCGCCTCTTGAAGCAGGGCTCTCAATCGCGATTTGTCGGGGAAGTCGATCGGGTTTGCGATTTCGGCGATGTTCACTGCGAGGCCTTGAACATCGGCGAGCTGCTTCTGGGGCAATGGGTGGTGGTCGAACGCTGCTCCGATGAGCCGAAGAAGCTGCTCTGGTGGCTCGAGGAACGCGAGATCTTCGAAGCGGCCTTGGACCTTGGCCCACTCCTGCCGCTGGGCACTGCTCAGGCGCCCCGCGTACTGCTCAAACGCCTGATGCAGCATCACCACCAGAACGAGCGGGGTGTCCGCACTGCGATTTGCAGCTTCAGCGAGCTCCTGTAGCAGCTGCACGTCGGCGCCGTCAGGCTGGTGCGCCGCAAACTCGAGAGGCTTGCCTGCCTCGTCCAGGATGAGCAGGAGCCCATCACCCGGCTGAGCTGACTCCTTCACCTTCGCCGCAGCGCGTTCGGTAAGTTCGACCACGTCGCGCGCGGTGATTTTGCGGCCAGCAGCGGCTCGCTTTGCGGCTCGCGCTACTTCGCCAACGATTGCGGGGGTCGCGCCGCGACCTCCCCAGTACTTGGCCAACGCGTTCGACAGCGCGCCCAAGAACAGCTCCTCGAGAGTTCGCCGCTCGCCTGTAACGAGTACGGGCAACAGACCCCGTTTCGACGCCAATGGTCCGCCCTTGCCCAGCAGGAGCTGGCCGAGCTCAGCGTCCGCAGACCGCAGCAACGCCCGAGCCCGACCCTGGGAAACGGTCTCCGGCGCAAGCAGGCTAGCCAGGAAAAGCGCGAACGCCGACTTCCCCGTGCCGTACGGCCCGGTGACGCTCCACGCGCGCGTCCCGCTGCCCTTGCTCAAGCTCTGCCCAAGCCGACCGACCAGACTGCGGACGAGCGGAGTGACCTGGTAGCCGTCGAGCGCGTGGGGCTCCTCGGAGTCCCGCTCGAGGTGCACGGAACGCCGGTAACGCGCGCGGAGCGTGACAGCGTCGGACCAAGCAAACACGGCTCGAGGCGTCATTCGCCTGCCCCCTTCGCTGCGCGGTTTCGGAAGTGCTTGTCTAGTAATCTGAGCTCTTCGCTCTCTCTATGGATCATTACCTGCCGAAGTCCGGCCGTCTCGTCGAATACCAAAGCTCCAGCCGTCGTCGCGCGCAGCCGCTCGAGCCTCATGAGGAGTGCCTCTTCTGTCAGGCAGAACACTCGACCCGGAGAACCAGGTGCGAACGCAATGGCGTCGAGCGGAACGGTATTCGCGCGCTCCTCATTCCTTCTCAAGAACGCCGCCAGCGCCTCGGCAAAGACGTGGTCCGGAAGAGACGGATGTTCGCCTCGCAGCAGCAAGTAGTTCCCGCGCGCTCCAAATTCCCGCACCAGCCCCAGCTCGACGAGCGGGCAGTCCAAGGTTTCTTCGAGTGGCACCGTCCGAGTCGGCCGCGCTGGCACGTATGTGCGAACAAAACAGTCGATATCTCGCTTGAGGGAGGCCTCAGACACTCGCGCAGTTCGAACCTGCTGAGCCAGTCCCATCAGCCAGCCCAGCAGCTGCGATCGACTGAACTCGGGCTGCGGGAGGTGATTGAACACCCAATACCAGGTGGTCGCACGGTCGGGTGAGCTGGCCAATTGCCAATGCAGCCACCATAGCGACGCGGGGTCTTCCAGATATGGATCCCAGCCGTCCACACCGAGCAGACGCTCCCCGAGCTCTGTCACCCTGAGCTGTCGGCCACGGTTGTTTGGCACGTCTGGATCTTCCTCGACGATGCCGCACGACAACGCCCAGTGGCGCATCGACCGAACCATGTTCTTCCCGACGCCGAACTGGACCATCGCGTCGTCCGAGCCAAACACTGAAGGGTCACTAAACACCCCATCGTAAGCTTTGCTCAGCCACGTGTACCGGAACGGGAAGGTTTCGTGGCCGGCGAATGAGGTCTGCTCGGGGGCAGTCATCTACTGCCTCCCTCGGCCATTCGAATCTTCCGGTTTCGCGCGTTCTGCCTGTCGGGCCACGAACGCCTCGAGATCGGTTCGCCGGCACCGCACTGACCGGCCCACCCGAAACGATGGCAGGCTCCCGTCCTTCACCAGTCCGTAAACCGTCTTGGGCGTCACGCGAAGGTACTCGGCCACTTCTTGCACGGTGAATACCTGTCCAGAATTGGTTCCACTGGGTTCCACGAGGAGGCACCCTATTCCACGGGTCCGGGCTGGGTAAAGCCGAAACTGCTCCCCATCTGTCTAGTGCTCATCCGCCCAGATCGGTAGGTGCCCGGGGTATCAGGCTGTGACCGGAAATGTCCCATCCCGCGCCCTTGAGAATCTCGCCCCACTCGAGCCGCGTCCCGATGTTCGGCTGGGACAGCAGCCCGGCAGCCTCTTCCGCGTCGGAGAGAGCGCGGAATCGTTCGTAGTGCGGGTAGCTGGTGGTCACGAACGCCTCCTTGCGATGCAGCACCGGCGGGTTCGCGTAGTGGCTGTATTCGCGGATGCCGTACGACGCCTTGGGCAAGTAGACGCGAATGCTTCGTTGCAGCGCCGGATGCGCGACATTGTCAAAGTCCTCGTAAGTGAGGAACGACACCGTGCGGCCGTCGAGCCCGATTTTAGCGATGTTCCACTCCACCGAACCGACCACGCTACTCGCCGCGAAGATCACCAATCGCAAGAGCGCCGGTAGATCGTCCTCGATTGATTGATGAATGTAGAGGTCGCCGGGAAGTAGCTTGCCTAGCCCACAGGACCGGCAAGTCTCTTTGACCAGGTCGGGCTGACCCAGGCGAAACAGGAACTCCATCGCGTCCTGAACGGCCGCCGCGTAGTTCGGCCAGATCGCCTTGATGTCTTGCCGAATAGTTGAAGGCAGCACGTTGAAGGGCAACGGGCGGATCCCCTGCAATCGCAGCATTGCGAAGTAGGTGATGATGTCGTCTCGCCGCTGCTCGCGCGAGCCTTTGAACGCTTCGGCATTGATGTGGCGGAGCGTGAGGCGCTCTATCCGTTGTGGCGAACCGAAGGCATCGGCTAGCTTTCCGAAGTCTTTGAACTCTTCAGGAAGTGGAACCCGACCGAGCCGATTCGCCAGCCGGACAAACTTCCGCGCCACCGGACTCTTCTTGAATTCCTCGATGAGGTCGGTCCGGTACTCGAGTCGGCGAGTGAAGGCGCGACTGGCAATGAAGTCCGCCTCAGCGTCCTGGCTCGGGAAGACGTAGACCGTGCCGAGCCCTCCAACGTAGGGGCGAACACCGAGGACGTCCTGAACGAACTCCTTGAACTCGGTCTGGGTGTAGAGCTTCTGGAACGTCTCCCGACCCGTCAGGTATCCATCCCCGAACTCGACGAAGTTCTCGGGAACGCTGTCCACGCGCACGGACACCACGAGGACCTTCCGAGCAATCGCGAATGCTCGCTTCAGCGCCTCTCTGCGTTCGGCGGGGTTCTCGATGACGTTCAGGACGTAGCCGAGGTTGACCACATCGGCCGGCGCGACTCTGGCCGCTGGTCGGTGCTCCGGGTCCCAGCCGTCCACACCCGCGCACTTCCCGCTCAGGAACTTCAGGTCCCCACCGCGTCCGCAGCCGTAGTCGAAGAAGGTCGTCTCTTTGGTGATGAGCCCATCCGCGAGCGCGACCGAAACCGGCCGCGATGCCCGATATCGCTGCATCGCGGTGCGGCCCCTGCGAACGCTCGGCTGTTCGCCCTCTACGCCTTCGGTCTCCGGCTCCAGCATCGCGGTCCTTAGAATACACCGGCTTCCGCGGACCGCATGCCGGATGAGGCTAGACGCGGCCCCTCCGCGCCTGTTTGATCCTGGGCGGCGGAATACCGGGAGGAGCTAACCAAGGTGGAAAAGAACTGGGAAGACGCACTCACTTCTCTGAAGGTCGGCTCGAGCGGCGGCAGACCGGCAGTGCACAAGCCACTACTGGTTCTGATGCTCATTGCGCGGGCCCAGTCAGGAAAGGGGAACACCGTCGCCTACAAGGATGTCGCTGACGACCTTGCGAGCGCGATCCAGCAGTTCGGGGGAGCAAAGAAGGCGAACGCGGCCCTCCCGTTCGTGCACCTCCAGAGCGAGGGATTCTGGAAGGTTCGCGAAGGGGAAGACGAGTACAAGAAGTCCGGCAAGGCCCTCAAGGACGCGGTCGGCGAGGTCGATGCACGGCTATGGAAGGAGCTCGTCAGCAAACCGGAGATGGCAAAGCGCGTGGCAAAGAGGCTTTTGGAGAAGTACCTGCCGTCGGACGTTCGCGGTCAAGTCACGGCCAAGCTTGGGCTGAAGACCTGAACGGCGGTGAGCTGATGAGGTTCGATGAATTCTGCCGGCGCGCCGATAACCTTCGCGTAGATCGCGCGCGCGGACGGGCGAAGCCGTACAAGCCCCTGCTCCTCGCGGCGGTCGTGATGATGATCGCGAAGCGGAAAGTCGCGTCGCCCGAAGTTGCTCTGGACGACGGCCTCAAGAGCGCGTTCGAGCAGCTCCTTCGCGCCATCTATCCCGACTGGCCTTACAAGGTGGACGTCAGACTACCGTTCCGTCACCTCGAACGTGACGGGATCTGGCAGCTGGTCCCGATCCAAGACGCGATCCCAGACTACGTTCAAGCCGTCGCGTCCAAGGCAAGGGCCTACAAGATCCTGCGCAGCGTCGCGTTCGCACGCCTCGACAGAACCGTCTTCGCCGAGCTCGTGAAGTCCCCAACGGCGCGACTCCACCTTCTGACGATTCTCTTCAAGGCCCTTGATCGGGATGCGTTCAAGCGGGCCTTGGGGTTCGTGCTCGAGATGGTCTACGCCGATGAAGGCGCGCCATCAGTGCCCTTGGTTCACCTGGATTGGACCGAGAGGGCGATCGAGGAGTACCTCCAGCGCAACTGGCAGAACACTCCCTTTGCGGAGCTCGGGATTCAGCTCTGCTCTCAGGAGAAAGACGGCATCGCAGGTCGTCAAGTGTTCACTCACGTGAGCCAGATCGACCTACTCGGCGTGGACGCCAAGCGGCGACACTGGTGGGTGTTCGAGCTGAAGAAGGGTCGCCCGCCCGATGCCGTTGTGGGACAGGCGAGCCGGTACGTCGGCTGGATGCAGAACGTCCAACGGAACGGAAAGCAGATGAACGCGAAGGGCGTCGTGCTCGCTGAACGCTGCAGCGAGAAGCTGGAATACGCAGTGCGCGCACACAAGAATCTGTCACTGTGGACGTTTGACTCGGAGTTCAACTTCCAGAGGGTGGAATAGGACTCAAGAGTTGCCCCGTCGGCGGACAAGCACCTCAGAGTACTTCGGCGTCTCAAACTCGTAGCGAGTCGGCGTGAAGTATCGGAGCCATCGGATACAGCGCTGTGTGAGGTCTGTCGCGTTCTCGGGCGCGGAGCGTTCGTCGAGATACTCTCGAACGAGCGTCCTCAACTCCCCGAACCGTCGCGGGACCGCCGCGAATGAGTCGATTCGGAGTAGCAGCGGATGTTGGCGTAGTACAACCGCCACCGCGTCGCGGAATCCGTCCGCGCCCAGCCCACGGGGGAGGTCGAAGTACGCAAGGTCGCGTTCGGCGTCCGCACGAGCTCCGGCCGCAACAGATTCGTGGTCGCCCGCATAGACTGCGCGCAGATTCTCCGGATTCCGCGAATATGGTACCCAGCAGGGGCCCGGATTGCTCGCAGCCAGCAGCTCCGCGGGTGCTCCTTCTTGACTGGGGGCGACGGCGATCATCGCGGCCGCAGCCGCCACCATGTCTCTAGTGTCTCCGTCCGCGAGCACCGCCTGCCGCATCAGTTCAGTCTCGAACGAAGCGAGAACGCCGCGCGCTTCGAAAGGTCGGGTCAGTAGCTCGAAATTTGAGTTTGGCGCCCAGCCTAGCGCCGTCGCTGTCAGGTTCGCCGAGCCGACGAGTACAGTGTCATCGCCGCGGTAGTACTTGGCGTGCAGGTCGTGGCGCAGAAACAAGACGCCAGCCCTCCTGCGGCATAGAAGCTCAAAGACCTCAAGGTCGCTAACCCCAGTGGCGACCTCAACTGGTCGCCATCTTGTTACCACTCTGATCGGTACCGCCGGATCAACCACGGACATCAGTCGCGCGAGTGTCGCTGTCTTGCAGAACGGCGCGGCAAGCAGAACCTCCTTGCGCGCTTCGCTGCAAAGCCGCAGCAGTGCCTCGCCAGGCCTATCCATCGCCGAACTTCGGATCGGCGTCGAGGAGCCTGCGGACCGCCCGCCCCCAATCTGTCCGCGCGTCGGCGGCTTGACTGGAGAGTCGGCCGTCGGGCTGTTCCAGTTCGAAGCGAGCCCACCCCGCGAGGAGTGTGAGAACCGCTGGCGATGCCCATTCCCCAGATGCTTCAAGCCGCCTCACGAACGGATGCTCACTGTTCAGCACAATCGTGACGCGCGCACCGACGTGTCGGACGTCGAACACACTTGGAGTTCGGGTGCTCCCAATGCGGAACGAAAACTCCAGCCCATCTGACAAGCACATGGCCTCCGTGCCGCGCTTCCTGAGATGGGTGCTGCCTGGCGGGGTTTTTTCCAGGGCCGCCTCGAGCCGACGGCGGAGGTCGTTGGCCTTCTCGCCAGTGTCGGGCAGGCCTTTGAGCGCGCGCTGCATGTCCGATATCGCGCCGGTTCGCAGTGCCGATCTCGCGACTTCATACGCCCGCTTTCTGTCCAGCTTGCCAAACATCCTTGACCTCAGCCTGCTCGGGCCGCTCGGCGCTATCCTTTCTGCCTGAGGAATTGTCGGGCTACGCGCCCCCAGTCCTCCCGCGACTCCTGGACCTGAATCCGCCGCTGTCCGTCAGGCTCTTCGTCTTCATATCGAGCCCATGCTGTGAGCAGCAGCTTCAGCCCGTCGAGGGCCTTGGCTTGACGAAGCTGCAACTTCTCCAGGTCGCCCTCATCTTCCGCGTCTTCAAGCACGGCGACCAGGTGATCGTAGGCTGGGTGCGCGGTGTTGAGCGTGATCACGATCGCCCCACCTTTCGGTTTCACGCTGAAGAACGCGCCTGAAGTGCTCTCAGCGTGAGCAAAGACGTACTTCAGTCCATTGTCGATGGTCTGACCTGCAAGATCATGCGCGCGAGCCTCTTCCACTCCTTCGGCGGCCAGCTCTTCCTCGATCTCCTGCTTGCGCTGTTCGCTGGGTGCGTTTTCACCCGCGTCGCTCGTGCCAACGTGCCCGTCCTTCTTGCGCTGCGCTGTCGCCTCCGTGGCCTTTGCCTCTGGCGTAGACTTGTCCGGATGGCGCTTACCCCCCTTCTGGCCGCGGGTTTGGGCCTTCAGCCAATTAAGCAGTGCATGCGAAGCGGAATCGATGGCGTCGCGTACCTGGAGGAGCGGCTCCCGCGGGTCGCCGTCTTCAGCCCACGCGGCCTTTAGTTCCTGGTAGCTGCCAAAGCCGTGCCGCTCGGCGAGTTGCTCTTTGTCCATCCCGGCCATGTCTGCCAAAGTGGTTGCACTCTGCTTGTTGTTCGTCACGCCGAAGACCTCGTCCAGTGCTGGCGGGAAGTCGACTTCAATGCCCATCCACCGTGTGACCGGGTCGTAGCCGGGAAGCCACTTGGTATCGAGCTCGAGTTCGCGATTCGCCCTAACGATGCTCACACCCACGTTCCGCGCAGCATGCTTGCCGTGAGGCCTCTCACCAGGGTTGTGCCCCTCTCGGGCTGCCTTCTTCGCGAAAGAATACCGAATTCGCACCGTCTCAACCTTGCCACGGAACTTTACCTTGATCTCTTGCTCCGGCTTATCCCCCCAGGGTTCAAACATGGGTGTCTTGTCCCACGGCGCCGGGCAAGTGGTCTCCGTCAGCAGGTACATGGGATCGTTGGGTCGAGTGTCGATGTCGATCTCGGGTTTCTCGGCGGCCCGAACGAAGGCGGCCATTCTGATCGTGACCTGCCCAGAGCTGATGAATCTGCGATAAATGCGACCTACAACGTCCTCGGAATTGCGAATCACCGCGCCCGACGTTCGCCATGTGCAACGCGTTGGGCGGGGCCACACCACGAGCGTGCCAGTCTTCCCAAGTCGAGTGCGGGCGCGGGCTACCCACTCAGGTGGTGGGCTGCTGGAACTCGGAACCGGAACCTCGCGCATCCTGCTTGCCGCAATTTCCGCCAGATCAAGAAAGGAATGGACTGCTGAGTCCGGCCCAGCCTGCCAAGTCCAGACGTCCACGCGCTCCCCCTGTGAGAAGGACGAGTTCGGAAGCCCCATGCCAAAGCGGCCGATGCCATCGCGGTCGTTCAGGTGCGCCCCGTTGCCGAACTGAAGGGCTCTTCGCAGTTCGGCGGCACTCATCCCCGTCCCATTGTCGAGCACGGCGATGGCCGCGATACGCGAACGAGTTCGTTCACGCACAAACTCTTCGTCTTCGACGCAAATGAGCTGCACGTCGGTCGCACCGGCCTGGATGGCATTGTCGATCAGCTCGGCCAAAGCATAGGCGGCGTTACGGTAGCCACTGTCCTGCATGGCTTTGATGACCAAATGAGTCGGTACAACATCGAAAGATTCACTCATAGCTGTCCTCCCAGTTGACAAACGCGTCGGCCACTGTCCCGAACCCCGTGAGCTGCGTGTCCACGACCGTCACAGCTTCCGCCTCATAGTTGCCACCTTGTTTCGGTCCCCGGATGGCTCGGCCCACCATCTGGCTGTACAAGACCAACGAGCGTGTCGGCCTTGCAATCAACACCGCACTGGTCATGGGAGCGTCAAAACCGGTGGTCAGAACGCCGAAGTTGCACAACGCGCGGGGGTCAGGCGTATCCGCCTTGAACCACCGGATGGCAGCCTCGCGCTGCCCGACCTCCGTCTCGCCAACGACCGCGCGCGCTGCAAGGTTCTTGCGCGCGTTCAGAACGGAAGCAATCAGGTGAGCATGCTCGACGGTCGTCGCAAAGATAATCAGTCGCCGATGCCGCGTCGCCAGCTCCTCGGCAGACTTCACGATCACGAGGTTGCGTTGTTCGTCCTTAGCCAGGCTTTCGAGCAGCGCTTTGGGAATATCCAAAGCGGCCGCGACTTCCTGCAAATCTCGGGGTGACAAGTCGAGGCCGCCTCGATGTGTCAGTTTCTCCACTTTCAGCCGGGCGAGGTACCCTTCGTCTACGAGGTAGTCGACCGGGTTGCGGTATCCGTCAACCTCGAGCATCACTTTCTTCCGATCAAAGAACTTGGCTAACTCCTTGTCGGCGTCGCGATCGTTCCATGTCCGCCCGGGCGTTGCTGTCAACCCAAGGAGCGCGGTACCAGCATTCCGTGCATGGAGCGTGTCGAGCACGAGTCCGTAAGTTTGGGCAATCGCCTGGTGCGCTTCGTCGATGACCACAAGGCTGGTTGACTCGGAGAGGCGGGCGATAAACTGGAGATCCTGCAGCCCGCGACTGTAGGTCTTTCCCAGCCCTGCGACGAGCACGCCGTCGGCCGCATGACGTAGTTCCGGTTCGTGGCTCCCCCAAAAACGATACAGCGTTACCGGTCGGTTTCCGAGTGCAGCCCACGCTGTGTTGAATTCGGCGGCGGCCTGCTCACAGAGCTCTTCGCTGTATGCGAGCCAGACGACCAGACCCGGCTCGTGCCGAACTAGGTGGTTGGCGATCACGTGCATGGCGGTGCGCGTCTTGCCGGACCCGGTGGGCATGTGAAGCACGACTCTCCGGTTTCCCGTTGAGAGCGCCTCTTCAACTCTATTCACGGCCCGCCGCTGGTGCGCAAACAAGGCGTACGCCGGCACCGACGTCGTGGTCGCATCGACCGTCGGGCGGGCTTCAACTTCGGGCAGCGTCAACCCGAAGAACCCGAGCATGACCAGGAATGCGTTACTGCGCTTGCGAAAACGAGCGGTCCTAAGCGAGCCGAATACATCATCGCCTTGACCCAAGCCGAGAAGTTCGCACAGTTCAACGGCTTCTTCCTCTCGAAGAAGATCCAGGAGCACAGCCCGGCTGCTCGGGTCGCTCAGAAGATCTGTCGGGGGCCGGACATCGACCAACAGTTCGCGCAGCCGAGTTCCGCGGGCGAGCTCCCTGTCGAGAAGCGCGGCCAGCCGAACCGCCGGGGCTCCAATCAACGCCTCCAGCGTCGGCTCATCAGCGCGCGACAGTAAATTGTGGAACGGCACCATCACGAACTCCAGCAGCAGGAACTGGGTCCCGCTCGAAACGCGAGATGCCGCACTCCGCCCGGCGCGCTGAGGTCACGGCCTCGGGAGCCGGGTAGCGGTGCAGCGCACCTAGCCGCGCCACTGCCAACTCGCTCCACATGAAGAGTAGCGCGATTGCGGGAGCGGGGAAACCAGCGGCCGACTGGTGCGGGGACGTATCGTGTCATTCCTTCGTCACCAGACATCGAGCGTCCCCTTTGGGTCCGGCGGACTGCGGCGCGTTCGCCTGCGTCCGGCACACCAGCGCGGTACGATCGCCCAGGACACGGATGACAGCAAGGGCTTCAAAAGCGGCCGCGCGGGCAGCGTGCCCACCTTGACTCTTTGAGCCGTACGGTTGGTCGAGGCCAGGAACGCGAACAACGGTGTCTCGGAGCCGCTATTCCGAAGGACGAGCCGACTCCCACGCGACTTCCAGTTCAGCAGCTTGAGCCGCCGCGCACGAATCACCGTAGACGACGCAGCTGGCCCATGCGTCATACGGGCTTCCCCCAAACCCTCTCCCCCAACCCCGACGCCCTCTGCACCCGCGCTCGGATCGCGTGCTCGAGCACGGGCTTCGTCCCGAAGATCTGCACCTTGCGCTTCGCGCGGGTGATCCCGGTGTAGATGAGCTCACGGGTCAGGATCGGCGACACGCGCTCGGGCAGCACCAGTGCCACTTCGTCGAGCTCTGACCCCTGCGCCTTGTGCACGCTCATCGCGAACACTGTGTCGTGGGGAGGGAGCTGGCCGGGCGGGAAGCGGCGGGGCGTCGCTGAGTTCGAGCCGGGGAAGAACGCTACCAGCGGCCGCGCCTCGCCGTCGGCGACCGGGGCCTCGGGATCCTGCGCGATGACGCCGACGTCGCCGTTGAAGAGATCCAGAGAGTAGTCGTTGCTCGTGATCAGGATGGGGCGCCCGTCGTACCAGTCGCCGCGACCTTGAAGCTTGCCGTGCCGTGTGAGGTGCTCAGCCACGAAGGCGTTCAGACCGTGAACACCGAAGTCTCCCCGTCGGTGGGCACACAGGAAGCGGAAGGACGCCAGGATCTTCAGCTTCTCGTCCACGGGCGCCGTGCCGAGCCGCTCGAAGCGCTCCAGGACGAGCGCGCCGAACACCGCTTCGAGCTCGGCGCCAGCCTCGACAGGACAGAGCTCCACATCCGCGCTCGGCCCGTCCAGAACCTCGAAGGCCTCCTCGGGTCGCCCGTTCCTCACCGCAGTGGCGAGCTTGGCGATGGCACCCCCACCCTCGAAGCGGTGCACGTACGTCAGGTGCACCATGCAGTCGTGCGCCCCTGGCAAGGGAAGGCTCGGTGAAACAGGAAGCGTATCTCCGGTCAGACGCGTCACGACGCCGGCCATCTCCCGCGAGTAGCCGTCATCCGGGTTGCCACCGTAGATGTCGCCGAGGATCGCTCCCGCCTCGACGGAGGCGAGCTGGTCCTTGTCCCCCAGCAGCACGAGGCGCGCCCTTGGGTGGACCGCGTCCACCAGCTTTGCCATGAGCGCCAGGTCCACCATCGACGCCTCGTCCACGACCACGATGTCCGCGGGTAGCGGGTTGTCGCGGTGGTGACGGAAGCGCGTGGGGGCGTTGCGCTGGTAGCCGAGGGCGCGGTGAATCGTCGAGGCCTCCGCGGGAATGTGAGGCCGCATCGCTTCGGGGATGTCGGCCAGATTCTGCTGGATGGCCTCGCCGAGACGCTGCGCTGCCTTGCCCGTGGGCGCGAGCAGCTGGATGCGGTGCGGCTTCCGTCCGCGCTCGAGCTCCTGCTGCTGCAGCAAGAGCAGCACCTTCGCGACCGTGTAGGTCTTACCGGTCCCCGGCCCTCCCGAGATCACGGAGAGGCCGCGCAGCGCCGCGAGCAGACTGGCGCGTCGCTGACCCTCCATGCCGGGCTTCGAGACCGGGAAGAGCGCATCGAGCCCTTCGCGGAGCAGCGCGCCGTCGAGCTCGGCGTGGACGACCTTGCTCCGCTCGAGCAACTCCTCCGCGAGGGTCTTTTCGTATTCGAAATAGCGCGTGAGGTAGAGCCTGCTGCCAGACATCACCAGAGGCCGCGGCGCCTCAGCAGACGGGGCGTCCAGCGCGACCAGCTTGCTGTTTCGCAGAGCCGCGAGCCATGACTCGAGCTCGGGCAGGACGATTCCTTCGAGCGGTTTGTCCTCTTCATCCGTGAACACCCGAGTGCGCAGCTCCGCGAGCTCCGCGCAAACGTGGCCGCGCTGCACGGCCCAGCTGGCGAAGGCCACGCCCAAGGCGACCTCGGGTGACACCTCACCCGCGAGCTCAAGCAAGGTCTCCGCAAGCTCGTGGTCCAGGTGCGACAGCACCCCGAGCTCACACAGCTTCGCCGTGGTGGAGAGAGCGGTCATGCGCCACCTCCCGCCCGCGCTTCGCCGCCGAGCTTCGCGCCGTCGAGCACGGCACCCAGGGCCCGCATTCGGGCGAGCGGAGGTTTCTCGAAGAAGACCCCGTTCCCGACGGGCGCGCTCGGGTGCATCCCCTTCACGAACAGATAGAAGACTCCACCGAAGTGCTTGTCGTACTCGTAGCCCTTCTGCCAGTGGGCGAGGTAGCGGTCGAGCGCCAGCGTGTACAGGTGATACTGCAGGAAATAGTGCGACTCTTCGAGCTCTCGTCGCAGCGCGGGCAACCCGTAGTCGTCCAGGTGATCGCCGAGGTGGTTGGTCTTGTAGTCCACGACGTACCAGTGCCCGGCATGCTCGAAGACGAGATCGACGTAGCCCTTGAGGAACCCGCGAAGCTCGCGGAAGCCCAGCCGCTCGACGCGGTCGGCGTACGCCGCGGGCAGCGCGCCGCTCGGGCGATCGCTCGGGTGCGCGCGGAACACCTCGGCCAGGCGCCGGCGAGTGAGGGGCGCGTCCCCCTCGCCCACCGGCATTCGGAACTCGAGCTCCGCGAACTTCTTCCGCGCCCCGATGTCCCGAAGCCGCGGCCCACCGGCGGAGAGCGGTGTCCCGAGGGTCTCCCGGACGGCTCGCACCATCTGCGCGCGGCGGATCTCCAGCTCCTCCGCGGAGAAGCTCTGCGTGAAGCCGAAGCCGTCGAGCTTCGCCTGGGCGACCGCGGCGAGCTCCTCGTCCGTCGCGGACGCGAAGTCGAGCTGCTCGAACACGTCGTGAAACAGATCGCCGGTCCGCCGGCCCCGCGGGAAGCCGTCGAGAGTGATGCGCACGCGCTCGCCGGGCACGACGGGAGTGGGCGCAGCCTCGGCCGCCGCGGCCGCGCTGACCTCCTCGTCGCGATCCCGACCCTCCTCCTCGTCGAGCTGCCAGCCGAGCTCGCGCTTGATGAGGTTGGAGAAGCTGCTCGTCCGCTGCCAGGACTGGATCCTGTTCGGGATGGGCTGCGCCTCGAGCGGCCCACCCGCCTGGGCCTCTTGCGTCATCGGGTCTTCGTCGTCGTTCAGCGGCACGGACCGGAGCGCCAGCGCGCCCTTGGCGCGGCTCACCAGCTGACCGAGGTGGCGCTGAAGGACCGCGTCGGATTCGCCGTTCAGCCGTGCGCCATCGGGGACCCCGGGTGGGGCGAGCGAGCCGGGAGGATGCAGCAGGTATGCCGCGGCGGACGCCCCGAGGGTGTTGAACCCACCCCACACGATCGTGGTGCGGTGCTTGGCGCGCGTGAGCGCCACGTACGCCACGCGCATCTCCTCGGCGAAGCTCTCCCAGCGCGACCACCCCCAGTTGTCGCCGCGCGCCTGCGCATCCACGTCGATGTCGAGCGTCGCGCTGCCGGTTCGATCGTGGAAGCGGAACGGTCCCTTGTCACGCTTCCCGCCCACGGCATCCCACAGGAACGGGCAGTACACGACCGGAAACTCGAGCCCCTTGGCCTTGTGAACGGTCAGGATCTTCACCGCGGCCTCGTCGCTCTCGAGGCGGATCTCGGCGCGCTCCGCGACCGCGGCCTCGCCCGCGCGCTGCTCTCCGAGCCAGGCCAGGAGCGCCGCGGGGCCGAGGTGCTGCTCGGTTGCGACCCGGTGCAGGAGCTCCGAGAGGTGCAGCACGTTCGTGAGGCGACGCTCCCCGCCGGCCAGCGCGAGCAGGTGGGCTGCCGCGCCGGTGTCCGTCAAAAGCGCGCGGAACATGCGGACGAACCCACGCTCGACCCACAGCTCGTGCCACCTGCGAAAACTGGTCACCCAGCCCTGCCACCACTCGGGATCGGCCTCGCGCGCCGCGATCTGGTCGCCGGTGACGCCCAGGAGCGAGGTGGCGACGGCGCGCCGCAGGTCGAAGCGGCTCATCGGATCGAGCACGGCACCCAGGACAGCTTGCACGTCCGCTGCCTCCTCGGACTCGAACACGCTGGTGTCGCTGATGACCACCGACACGATGCCGCGCGCTCGGAGCGCGTCCTGCACCATGAAGCACTGGGCGTTGGTGCGCGTCAGGACCGCGACGTCGCCGGCACCGATGCGCTCCTGCTTCCCCGCGCGGACAACCGTCGTCGTGCCCTGCAGCAGGCGCACGATGTCCGCCGCCACGATGCGCGCTGCGGCGCGGCGCGCGAGGGACTTGTTGACGGGCTTTGTGTCGTCGGTGCGCGTCGCGAACAGGAGCTCGACCGACGCCGAGCTCGATGCGTGCGGGGCGTTGAACGCGTTCGTCGCCCCCGGCTTGTGCGCCACATCCGAATACCCGATCGCGGGGATCAGGAAGGTTCCAGGCGGGCGGAACAGATTGTTCACCACGGCGACGTGGCCAGGATCCGAGCGGTAGCTCGTCCCCATGCTAAAGCGTCGGGCGTTCTTCGCCGCAGCCAGGTAGGCGAACACGTCCGCTCCGCGAAACGCGTACATGGCCTGCTTGGGGTCGCCGATCAAGAACAGCGGGTGCGAGCCCCCGCCGAACACGCGTTCGAAGATCTCGAACTGCACGGGATCGGTGTCCTGGAACTCGTCGATCAAGACCGCCTTGAAGCGCTGGCGCAGCACCTCCGCGAGCCTCGCGCCGTCCTCACCGGCGAGCGCGTCGGCAACCCTGAGCAAGAGGTCCTCGAACCCGAGCACGCCGCGCTGCGTCTTCCTGCGCAGCAGTTCCTTCGGAGCCTCGCTCAACACCTCGTGCTGCAGCGAGAGGACTCGCAGCCACGAGAGACGGACCAAGCGCTCGAACGCCGCGAAGAAGGGGTGGGCGGCGCCAGGGTCGCCGGCGAACTTCACATACAGGCTGTCTGCGACACACGCAGGGAACAACTTCTCGGCGCCTGGGGGGAAGTACAGCTCGTTCGGATCGTCGCAGGCAACGCAGGCGCGCAGCTCGGCGAGCAGGACGTGGATGGCGTCGCCCTTGCCGAAGGCGGACGCCTTGCAGTGCTCGCCGACGTACGCAAACCCGTCGAACCGAGCGAGCTGCTGCCGGACTTCTTCGAGTGCGCGCTGGAGCGCCGATGGCTCGACCGGCGCTACAACCGCTGGCACCACGGCCACCCGGGGGTTTCGCCGCGACTCTTCGAGCAGCTGCCGCAGGCGTGGCATGTTCACGCCAAGCGCTGCGGCTTGTCGCGCAAATCCTGGCGAACCGTGGGCGACGCGGCGCTGCCACAGGTCGTACAAGACGTCATCGTAGAGCTCGCTCAGATCCGGAATCAGCTCCGCGCCGAAGGGCACGCGGGTTCCGAAGGCGTTGTCGTGGAGCACGCGCTGGCAGAACCCGTGGATGGTGGAGATCGGCGCTTCGTCGATGTTCTCCACGGCACGCCGCAGACGCTTCAGATCTTCCTCGAGAGCGGGGCCCCGGCGCTTCGCCAGCTTCGCGAACGCCTCGTCCTTCGGGGTCTCTCCCGCGAGTGCCGCGCGAAAGGCCTCCTCCGCCTCGACGATGCGCCCGCGCACGCGGTCCCTGAGCTCCGCCGTCGCCGCGTCCGTGAAGGTGACCACCAAGATCTCCGAGGGATCGCGCTTCGACTCCAGCAGGAGCCGCACGAACAGCGTGGTGATGGCGTACGTCTTCCCGGTTCCGGCGCTCGCCTCCACGAGGTTCTTGCGGTCGAGCGAGATCTCCACCGCATCGAACGGGACGGTCGCGGCGGCGGTCATGACTTCTTCTTCCCGCCCTTCGACGGCTTCGTTGCCTTCGCCGGCGCCTTCGCCGCCTTGGCTGTCGCCTTGGCCGTCGCCTTGGGCACCGACCCCGCATTCGGCGCCCTGGCGGCATCGAGCGGGCCGTACACCGCCGCCGCCAGGTCGTGGAACTCGGTGTCCTCGAGCTCCTTCTCGCCGACCTCGAACGCTGGATCGAACGGCGGCAGCATCCCGCTGAAGGCGCGCGCCGGGTGAGGATCGAAGGCCGTCTCGCAGAGGTCTCCTTCGTCGTAGGCTTTGACGGCCGCCGCCTCGCCGTTCTTGCCTTGCCCGACTGCGTCGAAGTAGTCGCGGCTGGTTGCCGGCATGAACGGCAACGGCCGTTCGAGCCCTCGGCGGTAGAGCTGCACCAGCGCGGCCAGCTCGCGTGCCGCTTCCTGCGCCGGAAGCGGGGCCCACTCGACGGCATTCGCGTCCGCATCCTTGCCTCGCCCTATCCACACCGTCCGTGCGCCCTTCTCGGAGCCCGAGCACAGCGCCAGGTGGCGGATCCACGCCTCCAGCACGTACTTGCTCCCGAGCTTCGAGTAGGTGTGCCTCACGACCCCGCCGGCCCAGCGGTCCCCGATCGCTCCCGTTACCCGCGTGCCGTCCTCGAGCTCCACGCGCACCTCGAGCGGCTCGAGACTGGAGCCCTGCCGATCGGTCCGAGTGCGCTCGGCGATCGCTTCGCAGTCGGCGAGCAGCTTCTCCAGCTCGAGCCTTCCCGGATGTCCGAGCGGAAGCTCGCCCTGCGCGCGCAGCAGCGTCTCCGCCTCGTCCAGCGGGCGGTCGTCGAGCAGGCAGCCCAACAGCGCCGTGCCGAGCTTCCAGTTCTCGAGCTGGTCGAGCTCGAGCGGCTCGCGGTCGGACATGCCGCCGTCCTCCTGCTTGAGATAGAGGCCGAGTCGTCGGTTGAGGAAGTACGCGGGCGGCGACTTGAAGAACTTCACCAGCTCGTCGAGGCGGAGCTCGCCGACTTCCGCAGGAGGGAGCTCGCCCTCCATGAACAGCTTCGTGGCTTGCCGCCCCTGCATCGACGACTGAGCGGCGGACGCGTACGCGGTCGAGTGGCTGAACAGCCGCGGGTCGGAGCCGTCGAAGTAGCGCGGACTGAAGCCCTGGAGCGGATGCGTCACCACGAACGCCGTGCGGGCGCGAGCTCTCGGGTCGTCTCCCTCCGCGCTGGCGCCGGCCGCAAGGTCAACGCGCGCCGCGAAGTAGTCGAGCAGCTCGGAGACGCACACCGACGGCGGGCGCGAGCGATTGTCGCGCACGCTCTGGCCGGTGTAGGTGATCACGAGCCGCTCGCGTGCCGCGCACACGGTCTCCAGGAATAGGTAGCGGTCGTCGTCGCGCGGCGAGCGGTCACCGGGTCGCCGCGGCAGCTTGCCGTTGCGGATCAGGTCGAGCTCGACCGGGCGCGGTGAGCGGGGGAAATCTCCGTCGTTCATGCCGAGCAGGCACACGACGGAGAACGGGATGCTGCGCATCGGCACCATCGCGCAGAAGGTCACGCCGCCGGACAGAAACCCCCGGTCCGCGCCCGCGGAATCTGCCGCTTGTTCGAGCAGCTCACGCAGCACCTGGACGTCCACGCTGCCTTCGAAGCCCGCGGCGGCGGCATCGCTGACTGCACGCTCGAGCGCCTGGCTGACGCGCGCCATCTGCCGCGCGTTGTCACGGCTCTCTGCGAAGAGCGCGGCGCCGAGCTCGACCAGGGTGCCCGCCCACTCCGCCAGCGAACGTGGCCGTTCGAGCTCGTGCAGCCAGCGAAACAGGGTGCGCGTGAACCACGCCAGCGTGCCGAGGAGCTGCGCTTCCTTGCCCTCCACGTCGTCGAACGGCAGCACGCCTTCGAACAGCGCTTGCCCACGACCGGGCATCGCATAGCCGAGCATCAGGCGCCGCAGGCCGAAGCGCCAGGTGTTCGCCTCGTCCTCGGGCACGCCGAGCTGTCCGCGGTGAGCACGGTCGATACCCCAGCGCACGCCGCTCGCGCCGACCCACCCTCTGAGGGTCTCTATTCCAGCGGTGTCCAGACCGAAGCGGTGCTGCACGGGCTCGAGCACGAGCAGGTCGAACACGTCGGAAGCCGTGACCCGTCCGCGCACCATGCCCATCACGCGCAGGAGGCCGTCGAGCACCGGCGAGCCCTGTCGGTCGGAGCGATCGGCCACGTGGTACGGGATGAAGTCGAGATTGCCGAGGTCACGCGAAAAGACGGCCTCGATCAACGGAGCGTAGGTCGGCAAGTCGGGGACCAGCACCACGACGTCCTCGGGCGCCACGCGGTCTTCTTTTCGCGTCAGCAGCTCGAGCAGCTGGTCGTGGAGCACCTCGACCTCGCGCATGGGCCCGTGGCAGGAATGGACCGAGATCGCGGGCTCGGAACCGAGCGCGAGTTTCGGCGAGCTCGCCGGGGCGACCGCGTGGAGATCGGCCTGGAGCGTGGCGAGCAGCGAGGTTCCGGTGGGCGTCTCATGCAGGTCGTGCGGTACGGCCGCGACGCCCACACGGGACAGCTCCGTCTCGAGCACGCGGTCGAAGTCAGCGCCCAGCATGCCGAGCGAGGCGAGCAGGGCGTTGTCCACGTCGAGCTCGGCCCGCCCGCCGGCGCGAGCGGGTTCCCGCAGCCTGCAGGGCCAGAAGCCGGGGGCGGGCGAGAAGAGGAAGAGGTGCACGTCCACGTGGCGCGAGAGCGCGGCGAGCACGCGCACGTAGAGCGGAGGCAAGGTGGAGACGCCGAAGAGCAGCACGCGCGGCGGCAGCCCCTCGGGGCTCGGGCCCTTGGCCAGTGCATCGATCACGCGCTCGCTGGCTGCGCCGAGGTGGGGGCGGTTCAAGCGCTCCGAGACGTGCTTCCAGAGCAGCGGCTGCCAGCGGTCGGTTTCCGGAACGCCGCTGATGTCGCCGGCCTCCCAGGCGCGGATCCAGTCGGGCCGGTACGTCAGGTACTGATCGAAGACGGTGGCTATGCGCGTCGCGAGCTGGGCCATCCGCACGCCCTGCGCGTCGCCGACCGCGTAGCGCTTCAGAGCCGCGAACTCGGCTTGCGCCAGCAACTCGGGAAGCACGGCCTGAACTCCCCACGCGAGCAAGTCTTCCGAGAGTGGGGGGTCGCCCAAGGCGTCGTCACCGAGCACCTCGCCAACGAGCTGCTCCACCAGCTCGCGCGGGTACAGCATGGGCGCCGCCCACACCCCGAAGCGCTTCGCCAGCTCGCCACCGAGCCAGATGGACATCCCCCTCCCCTGCACGACGACGGCCTCGGGCGAGAGAGGCCCGCCGACGGGCTCCGCGAGCAGATCGCCGAGCGACACGACGAGGCGCTCGAGGCGGTTGCTGCGGTGGAGGTGAAAAGCGGGCATGTCGGTCGGAACCGAAACGGCGACGCTAGGGCGCGCGGAGTCGGGCGCCAATGGCGGGGATCATGATGCGGGAGGGGTGCGACAGAGGTTGTCGGAGGTGCGGCCCGGTCGACCCGCTACCGGTTGGGACCGCGGGATCTCCCAAGCCCCCGCGATGCCGGTCCACAGCGTGAGCGACTGACTCGGGCTCCCCGATTGAGGAGACTGGTTCCCACGACTCATCCTACTCTCCCGCGAGATGGACCACCGTGCTTCCAGACCAACGCGGCAGGTGAAGGTCGCGTTCCATACCCGTGACGCCGAGATTGAAACCATTTGGTGCTCTGTCGTCAATCGCGCGAAAGGGCTCTTTCGTCTCGACAACATCCCGTATCTCCGCGCTCGGCCCACCTACGGCGATGTGATCGTTGCCACCCCGGGCCGAGGCGGGATGCTCAGGTACCGCCGTACCCACAAGCTCGGTGGCTTCTCGGTAGACGCGCTCGAGTACAGACACAAAGCGACGTTTGCGCCGCTCGTTGCGCTGCTCGAGAAGAAGTGCGGGGTTGTCTGCGAGGGATTCTCCCCGCCAACAATAGGCTCTCCGGGCGTGGTGGCGATCGCGATCCCGAGGGGCGTCGCGCTGCCCGACGTGGGCAAGGCGGTCGAACGACGGTTTCCCGACGTCCGGCCCGTCCCATCCCCAGAAGATGAGGCGAATGAGAGACTTCACGGCGCGGTGATCAAGGGAGACCTGAGAACCCTCAGGAAGGCCCTCACCGAGGGAGCGAGGGTGAACTCGAAGAACGAGCACGGTCAGTCGGCTGTGTTCGTCGCGACTGACCGAGGGGATGCAGCGATGCTCAAGGCCCTCCGAGCTGCCGGCGCGAATCTTCGCGTGCGCAACGAACTCGGCCAAACGGGGCTTCATTTCGCTGCCGCAGAAGGTCAAAGGCTGATCGCGAAGATCTTCCTCGATGCAGGGATAGGTCCGAACGACCGCCGAAATCACTACCGCGCATCGCCACTCCACCTCGCAGCGCTGCGCGACCAGGCCGACGTGGCAAAGCTGCTGTTGCATGCCGGGGCGCGCGTCGACCTCCGTGATGATCGGAATTTCACCCCCCTGATGTGTGCGGCCGACTCGTCGAGCACCAGAACTGCGCGCGCGCTTCTCCCGCACTGCTCGGCAGAAGAGAAGAACGACGCGGTCTCGGTTGCGGCGCGCCGTAGACGCCCCGCCATGGTGAAACTCCTTCTGGAGGCCGGTGCCTCTCGCCGTTCGCGCAGGAAGACGGCGAGCACGCGAGCAAAGGCACCGAGAAAGCGAAGAAGAGCGCCTGCGGCGTGAGGTCGGCCGAGAACACGGCGAGCGGCAGACTGCTCGCGAAGCTTCGCTCCCGTGTCATGCCCAGCCTGGGTTGCATCCTCGACTCAGTACTCAAGGCCCGGCCGGCGCACTCTTTGCGTCTTCCTCATGTGCCATCGTCCTCGCGGCCATCTGTGTCGTCGTCCTCCTCCAGTGGCGGCAGGCCGCGCCCAGCGCGGACCTCGTTGATCCACACGATGAGAGCGTCCTCGATCGCCTTCGTCTCTGTGGCCTTGGGGCGCACGTAGAACCGCACGGTCTTTTCGCTGGCGCTCATCGCCCATCCTCCGGGTCGAACGCCAGGCGCGTGCCGGTCAAAGTCTCGAGCCCGATCGCCAGATCGGCGCCGTGAAGCCGCAGAACGAATTCGGGGTCGTCGCTGCGGTAGCCGCCGAAGAGCGCGAGCGCGACAGGCACGGGTGCACCGAGCACCTGGCTCCAGCGGTCAATCGCCGAGTACACGAGACGGCTCGCCCCGAGCCATTCCTCGGTCGAGCACTGCCCGCCGAGCTCGTCGTCTTCGTGGGAATCGGCGCCGTGCGCGAACACGATGTAGTGCACGCGACGGGCAAGGACCGCGTCACCGATTTCCGCGAGCCCACGCTCGAGATCAGCGACGTACGCGGCATGGGCACCGGACGGGTTCAGGTTCACGGGGATTGCCTGGTCGAGATCGGGCACGAAGCCCCGCGAGTCCTCGATGCTGTTGCCGTAGTGACCGTCGAGGTCGATCCAGGCGCCGGCGAGGCGGCGCTCGCGATAGAGGCTCACGCTCGCGATCACCTGGCCGCTGAACGTGCAGAAGGCGGCGCCGCCGGACGGGGTAGCGTGGTGGAAGCCACTCGTGGGGCTCAACGCAATGCGGCTCGGGCGGTCGCACGCGGCCCGCAGCGCGGCTACCAGGCTGCCGTTGGTGTAGCGGAGGCTCTCTGCGAAGGCAGGGCTCCAGCTCAGTCCATTCGACGTCGCGTGCGGGGCGCGACCGGCGAAGAAGCCGTCGACGTAATCAGGGGCGTGCCCGAGCAAGAAGTCGGCGCGACCGAGGGGCGCGAAGTCCTCGCGGAGGCGGACGGCGGCGGCGAGCGGGGAGCGGAGGAGCCACTCGACGAAGCGCCGTGGCTTGGTTGGGCTCTTGGAGAAGTTCCCCCGCGCGTCGGGCGCGCTGACCTCGGGGCGATAGAAGACGTCGACAACGGGATCGTGGTGGCGCATGGGGCGTCCTTTCGACCCCAACCTGCAATCGGGAGCGTGACCGGCGCGTGACCGGGCTGGATTTGCGCTATTCGCGGTCCGAGTAGCCGGCGTCGCTCACGGCGCCGAGGACCACCATTCCCGGCGCGAGACGCGGGCGTTCGCCCGCGAAGGTCACGACGAGCTCCTCGGGCAGCGCGAGCCCGCGCGCGCGAAGCTGGTCGCTCAAGCGGTGACGCACTTGCCGAAACGCGGTCTGCTGCGAGCGGCCGTCGCTACCCATCACGCGCTCGGTGAGCTCACGCATGTCTGCCGCGTCCCCGCGCAGGAGACACGCGAGGAGGCGCGCGGCGCGATGGGGGAGCGGCTCCCAGGGGCCATCGGCGACTCGGAACACGGCTGCGTTGCGGTCGGGCGGGAGCCGGAACACGAACGCCGGACCGAACGTCGGGGCGAACGCTTCGAGCTCGGCCAGGGCCGTCGCTTCGGAGATGCTGACGTCGGCGAGGCTCGGGTCCGGGCCGACCAAACGCCAGTGCGTGTCGCGAAGGAAGGGCTCGTCCGGGCGAGCACCTCGCCCTTCGAGGGGTGCGCGGTCGAGCTCGAGGAAGTACCCCGCGAGCTCGAGCATCGCGAAGAGGTCGGTCTGGATCGGCACGGACGGGGGCGTCTCGCTGGGGCTGTCGCGACCGCGCATCCATGTGTCGTAGGCGCTGACGGCCTCCTGAAAGGTGCGCTCAATGACAGCGCGCGAGGCAGCCAACCGGTGGAGCAGCGCGAGCCGATAGATGCGCGGGCATGGGCCGAGCATCGGCTCACGCGCTGCTTCGGCAAAGAGGGCGTCAGCCTCCTCCAGGGTTTCGCGCGTCCGCGGGTCGCGGAGCACGAGGTGGGCGAGACGGTATGCGGAGAGCGCAGCCCAGGGTTGCAGCGGTGGGGGCGAGTGCGCAAGCTCGTAGGCTTCGCGAGCGCGCTCGAGGGCGCGCGAAGTGCCGGCACGGAGGAGCTTGTGGGAGGCGGCTTCGGTGAGCAGCTGGTTGATCTGGGAGCGGCGCTCGGCGAGGGAGGGCACAGACGGAGCGTATCAGGCAAGTCGCTGGGTGAGCAGCGCCGCGCATCTCGACGCTCGGCCGGTCAGCTCACGCTGATATTCAGAAGAATCGGGCAGTGATCGCTATGTTCCCAATAGTCGTTCAGCGCGACGCACTCGATGCTGACGATGCGGTGCCACGGGAGCTGCGGGTACTCGCTGCTCCCGCCGGTCTCTCCGAGGCGCAGGCGCACCATCTCATGCACGACCTCCGCGTCGCTGCCGGCGACCCCAAGGAGGCGTCGGCCGATGTCGGGATCGGGGATCGTCTCGATGTCGAAAGCAACGATCGGTCGGTCGAGCATGATGCTCCATGAAGTAACAGCGGCCGGGCGGACCGCAATCGCCGGCCGGACAGGGAATGTCAGCGCGCAGACCGCCGTCGCCTGCGACAAGTCTCGTCGCTGCGCAGGCGTACGTTCGGGTGTGGATGGACGCGTTCCTCCGCTACCTGCTGCTCTTGCGCGAGATCCCCGTAGCGCCCCAGCACATCGACACGGCAACGCTTGCGCTGCGCCTGGAGGAGCAGGGGATCTGCGTGACGCGCCGCACTATCCAGCGAGACCTCGAGCGCCTGTCGTCGCGGCTCCCTCTGAGGTGCAACGACGCCAGCAAGCCCTACGCCTGGGCCTGGCACGAGCTCGGCGGCGACTCCTTCCGTGAGTTGGTGGAGCGGGTGGCGAAGCACGTCGAACGCTGACCCGGCGGTCGCGAGCCGAGGTATCGTCCGCCAATGCCGCGTCCTGGTCCTGAAGCAGAGACGGTCCACCGGCTGTGGACCTTGCTCCGGCTCATTCCCCGCCGGCCGCGGCGCGCTGATACCGGCACGCTCAAGCGCCAGCTCGACGCGGAGGGCATCGACGTCACGCCGCGCAGCATCCAGCGCGACCTGCAGCACCTCGCCGCGCGGTTTCAGAACCTGCATTGCGACGAGCGCTCCAAGCCCTACGGCTGGAGCTGGGACGGTGACGTTCCCATGCTTGAAATCCCTGGGATGGAGCTGAGCGCGGCAGTGACCTTCGAGCTCGTGCAGGCGCATCTGGCGCAGGCGCTCCCGCGCAGCACGCTGAAGACGCTCGACCCGTACTTCGGCCGGGCGCGCGAGGTGATTCGCAACACGACCAGCGCGAAGCTCGCACGCTGGCCCAGCAAGGTGCGGGTGTTGCCGCGCGGCATCTCGCTCCGGGCGCCAGAAGTGCCGCCCCGCGTGTTGGACGTGGTCTACAACGCCCTGCTCGAGGATCGCTGCCTTCGCGCGCTGTACCGACCCAGGCACGCTCCCAACGCCAAGAAGTACGAGCTCAACCCGCTCGGGTTGGTGGTGCGAGACGGGACCCTTGCGCTGGTCTGCACGTTCTGGGAGTACGACGATCCTCACTACGTGCTGCTGCACCGCATGTCACAGGCCGAGCTACTGGAGACGGCGGCGCGGCGCCCGACGGGCTTCGACCTCGACGCCTTCCTGGCGCGCGGCGGGGTCGGTTTCGTGCACGGCGATCCCATCGCGCTCGAGGCGCTGGTCGCCCGTGAGGTCGCCATCACCCTGCACGAGACGCCGCTGAGCACCGACCAATCGCTCGCGCCCGCAGGCGAAGAGCACGAGCTCCTGCGCGCGACCGTGCCGAACACGCTCGACTTGCGCGGGTGGCTCCAGAGCTATGGCCCGCTCCTCGAGGTCAGGAAGCCCGTGGCGCTGCGCAAGGAGTTGGCGGAGAGCGCGCGGCAGCTCGCCGCGATGTACGGGAAGCGCGGAGGGAAGAGCAAGTGACCGAGCACAAGGGTCAGGTCGTCGAGCTCGTGCCCATCGACGAGGTGCTGGCCAATGGCGGTGACCACCTCGACGAGGAAGAGCGGCGGAAGCTTCACGACTCGATCCGAGAGAGCCTCCGACAAATGCAAGCCGGCGAGCTCATCGACGCCAAAGAAGCCCTCGCCGCGCTTCGTGCCCATCGATGAAGCTGAGGCAGGCAAAGTCAGAGCTTCGGCGGCTTCTCCCGACGGCCGTCCCAGACGTGGAGCACCCGGATCACTTGCTGCGTTTCGTCCACATCGAAGTAGATGTGGCAGTGTGCCTTCGGCAACAGAAACCGCTTGAGACCGGGTCGTCTCGTCGTCGGAAATGGCGAGCCGGGAGCCGGTTCGGACTCGAGAAAGTCGACCGCGGCGAGGAATTCCTGCGCAAAGGTGTCGGGGTGGTCGGCGCTCGCGCGCCAGCGCGCGTCAATCCGCTCGGCGGCCTGCCGGGCCCGCTTCGAAATGAAGACCTTCACGGTTTGGCCGCGAGGCGCGCCGCAAATTCTCGGGCGTCCTCGAAGTCGCCTCGCTCGAAGTCCTCCGCGCCGTCCTCGACCGACTGCTCGAGCTCCGCCCGCTCCTGGTTGCTCATGTCATCGGTCACCCGGAACACGAGCAACGGCGCTCCCTCGATGAGCTCCTCGGGTTGATCGAGGATGATCTGGCCGTTCTTCACGTGCGCCTTGAGCGCGTTCATAGAATCCCTATAGCACTCCAGACAGGCCATGTCAGGCCCGACTCGCAGCGGCAACCGCCGCCAACCTCGCGTCCGCCTCGAGCTCCTCCCGCGTCGCGAGCACCACGCTCCGCACCGTCGCGCGCGTCAGGGCAACATGCATGCGCACGTCGTAGCGATGCTTGCCACGGTCGAGCTCGACAATCAGCACCAGCGGTCGTTCGAGACCCTTGAAGCGCAGGAAAGTGTCCGCGACCACCTGCTCGCCGGCGTCGGGCGCATCCGCGCGTCGAACCGGTACCTCGCCGATGCGATCACGCGCGCAGAGGTCGGTCTTGAGCTGGCCTACTAGGGACAGCACCGCGATGTCGTGAGGCTGCAGGCCCTCGGAGAGCGCCTTCTGGATTTCGCGGGCAGCGTATTCCTCGAGGGCGGTCGCGCTGGGCAGCCTGACGATGCGGAGCTCGTCGATGGGGACGATGGGCGCGGGCGGCGGCGCGGACGACAGGCGGGCGGGCGGCGGAACCGAGCTGGGCTCCTTCGTGCGGTAGTGATCTGCGAACGCGGCGAGCGGCTCGGGGCATCGGTAGCGCTCGCGCAGCTCGGCCTGTGCGCCGAAACAGTCCTTCGGCACGTGGCGATCGCGCCAGAAGCCCTGGCCTTCGTCCGCGAATCCCCAGAGTGATCGGCCGTCGGCGAGGCCTCGCACGAGCTCCCAGTCGTTCGGCGAGAGGTCCTGTGCCTCGTCGATCACGACCGCGTCGAAGCGACTCCGCCCGAGCTCGAGCGCGTCGGCCGCTGCGTGCAGCGAGACGAGCTCCCAGGTTTCCGCCGACCACGCGCTCGGCGGGGCGCCGTCCTGCGGATCGATGCCAACCTCGGTGATCAGCTCGGCGGCGAGCTCCCGAACGGTGAATGCCGTGTCGATGCCGCTCGCCCTGAGCGAGCTCGCGAGCGCGTTGGTCCAGCACAAGAGCGCCGGCCGCGCTCCACGCGCGCGCAGCCGCCGCCACATCTCACAGGCCAGCAGCGTCTTGCCGGTGCCCGGCCCGCCGGTGACGAGGCAGCGCTGGTTCTTCCGCAGCAGGTCGAGCATGTGCAGCTGCTGCTGGTCGAGCGGGATGAGCTCCTGCTCGCGGAGGCGCGCACGGTCCCCGAGCACGAGGCGCGGGGTCCAGGTCTCCCCCCAGAGCTCGTGAAGGAGCTCCACCCAGCGCGAGTCGCGCGGTCTCTGTTGCGTCGGGAAGAGCCGCTCGCGCATCGCCTCGAGCGCTTCACGCAGGTAGGGTAGGTCTTGCTGCCCGAGCACGGCCCCGTCGAGGTCGCCTTGGCGGGGTGGATTGCTGAAGGGGCTGCTCGGGAACGCGGTGGCCACGGCGAACGCCGGAGTGCCCCTCAGCCCGCGCTCCTCGAGCTTCGAGACGAGCAGCCGCGCGAACGAATGCCCTTGCTCGCGCGGCGCGCGCGCCATGAGCTTGCCGTTCTGCAGCCATTGCCCGTCCCGGACCTCGATGGCGCCGCCCTTCACCTCGATCACCAGCAACCCGCGGTCGGGGATCGCGACGACGAAGTCGCCCTCCCCTTCCCATCCCGTCTCCGAACGCACCCGCAGCGAATGCCAGGCGCTCCAGCCCTGCGGCAGTCCCGTCGCGAGCGCGCGGTGGAGGCTTTGCTCGGCGTGGCTGCTCGTCGGGCGCGGCGCGCCTTGGGGATGGAGACCGGTGGGGGGCACTGGTTGGATGATACACGGGCGCTCACAGCGAGCCTCCGCGCCAGGTGCCTCGCTCCATCGGAGGGGGACGCGAGACCCCGGGCGAGGTCGGGCACCAGCTCCTGAGGAACGCATCGGTGGTCGGACCCGTCGGACACGGCGGCGGCGGGGATTCGTCGTCGGCCGGCGGCGCTTCGCGGAATCTCGCTGGGACCGAGGGTATCGGGAGCCTTGCGAGCCGCGCGTGCGTCACGGACTGTCGCAGGGGGCTCAGCGCGGCGAGACACACCGCGACGATGCAGGCGCATGCAACGGAGAAGCGGGACACGGAGAATGGCGGCATGCGGGTCAGACCCGCGGAAGGCGTCTGGGTTAGACCCGCGCAGGGGCCTTCCCTGTCCCACCGATTCGGGAACCGTTCACGCGGCGAACTGTCGACTGGTCGCGTGTTCCGCGTGCCGGTGTAATCGCCGACGACGTGTGACATTCTCTGTCCCGCGCTTGCTTGCTGCTCTCCGCGACGTGCGTAGGCTGGAAACATGTCGCTCTGGGCGCGCAGCATCTACACCGAGGTTCCGAGTCTTCACTTCCGCGGCTCCGACGAGCGGAAGATGGTCTTCCTGGACATCGAGACCACGTCGCTCTCGCCGCGCGCGGGCGGCGTGACCCTGGTCGGGCTGACGTACGCGGTGCCTGGCGGACGCGTCGTCGAGCAGCACTTCGTCGATCACCCCCGCGACGAGGGTCGGGTCCTACGCGAGGCCGCGCGACGCGTCGCGCAGTTCTCGACGGTCGTGACCTACCACGGGCTGGGCTTCGACATCCCGTTCCTGCACGCCCGGGCGGATCGCCACGGCTCGTACTGGCCCGACCTTCAGCACTGGGATCTGCTCCCCGAGGCCCGGCGCTGGCGGCGCACCTACCGCGCGCCCGAGGACTGCCGGCTGCAGACGGTGCTCGAGCATTTCGCCCTCGATCGCGAGGACGACACCACCGGCGCCGACATGGTCGCCGCGTACCATCGCTGGCTCGGCAAGCACTGCACGGACTCCCGCCAGATCCTGCTGGAGCACAACGCCGACGACGTCCGGTTGCTGCCCGAGCTCGCTCACGTCCTGAGCGGGCACTCGCGAGCGCGCGGGCAGGCGCCCGGTGGGCGGGTGCGTCGCGGGAGGTCTCAGGTCGAGCTCCGGTTGGGGAACTGAGCTGCGACGACTTTCGTCGGTCGGCAGACCTAGGTTGGAGACGGCGAGGAAGGAGCAGCGATGGTCGAAGTCCTGACACATGAAGGGATCAGCGAACGGTTGGCCGAGGAGCTGCGGGCACGGGCGCTGGCTCGCTTCGGCGCGTCGAGCGAGCACGCGCCGGGGAAGACCGCCGTCGAGACCGGCAGTGACGCACATCGCAGGCTGGTTGCCGCTGCGCTCGCCCTCCTCGAGGGGCTCCATCCGGAGGGCGCGCCCCGACTCACCGACGGACCGGCGGTGCTGGAGGCGCTCGAGTGTGCACGCGAATGGCTGGAAAACGGTACGGACCTCCAGTGGCTCGAGCGCGCGCGTCTGGCGCTGACGACGGAAGTTCACGCCCAGAAGGCGAAGATCGACCTTTGTTGCACCTCCTGCCAGCAGATCACCGACCGGGAGACGCGCGTCCCGTCCGTCGCGAGCTACTTGCGCGCCAGTCGCCGGCTCGCGCTCCGTAGACTAGCCCTGCAGCGCGTCGAAGCCGCCCGCGTGCTCCTGAGCCTGACCCGCCTCCCGAACCCACTCCACGCCAACGCGCTCGTGCACGAGCTCGCGCTCGCCGCGGCCGCCGCCGAGATGGCGCTACTCCACCGCGATGCGGCGACCATCGCCTGCGTCCTGTCCCACGCCGAGGTCATGGCGGCCTGCCGAGCCCGCCACGCGAGCGAGCTCGCCGACGCGGCCCGGCACACGCGGCTCTCGGGCATCGACGCGGCGGAAGCTCACGTGGCGACCGCCGCCGTCAACCACTTCACGAGCTCGGCCGCGGCCTTCATCGACTGGGTCGTGGGCGACGCCCCGACGACCCGCGCGCACGTCGCCATGGCCTGACCCGCCAAGGCCGCCGGGCAGGTCCGTGTCGTACTCCCACCGCCAACCTCCGAACCCGCAGAAAGAGTCGAAAATGAACGCACCCCTCGAAACCCAGGCTCTCTTCGCGAAACTCTCGGTCGGCGAGGCCAGCGTCCTGCTCGGGGTCGAGCTGGTGCCGTTGCTGCTGAGCGACGCCGACAGCCAAGCGGACGCCGTGTTGTTGGAGGAAGGGATCGCTTCCGGTCAGACGCAGGTCAACGAAGTTGGCGAGAGCGGCGTCGTGGGTCAGGTGCGCGTGCTCCACCGCGGGGGCATCCCGTTGCTGGTGCTGCAGGGTGAGCAGATCCTCGGCGCCAAGCAGAACCGTTCGTTCAACTCGAGCTTCCTGGTGGAGCCCGGCGCGGAGGTGGTGCTGCCCGTGAGCTGCGTCGAGCAGGGGCGCTGGCGCCACACCACGCGGAGCTTCGTGGCGGGGTCGAATACGCTGGCGCCCGAGATCCGCGCGCGGAAGCTGAAGCGCGTGAACGAGTCCATCCGCACCACGGGTACCTACGACTCGAACCAGCGCAGCGTCTGGTCGGACGTGCACGACTACATGGAGGCCACCGGCACGCACTCCGCCACCTCCGCGTTCGAGGACGCCCGCCGCACGCGCGCCGAGGAGACGGAGCGCGCGATGAGCACGCTCCGGCCATTGCCTGACCAGGTCGGCCTCGCGGTCGTTCGCGACGGCCGCGTGGTCCTGATCGACCTCTTCGGCTCCAGCCGCCTGTTCGCGCGCGCGTTCCAGAAGTGCCTCCGCGGCGCGCTGGCCGATCTGCCTCTGGAGCCCGCGCAAAGCACGCAGGCGAAGGCGTCCGCCGCAGACGCAGTCCGCGCGGCGCTGAAGGAGCTCGGCTCGGCCGACACCACGCGCGTGCCGTCTCCGACGAATAGCGAGACGCTCTCCGGGACGTCCGGTAGCGTCAGCTACGCCGCGGCCGTCTGGAAGGGCGCGGTGTATCACTGCGCAGCGGCGGGGTGAGGGCCGCGAAGGGCGGCCGACCGGCACACCGCGACAGACCCGGCCGGCGGCGTTGAAGGTCAGGACTCGCTCCGGATCGCCTGCACGCGAACGACGTGGTACGCTCACGATCGACATGACTTGGCGTGATCGCATCGTAGCCGATCCCTCGATCTGTCACGGGCAGGCGACTATCCGCGGCACGCGAGTAATGGTCAGCGTGGTCCTCGATAATCTGGCAGACGGGCTGTCCGCCGACGAAATCGTTCAAAGCTACCCGACGCTGACCGTGGACGATGTCCGCGCGGCCATGTCATACGCGGCCGACTTGGCGCGGGAGCGCGTCTTGCCGTTCGGTGCAACGGGCTCGTGATCGCATTCAAGCTCGATGAGAACCTGCCGACCGAGGCTGTCGCGCTGCTCCAGCAGGACGGGCATGACGTCAGCAGCGTCATGCAACAAGGACTTGGGGGACACCCGGACCCGGATGTGTCCAGGGTTGGCCGAAGCGAAGGGCGCGTGCTCGTGACTCTCGACGTCGACTTTGCGAACGTGCAGAACTACCGGCCTTCCGAATACCCGGGAATCATCGTGCTCCGCCTCGGCAGGCAGGGAAAACGTCAGGTCCTTTCTGTGCTCGACGCGTTGCGCGGGCAGCTCGACCCCGCTGAGCTCACGGGCAGACTCTGGATCGTCGAGGAGTCTCGTATCCGCATTCGTGAGTGACTCCAGGAACCCTTCACCTGCGACCGCCTGCGTCGCTGCCCGGTGCTACGCTTGCCTCATTCATCCAGACGGGCAGAGGGACCCGGCCCATCGAAGCCCGGCCAACCTACCTCACGAGGCAAGGTGGCAACGCCGGATGCGGCTCTGCCGCTCACGATGAGGTGTCCGATGCCCATTCGAATCCCCGCTGACGTTCCCAAGCTCGTAGCCCGCGAGAAGCGCGAGGCTCGGGTTCGGAAGGCCCAATCCGACGCGCTCGAGAGGACGAAGGCGCGAGCCAAAGCCCTCGAGAGGGCCGGCGCTGCCGAGCCCGCACGCCGTGCGCTCGGGTTTGCACGCGCTCTGGCCAAGAAGCTCGCCCTGCCGCCGGGCGGGATTCGGATCTTCGTGGATCACCGCGGGCGCTGCATCACGCGCGCGTGGGTGATGCCAGATGGATCGTTGTACATCCAGCACGTCGTCCAGCCTTTCGCCGTGTTCAACGTCCACGTCCGCCGCAAGTCCGACCTCCTCGACAAGGCTCCTGCACACTTCATCCACGCGCTGGCCGCAGCCATCGACAGCCGCGAGGTGTGGAAGCACGTGCGCGAGAACAGGTAGCGGGAGGTGCGACAGCTTGCGTCGCTTGGCAGCGCTAGGTTGGTTGGAGGTTAACCGCCGTGCAGCTGTCGAAGTCGAGATTCACAACCGGGCTCCAGTGCCACCGTCGCTTGTGGTGGACCGTTCACGAGCGCAACGCGCCCGAGCTTCAGATCGATGCGTCGCTTCAGGTCGTGTTCGACCACGGTTCCGACGTGGGCGAGGTTGCGCGCGGCTACATCCCGGGCGGCGTACTCATCGATCTGCCTCACTATGAGGTGAAGCAACGCATCGCCGACACCCGCAAGGCGCTCGAAAGCGGAGCCAGGGTCATCTACGAGGCGTCGTTCAAGGCGGACGACGTCTTCGTCGCCGTGGACATCCTCCATCGGTCGAAGCGCGGCTGGATCGTCACTGAGGTCAAGAGCACCGCGAGCGTGAAGGCCGCCCACATCCCCGACGCCGCCATCCAGACCCACGTGGTTCGCAAAGTCGGGCTCGACGTCGCGCGCACCGAGGTCATGCACCTGAACACCCAGTGCCGTCACCCGAACTTGGCAAACCTGTTCACGCGCGCCGACGTGACCGAGCAGGTCGAGGCCGAGCTACCCGCGATCCCGCGCGAGGTCCGGCGCCAGCTCCGAATGCTCGAGGGCCCGCTGCCTGACGTCGACATCGGCGATCACTGCAACGACCCCTACGACTGCCCGTTCGTGTCCCGGTGCTGGCCCGAGGCGCCGAAGGACCACGTGAGCACGCTCTACAAGATCGGCCGCAAACGGGTCGAGCAGCTCGTCGAGGGCGGCCACGAGTCCATCCACGATTTGCCCGGCGACGTCGAGCTGAGCACCATCGCCGATCGGCAACGCCGCGCCGTGCAGCGCGGAGAGATGGTGGTCGAGCCCGGCCTCGGCGCCGCCTTGGCAGAGCTCGAGGGGCCGCTCGCCTATCTCGACTTCGAGACCGTGTCCCTACCCATCCCGGTCTGGCAGGGGTGCAGTCCGTACGACTCGGTGCCAGTGCAGTTGTCTTGCCACATCGAGAACCCCCGCGGCGCCCTCGACCATCACGAGTGGCTCGCCGATGGGCCTGACGACCCGCGCGAGCCCCTGGCACGAGCGCTCATCCGCGCCCTCCGCGGCGCTCACACCATCGTGGCCTACAACGCCAGCTTCGAGATCGAGCGCATTCGCGAGCTCGCCGATGCCCTACCCCATCTCGCCTCGCCTCTGTCAGACATCGCCGGGCGCGTGCGCGATCTGCTCCCCGTCGTCCGCAACCACGTCTACCACCCTGAATTCGGCGGAGGCTTCGGCTTGAAGCGCGTGCTCCCGGCCCTCGTGCCGGGGCTGAGCCACGCCCAGCTCGAGATCCAGGATGGCGGCGTCGCGACGGCGGAGCTCGAGCGGCTGATGTTCGGTGGCGCGGAGATGTCCCTGGCGGAGCGGGCGAAGCTGAGGGCGGCGCTGCTCGCGTACTGTGAGCTCGACACGTGGGGGTTGGTGAAGATCGTGGAGACGTTGAGGGAGATTGGCCGGCGGCGAGCGCCGGGTATGGACGCCACCAAACACGCGCGGTGAAGTGAGTCCCGCATGGAACCTCTGGACGTGATCTTCGGTCACCTGGACGCTTGGCGGCACCTTCCCGCGTACCAGCTAGAGCGCCGCGTGGATGTCTTCTTCTCGGTCTACTTGCGCGGCCTGGTGGAGGAGCTCACCGGCGTCGCGCTCGAGGACGAGCTCGTTCCAGAGTTGCCGATCAAGCGCGACCTGATCTGGTCCGACCGACCCACCGAGCAGTCCGTCAAGGTCGACTACGCACTCTTTGCGAAGGACCGCAGCCAGGTCTTCTTCGTCGAGTTGAAGACCGACGACGCCTCTCGCCGCGACTCGCAGGACGAGTACCTCGAAGCCGCCAAGCGATTGGGCTTTCGACCCATCGTCGAGGGCATCCACTCGATCATCAAGGCGACGTCGGCGCACCAGAAGTACCACCACCTCAGCGCCGCGCTCGCTCGCCTCGGGTACCTCGAGCTGCCGCCGGACCTGGAAAGGTACCTGTACCCCGCGCCGCGCTCGGGGCTCTCAGCAAAGCTCGCCCAGATCGTTGTCGCACCAATCGATAGCCCGATCGAGGTCATCTACGTTCAGCCGACGGCGACCGGCGGAGATCGCTGCATCGACTTCGATCGCTTCGCCAGCTACGTCGCCCGGTTCGACGACCCGTTTTCGCGGCGGTTTAGCGCGCACCTACAACGGTGGAAGGAAAGCGCGGGGGCGCAAGTGCCGACTGCGGGCTAGCGGGTGGGCGGCTCACGCAGTCGCAGCCGCCGCCCGCGCCCGCATCGTCAACGCGGCGTGCGCGCGCTTCCCAACGCGTGCGGTCAGGACCTTGTTCATGCCGCCACCGATGAGAACGTTTCTGAAAGCACCGGCCCCGGCGCGATGGCCCGAAAGTCGCCACGCTTCGCAGCTGCCAGCCACGGGGCTGCGCGAAAGTGATGAGGGTGAGCTTCGCGGAGGGACGCAACGAGCAGCGAGGTATCGAACGCGACGAGCACTAGAGTCCCGCGAGCTTGCGAATGCGCTCTTCTCGAAGTCGACGATGGTCGAACGCTTCCAACGGCCAATCGCGGGGGGTCTTGGAGCGCGCGATCAGAACTCCGTCCTTTTCGACGAGCTCCACTTCATCGAAGTCCTGGCCATCCAGGCTGTCGGCTGGATCTTCGACCATGACCAAGAGCTTGGCCTTCCCCGCCGGCACCTCCGGTGGCAGAACGACGTTGAGCTCCCGGTTCTCGGGAACCGTGACGTCGATAGTAGCGGCGGTCTTCATTACCCTGTGAGTATCGCACGCGCCGCGAGATGCTACAGGGAGCTGAAGCGCTCAGGCACCGTGGCACCTCTCACTCCCCGCCCCGAAACACCCCCAACCGCGGACGGAGCGAGAGTCCCATCAATCGCTCGCGGTTCCAGACGCTGTCGCCTGGGCGGAAGACGCGGGCGCCGATGCGCACGAGCTTGCACACGACCCCGAAGGCGGAGCGCATGCCGTCGGTCTCGAGCTCTGCCAATTCCCCGCCGCAGGCTCTGAGCACGGCGTCGCTGGGCCAACCCGCGCGGTGCGATCGCTCGCCGGTCTCGGGGTCCATCCACGTGTCTCCTTCGTGCAACTGCGGCGGCAGCGCGACGACGCGCTCGGCCGTCGCGCTGCCCGCCTCGTACCCCTCTGCCAGGTCGTGAAACGCCCGGGCGGCACGCGCGGTCGGCGCGACGACGAACCAGTCCTCGTCGCCATCAGGAGTGGTGCACCAGTACAAGGCGAAGCGCCTCGGCCGGCGCTTGATCGGGTGGGTGGTCATGGCACCCGAACCATCGGGCGGTCGGAGAAACGAGTTGCGCGCCCTTCCGACAATTTCGGCAACTCACCAGCGCGGCGCACCGATGGATGCCGGTAAACACCGTGACCTTGGTCAGGTAGTCTGTGCGAAGGATGGCGGAACCCGGCGACCCGACGGCGGCGGACCCCTTTCGGGGAACCCAATACCGCGCGCTGCGCCAGCTTGGCGCCGGCGGGATGGGCGAAGTGTACGAGGTCGAGCACGAGATCGTCGGCCGACTGTCGGTCGCGAAGGTCCTCCGGTTGGAGCTCGCCAAGGATCCGGCCGTCGCGGATCGAATGCGCGTCGAGGCCCAGGCCCTGGCCGCGCTGTCGCACCGCAACATCGTCAACGTGACGGACTTCGCCCGCACCGCCGACGGCCGTCCCTTCTACGTCATGGAGCAGTTGGACGGCTGCACTCTCGGCGAAGACTACCGGAGCCGCGGCGCCTACCCCGTGGACGAAGCGATCGGCGTCGTCCGTCAGATCCTCGCGGGACTGAGCGCTGCACACGAGCTCGGGCTGGTCCACCGGGACATCAAGCTGGACAACGTCTTCCTGCACGCGACGTCGTCCGGCGAACGGGTCGTGAAGCTACTCGACTTCGGCGTGGCGAAGGTGTTGGCTGGACGCGGCAGTCGCGCACCCGCGCCGCTCACGTTGCCGACGGCGGACGGCGCCATCGTGGGCACGCCACGCTACGTCAGCCCGGAGCAGGTGCTCGCCAAGGGAATCGACCATCGCGCCGACATCTACGCGACCGGCCTCGTGCTCTACACCTTGGTCTGCGGTCGCGGTCCGTTCGATCAGATCAAGCGTCAGGAGGATTTCTTCATCGCGCACCTCGGAGACGATCCGCCCGCACCCTCCGACGTGGCCCGTCAGCCGTTGCCCCACGAGCTCGACGCGGCGATCCTGCGGGCGATCCGCAAGAACCCCGCAGACCGCTTTCAAAGCGCAGCGGAGTTCTCCGCGGCGCTCGAGGCGATCTCGAGCCGACGCACCGCGCGCATGGGCTGGCTCGAGACTACGCCGAGCGACCCCGCGAAGCAGGCGGTCGCACCGCTGGACTCCGACCACACCGCGCCCGACGCTGAGCTCGAGCAGCGGCTCCGTGGCGAGTCCACGACGGCACCCACGCGCGGAGGGCCTCGCGCGTCCACACGGACCGAGGTCATCGAGGTCGCGGGCGCGGCGCCGCAGGCAAGCGCCGAGCTCCCCACGCGCACGGCACGGGGAGCACCGGCGCCCCCGGCAGCGGCAGGTGCGTCGACTGTGCCCAACGCGAACAAGGGCGGGAGCCCCGTGCTCGCGTACTCCAGCGCGGCGTTGGTGGCGGTGGTCGTGTCCGCGCTCGGCCTGTGGCTGGTCGACACCCGCTCCATCGCAGCGCTCGCAGCGGTGCTCTTGGCGAGCATGGCCTGCGCCACGGTCACCGCGCGATTCGTCCCGACTCTCTTGCCGTGATTGTCCGCGCCGGCTCCAGGAGTATCCTCAGAAACCCGAGCCAGCCATGGGGACCCGGAGGGAGATCGAGGGGGGCGACGACCCGTTCCAGGCGGGACAGACCGTCGATGGGCGCTACCGCATCCTGCGCCGCCTCAACGCCGGAGGCGTCGGTGTCGTCTACGAAGCAGAGCACAGCTTCACGGGCCTCAAGGTGGCGCTCAAGGCGCTCCACAATCGCGCCGGCGACCATCCCGAACGCATGCAAGCCGAGGCGAGAACGCTCGCCGAGATGCGTCATCCGAACATCGTTCAGATCACCGACGGCGGCGTAACGGATGGCGTCGTCTGGTTCACCATGGAGCTCTTGCAGGGCTCCTCGCTGAGAGAGCTCCTCAACAAGGAAGGGGCCCTCGACGTCGAGCGCGCGCTCCGCGTCGGAATACAGGTCGCGGAAGGCGTGGCATCCGCGCATGAACAAGGCGTGATCCACCGCGATCTCAAGCCGGAGAACGTGTTCGTGCTTCGGGACGCCAGCGTCAAGGTCCTGGACTTTGGGACGAGCAAGATCACGAACAAGCTCGGTCGCTCCGGGGCGCTCAAGACCACTGACCGGTTTCGCCTGATCGGCACCCAGGCCTACATGCCGCCGGAGCGATTGAAGGCCGAGCGCACCGACGGTCGCGCGGACGTCTACGCGCTCGGCCACATCCTGTACGAGATGATCGCCGGACGGCATTGCTGGAGCGACGGCCCGGGGCCGCTCGACCTGCCCGAGGCGATCGAGCTCGGCATGCGCCAGATCTACGCGCCACCCGCGCCGCTCGCGGAGCACGTGCCAGGGCTCCCCGCCGTGGTCGATCGCATGGTGCTGCGCGCTCTCTCGAAGGACCCCCGGCATCGCCAGCAGTCGATGCGAGAGCTCGCGGCGGAGCTCCAAGCCGCGCTCGCGACGTGCTCCAGCGCGCCCAGGTTCCAGCGGCCGACCGCCCCCAAGGCCGTCGCTTCGCCGCGTGAGCGCGAGTCGTTCGCGACGACGACGGAGGAAACAGCCGTACCGTTCAGTGCTCCGGAGCACCCGAAGGCAGGAGGGCGGAGCGCGACTGCCATCGATGCCGCGCTCATGCGTGGAGCCGTCAGGTTCGCCAGCTCGTCTCCGCAGGCAACGGACGTGGAGCAGGGGCTCCGGGCCATCGCAGCCGCAGCCGGTGACTCGATGATCTGTCGCGATCTCTCGCTGGCGTCTGCCGAGTGCGACGACCGCTCGCGCGCGCCGCTGCGCGCCGCCGTCGCTCGCATCGGCACGGAGCGCGAGGAGTCGCGCGAGCGCCTCATCGGCCGTCTTCAAGCCTTGCTCGCTCAGCGGACACGCGCCGGGAACGCAAACCGCTCACCGTCGCCGCGGACCGACATCGCGCTCGGTGCAGCGCTGCTGCTCGAGCCGGGCACGCGCTCGGACGCCGCGGAGTCCGCGCTCTTCAAGCTCGGTGCCGCGGATGCAGACGTCCAGAGCTTCGCCCTCTCGATCCTCGTGGCGTTCGGGAGGACTCCGGTGGCGATGCACCCAGCCCCGCGCGGAGCGCTGCTCGCCCTCCTGCTCGGCGCAGCCGAGGACTCGGAGCTCGCGCGGTCCGAGCTGGCTGCGTTCGTGCTCAGCGCGGCATCCCTGCAAGACTCGGAGCCGCCGCCGCCACCTGAGCCACGCGAGGCGCGCTCGGCGATGCCCGTCGCGCGCTCGCCGAGCGCAGCCCAAACGCCCACGCCTTCTGGAATCGCCACGCCCCGACCGTCGCCACCCACCCCACCGGCGGCCGCCCCTGCGCCTCCCACGGTGCGCATGGGCTGGGTCCTCGCCATTGCGTTCGTGTGCGCCAGCCTGGTGCTGGTCACGGGGGCTGCGCTCCGAGCGCGGACATCTGGCTCCGCTACATCAACGAGACCGTCCGCCGCCGCTCCGCCGGCAAAGCAATCGGCACCTCCGGCTGATCCAACGACGGACGAGCGCCCGCCGACGCCGGCGAGCGCTGCCGTCCCCTCACCTCCTCCGCCGCCCTCGGCGGACGTCCCGACGGAGTCGCGGAAGGCCCCCGCGGCGTCCGGCCCGCCGTCCGCAGCGGTGACCCCGAGGCCGACGCCTCGCAGCGGGGCTGGGGCCCACAAACTCCCGGGATCTGGGCTCTGAGCGATGGCAAACGAAGAAACCCCGCAACCTGGCCGGCGAGCTGCCGATATTGAAGCCCGATGCTGCACGCCGGCGTCGGGTTCAGCGGCCGCCCGGGACTTGGCCGAATGCTCCAAGGACGGTACGGATCGCGGCCCGTGCGGGTGGTGGTGCGTTCTTCCGGAGGCGGAGGCTTCATGAGCGCGGACTCGAAAGAGCCCCGGCTGCCTCCCGACGTGCCCGTCGAGCTCGCCCCGTCGGAGCGCCGCGACACCCTGCGTGGCGTGGGGGATCCGTTAGCGCCGCCGAGCACGGCGGAGCCCGAGCGCAGACTGCGGCAAGAGGAGTTCACGGTCCCGCCGCAGCTCTGGCGCCGGCCTCCGTCGGGCTGGTTCCGACAGTTTGCGCGGACGCCGGAGGCCGAAGTGCCGACCGCGAGCGACCAAGGACCCCGCGTCGAGGGCGGGCGGCCAGCCGCTCCTCAGGCACGTTGGCTTCCCGTCGCGCTGCTCGCGATCGCAGCGATCGCGCTGTTCGCAGGGTGGCGCCTGCTCCGAACACCCGCGGCAAGCACCACGCCTTCGCCCGTCGCGTCGTCGCCGATGCCCGCGCCTGCGCCCGCTCCCGCTCCCGCGCCGGCCGCGGTCACGAGCCCGGTGCCGACCGCCGCCACTGCGACGGGCTCCGCGGCTCCGGAGGGGTCGTCGGCTCCTTCTGCGCCGAACCGGCCGACGAAGGCGCCAGCTCCCGCGTCCAGCCCGCCTGCAGCCCCCACGCCGAGCGCGAAGCCGCCCACGCCGCCGGATCCGGATCGACCCTTTCTTTGATCGCAATCGTCATGCCGTTCCGCCTGCTTCTTTGTTTGCTCGCCGTCGCGTTCGCGCTGTCGGCCTCCTCCCTCGCGCACGCCCAGGCCACACCGGAAGAGCTCTTCAAGGAAGGTCGTGAAGCGGTACAGAAGAAGGACTGGCAGCGTGCGCGCGACCTCCTCTTGAAGTCGTGGGCACTGAAGAAGAGCTTCGACACCGCGGCGCTGCTCGGCCAGAGCGAGCTCAAGTTGGCGAAGTACCGGGACGCCGCGGAGCACCTGGACTTCGCGCTCCGGAACTTCCCGAACTTGGAACCGACGGCGGACGCGAAGAAGCGCATCGAAGATGGCGCGAGGACCGCGCGCTCGAAGGTGTTCGCGCTGACGATCGAGGTGAGCGTCGCGGACGCCGAAGTGACCATCGACTCGGCGCCGGCCGGGCGTTCGCCCCTGGCGAGCGAGGTCTTCCTCGACCCAGGGAATCACGTCGTGGAGGCCAAGCTGGACGGGCACGAACCCGGCAAGCGCGAGGTCCGAGCGGAGGCAGGGGTCGCGGACACGATCCGACTCGAGCTGGTGAAGCAAACGGGAGCCGCCCCGGCTGCGGCTGCGCCGTCTTCGGCGAGCGAGCCCGGCGGCTCCCCACCGGCCGGTTCGGATACGACGAGCGGGGAGCGTTCGGGAACGAAGACGGCGTTGCTCGTCACTGGTACGGCGCTCACGGTTGTGTCGCTGGGTGTGGGCATCGGCTTTGGCCTCGACTCGCGAGCCGCGTCGAGCGACGCCGACGATCTGAGCAGCAAGCTGGGCACGAACGGCTGCTCCGGCGGAGCCAACGCCGCGGAGTGCTCGAGCCTGAAGGACACGCGCGACAGGGCGAATCGAAACGCGACGATCGCCACCGTTGGATTCATCGGCGCAGGCGTCTTCGGCGCGGCGACAGCCGCAATCTGGTTCGCATGGCCCACGACGAAGCCGAGCCCCGAAAACGCGCGCGCCATTCGAGTTTCACCGTGGCTGGCCGAAAGGGGCGGGCTCTCCGTCCACGGCCAGTTCTGATTCGAGTCACGCAGGGAGGACACGATGCGCTTCACTTCGCTAGCAACCCTTTCGATTCTCGCAGGCATCGGCAGCGCCTTCGCGCTCGGTTGCGGGACGGACGACTCGTGCGAAGGCACCAGCACGTGCGCGGCAAGCACGGGCGGAGCCGCGGGCACGGGCGGAACGGCGGGAACCGGTGGAGCGGGCGGGACCTCGGGGACGGGCGGGACCTCGGGGACAGGCGGGACCGGCGGTGGCGGCGGAGCATCGGGGGGCGGTGGCACCGCGGGGACCGACGCCGGCCAGTGCGACACCACCAAGGCGCCGAGTGCAGAAGCTTGCTTGGTGGATGACAAGTACGCCGTCTTCGTCAACGGCACTGCTTCCGCAACCGGGACGGGTACGAAGGCGAGCCCGTTCAAGACGATCGGGGAAGCGCTCGCGGCGGCGAGCGGCAAGATGATCCTGATCTGCGACACCACCTACGACGAGCAGGTGAAGGTCACGGCCGGCGTGAAGGCCTACGGTGGGTTCTCTTGCACCGACTGGTCCTATGAGACCGGGAAGCGGGCGGTGGTGAAGCCCACGGCGAAGGGGAACGCGCTAGCCATCGATGGCGTGACCGCGCCGGTGTTGCTCGAGGACCTCGAGTTTGCTTCCGCGGACGGCACCGCGGCCGGCGAGAGCAGCGTGGCTGCGATGGTGAATGCTTCCACGGACGTGAAGCTTCATCGCGTGAAGCTCGCCGCCGGGAAGGGCGTGGCGGGCGCGAACGGGGTGGTGACGGCGTACACGTATCCGGCGCAGGGCACTCTGGACGGGAACAACGCAAGCGTGTTGGCGGGTGGCGCGGTCAAGGCGTGCAGCTGCCCGGGCGGCGCCCAGAGCATCGGTGGAGCGGGTGGAAGCGCACCGCCTGCGACAAAAGGAAATGACGGTTTTCCCGCGCTCGGTGCGGGGCAAGGCGGTACACCGGGTAGCTGCGGAAGCACCGGTACGGGCAAGGACGGCGCCCCCGCCCCCGCGGCGGCAGCGGCAGCTGGAGCCTCGACGCTGGGCGCACTCAACACTTCTGGCTGGACTGCTGAGAAGGGTGCCGCCGGAACGGCAGGCGGACCCGGGCAGGGAGGGGGCGGGGGCACCAGTTCCGCGTCGGGCGGCGGTGGAGGTGGAGGCTGCGGCGGTTGCGGCGGAGCAGGCGGTCCCGGTGGTGGTGGCGGCGGAGCGAGCATCGCGTTGATCGCGGTGGACTCCACCATCGCCGTCGACGCGGGCAGCGAGCTCTCGACCGCGGATGCCGGCAACGGCGGAAGCGGTGCTGCGGGACAGGCGGGACAAACAGACGTGGGCGGAGGAGGGTTTCCCGGCTCCCTCGGCTGCATGGGTGGTGCGGGCGCCCCCGGCGGCGCCGGCGGTGCCGGCGGCGGGGGCGCCGGCGGCATCAGCGTCGCCGTTGTCTGGAAAGGCACCGCCGCCCCCACCCTCGATGGCAGCGCGAAGGTAACCCTTGGCAACAAGGGCACCAAGGGTGCCGGTGGCAAGCCCGGCACCAACGATGGCATCGACGGCGTCGCCCAGAACACCCTCGAAGTGAAATGACGAAGCGAGCTCGCGAGAGCGTGTCGGTGTGTCCCCCCCCGCGGCCACAGCCCTGACGCGAACCGGACTTCCGCGTTCAAACAGGGCGTGCACGCGGGACGTACGGCGGCGCATTCTCGCCTGTCAGCTCGCGACACTTCTCCTGGAATTGCTCACGGCGGGGTCCTGGGCGGTTCACGGCCGCGAACACCGCGAGCGCCACGTCCCGACGGCCGGCACGAACGGCGGTCTCGGCTAGCTCGATCACTGGCCGCCAGGCGTCCGGCCCGAAGCGCAGTGCGAGGCCTTCGAACTCGGCGAAGCGCGAGTTGGCCACGAGCAACGTTGCCCACATCGCGTGCGCGGTTGCGAAGGGGCGCTCGAGACCATTGATGAACAGCTCGGCGGTGGTCTCGGAGAAGAGCTGAATCGCGGGTTCGACGTGCGCCGCCTTGATGCTGCGGAGGAAGGGCCGCATGTCGTCCGTCAGCCCATAGTCTTCCCACACTCCGAGCTCGATGCCGTCACGGAGCGCGACCTCGGGATCCAGTCCGGCATCCCACACCTCCGCCACGTAATGCGCGAGCACGTCCTCGAACACGGTGCTCATGTCGGCCATGGAATCGTCGACGTGTTCCATCAGGTCGATGATCCGGGTCATCGTGGCGCGGTCGGCGGCCACCCGGCCGGCTGCCGATTCGGCACGCAGCCGCTCTTCACTCCACGTGCGCTCGACGGTGTGCGCAACCAGCGGTGTGAAGCGCCAACCGTAGTCCCCTTCGGGCCGGCAGAACCGGTCGAAGGCGCGCTCGCACGTCGCCGGATCCACCGGGAACTTGGCCCAATGACCGCGCATCGCGCGATCGCGGAGCAGCTTGCGCGGAGTGTCGATCATGGCCTTCGTCGGCCGCCACGCGCTCTGCTCGATGACCTTATTGCGCGCCTTGCGCAGCAGCGCACGGTCGACGGTGACGCCGTCGAGCACCTCGTCATGCGACACGCCGCCCGCAGTCAGGCGCGTTTCGAGATCGAGCAGGTGGCTGAGCTTCGCCTCCGCGTCGTGACATCGGCGGTGGCCCTCCAGGAGTGCGACCAGCTCGCGCTTTCCGCCGGAGAGGTCGCAGATGACCACCAAGAACCAGAGGTCCCAATGGCAAAGCTCGACCCCGCGAACGACCGCCCACGGTTCCGGACCGTAGATTCGACCGTCGGTCTTCTGGGAACGGCGGGACATGCGAGAACGACGATACACGCGCCGACGAACGGGCTCGGACATTCAAGGTCAGACTCGGGAGACCGGGTCGCGGCCGGCTGTGGACGCATGGAACAACTCCGCCCCATCCTTGCGCCGTGACCCGACGCAGAATCGACATCTATCGCCCCAGAAGCGCAGTTTCACTTTCGTCTACGGCGTCCTCCAAGTCGTCGCCTCGATCGGTCGCGGACTCGTGGTCGAGCGCGCGGAGCACGTCGTCATCGTACTCGATGATCATGTCTTCCTTGGATTCCGCGTACCCCAGCGGTGCCTCGCCGCGCGCGTAGCCAATGGCGCGGTACCCGCGCAAGCGCTTCTCGAACATGCGCAGCAGCATCGGGACGTCGCGGTCGACATAATCGAAGATCTGCACATCGCGCTTGCCTGGATGCAGTCGGTGCAGCCGCCCCGTGTACTGTATGAGGGTGCCCTTCCACGACACCGGAAGCGCGAGAAACAGCGTGTCGAGCCGAGCGTCATCGAACCCCTCCCCGATGTAGCGCCCGGTCGCGAGCAGAAGCCGCTCCCGGTCCGATGGGACGGCATCGAGCTGCGCCCGCACCTCGCGGTTTGCCTTCGCGCCCATGCCTCCTTGAAGCACGATGAGGTTTCGCGCGACGCGCTCGAGTCGTTGCGCGAAGTACTCGAGGTGATCCTTGCGTTCAGTGAGCAGGATCGGCGATCGCCCCTGTTCGAGCGCGCGGACGACGTCGTTCAAGATCATGGCGTCGCGATCGATGTAGCCGACGAACGCGTAGCCGGGTCGGCGGTCGAGCTCAGCTTCCAGGGAACGCTCACTGGCGTTCAAGAATTAGCGGCACGCGCCTTGCTCGCGCACGACGCTGGCGTCTTCGTCGCTCCGCCGGGCATCGGAAAGACAGTGATCGGGACGTACCTCGTCGCGAAGCGTGCATGCAGCACCTTGATCCTCGTTCACCGTCGACCGCTGCTCGAGCAATGGCTAGCACAGCTCGCGTTGTTCCTAGGGGTCGAGCGGAAGGCGATCGGGGTGATCGCAGGAGCGAAGCGCACTCCAACCGGCTGGCTGGACGTCGCAATGATCCAGAGCCTCGTGCGGAAAGACTCTGTCGCGGACCTCGTCGCGGGCTACGGGCAGGTTATCGTCGACGAGTGCCATCACCTCCCCGCGGTGCAGTTCGAGCGCGTCCTCCGCGAGGTGAAGGCACGGTATGTCGTGGGGCTCACAGCGACGCCGCAGCGCCGCGACGGCTATCACCCGATTACCGAGATGCAGATCGGCCCCGTGCGCTTCAAAGTCGACGCGAAGGCCCAGGCGGCGGCGCGGCCGTTCGAGCATCGACTGATCGTGCGCGATACGGGCTTCCGGGCTCCGGGTCACGACGAGAAGGTTGGGATCCAGTATCTGTACGCCACACTCGCGCACGACGAGGCGCGGAACGCCGTGGACGCGAAGCAGCTCTTCGAGGTCACTTCTGCAGCCGCGCGGAAGTGCGACGTGCTTGGACAGATCCTCGGCGCACGAGATCACCCTCGGTGTCAGCGCCGTCGAGAGGCGCATGCTTTGCTTCTTGTAGAATTCTGGATTCTGAAAGGCGGCGAGACGCTTGACCTGGTTCAAGAGTGGCGAGGGCACACCGTGCTTTGCGATGAACAGCCGCTGGGAGAGCACCGCGGAGACACGCGCCGGCATCGGCCCCGGGATGCGGCGCACGCGCGGACTCCCGGAAGGCGGGCGCATCCAGGGCGCCGTGACCTCCTCTTCGGCGTCTGCCGACTCGGCGCTGCGAACACCAACGATCGTCCCGCTGCGTGTCGCGTCAATTGCGACCCGGTCGATGGCGGCGGCATCGACCCGCTGGACGGCCGCAAGGACGGACCACTGCTGGTCGTCGGGATACGCTTTCAGGTTTTCGTCGAGAAACACGGAGTTCCCTTGCTGGCGAGGCCCGTGTTGGAGCGGCAGAGCGACGAGATTTCCGAATCCGCCGCGGGGCATGGTGTCCTGGCTCGGAAAGAGCCGGTCGTACGACTCCATGCTGAGCTCGTGACGCGACACCATCGTTTCTGTGATCAAGTGGCAGCCCACTTTCCTCGCCGTCGCCGCCGAAACCGGCTCCGAGAAAAAGAACCAGACGTGTGCGCCGTTTCCGGATCGCGATCGCTCAATGAGCGCCGGCAGCCCGATCCCGCGAGCGGTCGCCACGAACGCGCGGACGTCCTCCTGCCAGGTGCTCTTGTCGAAATCGACCGCGAGGAACCAGCAGGTCTCGTCCGGGAGCATCGGATAGACGCCCATCACGTGCTGGCCGCGCAGGTGCCCGAGCACGGCGGCGTCATCGACCGGGCGGAACGCTTGGTTCGCGCAGTCGCTGCACTTGCCACCGGTCTTCAGTGCGCACAGCCCGGGCTCCCATTTGTTCGAGCACGCGGGCGCGTAGCCCGCCTTGCCCGTCTTCTTGCTGACGAACCGGGTTGGATAGAGATCGCTGCGGCCCCGAAAGAGCTGCCGAAACAACGTGACCTTCTCGGCAGGCGATCGCGGCGCGGTGGCCATCGACGGGCTTGGCACCGCCCGGACGACGTCCGGCTCTGCGAGACTGGCCAGGTCGTCACGTAGCCTCGCAAGGCGTTCCTTCGCGCCGGCGTGCTCGGCCTCGAGCCGCCGAATGCGCGTTTCCTCCTCTACAATCGCGCTGGCGATCGCGTCTCGTGCGTCAGAGGCAGGCTTTGAAGGACCCGTCCCGCTCATGTTCCACTCACGCGCCGTCGCGTAGGTGTCGAGCTTACGGTTTTCTGGCGGAACGCACCAAGACTACGCGAGCCAGTCCTCGACAGTGAGGCCGTCGATAGTGCCGTCCTTGAGACCGGCATCATTGGTGACCAGTACCGCGGAGTGTTCGACGGCGGTCGCGGCGATTAGCAGGTCGAAGTCCCCCTTGGGGCGGCCAAGTTTGCCCAAACCTGCCCGAACAACCGCGTAACGCTCCATCACGGCGTCACTTATCGGCAGAACCGGGAACCGCGCTCGCAGCGCTTCTACCCTCGCGAGGTTCTCTGCGACCCTCTGCGACTTCCGGGCGCCGTAGAGGAGCTCACCGACCACGATCAGCGAAAACCCGACGTCGCTCGGCACGAGCTGCGCGAGTCGTGATGTTACGGCCGGATGCAGATTCAGCGCGGCGGCCGCGATGTTGGTGTCGAGGACGTAGATCACAGCTCTGGCACGCTCCGGCTACCGCCGTGGCGACGCGCTTCGACGAAGAAGGCGAGCAGTTCTTCCAAGGACTCGCCCTCCCATGCTCCGATTTCTCGGAACACGTCCGCCGCCGATTCACCCTCCGGGCGTGAGCTGGGTTCTGGCTGAACCCCCGCCTCCACCGCCCGAAGCTCCACGGTCAGATCGTCCACGCGGGCTCGAACTGGGCGTGTCGGATCGCGCTTCAGAGCCTCTACGGCTTCGTCAAGAGAGCGGGCGTTGGCTGACACGCTCCAAGCATAGCCGCATCGGAGCTGGTCGGCGAGGACCACTGGCGCGAAGCTGGCCCCCCAAGGCGCTGTCGCACCTGCTGCTGGGCGAACCCGCGCGCCCCGTCGGGTTGAGGCACTCGACCTGGTACTTGCAGGACCGAGGAGTTCGGACGACCATTTGGGCATGACCTTCGCGGAGCGAATCGTCCGCGACCCGGCAATCTGCCACGGCCAACCGACGATCAACGGCACGCGAGTATTGCTGCGCGCGATCCTCGGCTACCTGGCCCACGGCGAAACGACCGAGACCATCTTGCGTGACTTCCCCGCGCTCACGCCCGAGGACGTTCGCGCTGTGATTGCTTTTGCGGCTTCTTCGGCAGCGGAGGATCTCCCTTCCCCACCGCCCGTGCCGAGCTGGCTACGCAGCGCGTGAAGCTGACGCCATGGCGAGAGCTGCTGACCCGCCGCCGTTCGAAATACATAGCGGCCTCAGATGCGGAACCGCCTGCTGTGCTTCCGCCTCCTCAGCGGCCGCTTGACCCGCTTCTTCGGCGGGGCGCCGGGCGCCTTCGGCGCCTGCAAGCCCAGCCCGTCCATCTGTCGATCGATGTCCTCCAAGGCCGCGCGCCTGTACTCCGCCTGAACACGCTCTTCATCGCCGTCGAAGTGCTGGCGGAGCAGCCTGAGACCCTCCTCCCTCTTCGCCGCGAGCTGGTCCGCCATCTGAGGCGCCCCCGCGCGTACCTCCTCGAGGTCGCCGAGGAAGATCATCTCGAACATCGCGCGTAGATGGTCGCGGAACAGGGTCTCCGTGCGCCGCTCCAACATGGCCAGGAAAGCCGGCGCCATGTCCTTCACGTCCGAGAGCGGCGGCGGGGGCGCGGCGTCCCGGGCGGCGATCGCGGCGCCCATGACGTCCGCAACGTACGCCCGAGCCAGCCGCGGCGGCACCCAGCGGCGCCAGGCGGTCCGGCAGACCTCGAGCGACGAGCGCTTCTTCCTGTAGTTGAAGAACGACTTCTCCGCCCTGCCCACGAACTCGGAGAGGTTCCTGGCAGCGCCCACCGCCGGGCCGCCCTTCAACTCGTCCTTGTCGGGCACGAGGTCGTTGACGTCGACCTGAAACGGCTGGAATCCCTGCTTCGAGATCACCGCCGAGAGCTCGGCGTCCAAGTCGAGGTCCGGGGACTCGGTGAGCTTTTCGTACACCGCCTCCAGCTCGTCGTGGAGCGCGACCGCTACCCTCTTGCGTTGGCCCTCCTGTTGCCGCTCCCGATGCCGCTCGAGGCGCGAGACTACCGTCTTGAGACAGGCCAGCGCCGCCTTGTCCGTGGCCGGTACGTCAAGCGGGGCTCTGGGGTCGACGACCTCGATGCCGCCACCCTCGAAGGCTACGGCCAGCTCCGCGAAGTGCAGGAGCGCAGCGTGGACGTCTTCCCGTGTCAGAATCGCTTTCGCTTTCGCTTTCGCCTTGGCCATGCACTACCAGCATGACGTGGACCGAACTGACACGGCAAACTCGACTCGCCTTAGGCCAATCTTGGGCCAACCGGAGACGACGCGTCACAAGGTCAGCAAGGTTGACAGTGATGCGATGCGCGCTAACCTCGCGTCTGCAAAGCACATCAATCCCGGCAAGATTCTCTCCGCCTCCTCATAACCCGAAGGTCGCAGGTTCAAATCCTGCCCGCGCAACCCTGGAAAGCCCTGTAATCACAGGGCTTTCTCGTTTCTGCAACCTGCTTTGAATTTCGACCGCGAGGCGGCGATGAGCGACGAGGAGAGGATCAGAACCGATCGCGAAGTGGTGCTGATTCGCGCAGCGATCGACGAAGGGATCGCCGAGCTCGATGCAGGTCTCGGGGAGGAGATGACAGTCGAAGACTTCGTCGCAGAGATCCGAGGAGAGCTCGGGATCTCACAACGCGCAGACGTCGACGGTTGACCCGACCTCAATCAAGGACGACTTCCCGTCACGCCCTCACCCTCTCCGCCAAACCCGAGGCGGTGCTCATCGCGTCGCCCCGGCTTCCCGCGGCAGGATCTTCACCGTCGCGGCACGCGCGCCCGTCGAAATCATCGACGCGAGGTAGGGGCTCGCGCCGTACTTGGCGCGATAGGCGTGATCGATCCGGTCGTTGCTCGCTCCGTGAACCGGATCGAACGCGACCTCTCTCGTCATCCCTGCGGCGGTGATGCGGCCAGACTTCTGTCGAAGCGCGGCCCGGTACCAGCGCGAGCTCGTGCCGTTGTAGGCGCGCACGTAGAGCTCCCCGTCGACGACGACCGACCAGATCCACGTCGGCGTGCCGTACGTCACGCCGTCGTCTCGGAGCGGCGCGATGTGCAGATCATCGGTCGCGGCGATCTTCGTGAGCTCGGTGTCTTTCCAGCGCATGGCTCACCTTCAGGGAGTGACGAGCACCTTGATGGACTCGCGGTTCTGCATCGCGCGGTACCCATCGGGCACGCCGTCGAGGCCTACGGTGCGATCGAAGACACGACCGGGCTCGATGCGACCCGCGAGGACGTCGGGAAGGAGCTCCTTGATGTACGTGCGAACGGGCGCAGGTCCGCCGCCGACGATCACGTTCTTGTAGAACGTCACGTCTGCGCCCGGGATCGCGTCGTAATGCGGGACGCCGACGCGGCCAACCGCGCCACCCGCGCGCGCGAGCTGGACCGCGGTCTGCGCCGCGTCGCGCGTGCCGACGCATTCGAGCACAGCGTGCGCGCCTTGGCCCTTCGTGAGCTGCCTCACGTGCTCGATGGCATCCGCTCCGCGCTCGCCGACGACGTCGGTCGCGCCGAACGCGCGCGCGAGCGCAATGCGGTCCGGATGTCGGCCCATGATGATGATCCGTTCGGCGCCGAGTCGCTTCGCCGCGATCACGCCGCAGAGACCGACGGCGCCGTCGCCGACTACGGCCGCGCTCTTTCCGGGCGCCACGCGCGCGACCACCGCGGCGTGGTGGCCAGTGCCCATGACGTCCGAGAGCGTGAGCAGCGACGGCATGCGCGCATCGCTCTCCGTGACGTCGATCGGGTAGAGAGTTCCATCGGCGAACGGGATGCGAAGCGCCTCGGCCTGCGCCCCGTTCATGCCGCCGTTGCCGACGAAGCCGACGTGCACGCACGCGGTCGGGAGCCCCTCCTTGCAGAAGTCGCAGGTGCCGTCGGAGATCGCGAACGGCATCACGACGACCTGCCCCTGCTTCACGTTGCGAACGCCGCTGCCCACGGCTTCGACGACGCCGATCGCCTCGTGGCCCATGCTCTGGCCCTTCTCGGTCTTCGGCATGTCGTTGTACGGCCAGAGGTCGCTGCCGCAGACGCACGCCCGGACGACACGCAGGATCGCATCGGTGGGCTCGACGATCGACGGATCGGGGACGTTCTCGACGCGGACGTCGCCGGCGCCGTACATGATGGCTGCGCGCATCTCACACCTTCCCTTGGTATTGCTCGTCAGTGACCTTCTCGAGCCACTCGACGACCTTTCCGTCGAGCGCCTCCTGAATCGCGATGTGCGTCATCGCCGTCGTCGGCGCGGCGCCGTGCCAGTGCTTCTCGTCGGGCCCGACGGTGACGACATCGCCGGGGCGGATCTCCTCGACAGGACCGCCCCACCGCTGGTGCAGACCGCATCCGGCCGTGACGATGAGCGTCTGACCGAGGGGGTGCGTATGCCAGTCGCTTCGGGCGCAAGGCTCGAACGTCACGCAGGCGCCGGCGGCGCGCGCGGGCGGGCTCGACTGGAAAAGTGGGTCGATCCGCACGGTTCCCGTGAAATGCTCGGCCGGCCCCTTCTCCGACGGCTGTGAGCCGCTCCGTTTGATCTCCATGGTCCACCTCGTCGCGAAATGCCTCGACCGCAGTGCGGCCTTGCCCTCGTGCAAGCGCCGCAAGAGGCGCGCCGCGCGACCGCCGCGAGGAAGAACATGCGCCCCCGGCCGTCGTTGAACTAGACGGCCCGGTCGCGACGGCCTGTTAAGCTACGGTGAACAATCCCCATCGAGGTCCCCGCGCCGCATGAACGCCGCTCCCTTCTCGCAGCTCCAGGCATTCCTCTCCGTCGCGCGTCTTCGCAGTTTCAGCGGCGCCGCGCGCGACCTCGGCGTCTCGCGCTCCGCGGTGAGTCAGGCGGTGAGCCAACTCGAGGAGCAGCTTCGCGTCGTGCTCCTCACGCGAACGACGCGGAGCGTGGCGCTCACCGACGCGGGCCGGCGGCTCGTCGAGAGCGCGGGACCGGCGATCGGGCAAGTGGTCTCCGCGCTGCGCGAGGTCGGCGCAGCGCCGGGCGAGACCGTCGGCCGCCTGCGCCTCTCGGTGCCTCGTGCGGCGTATCCCTTCGTCATCGCGCCCGCGTTGCCGAAGTTTCGAGAGCGGCACCCGCGCATCGAGGTCGAGCTCGTGTTCGACGATCGCATGGTGGATATCGTCGGCGGAGGTTTCGACGCGGGGGTTCGGCTCGAGGAGTACGTGCAACGCGACATGATCGGCGTTCGACTGACCGACGCCTTTCGCTTCGTCGTCGTCGGCGCGCCGAGCTATCTCGACGCCCGCGGAGTTCCGGAGCGCCCGGAGGATCTACTCCAGCACGAATGCCTGACGTTTCGCTCGGAGACCACGGGCTCGCTGTACGCGTGGGAGCTCGAGCGCGGACGGCGGAGCTGGCGCGTGCCGGTGCGCGGAGGCGTCGTCGTAAACGATGGCCTGTTCTGCATGGCGCTCGCCGAGTTGGGCCTCGGCCTCGCGTACGTGTTCGAGCCGCTCGTGAGCGACGCGCTTCGCGCCGGCCGCCTCCGCCGTGTGCTCGAGCCGTATGCGCCGACGGTGCCCGGGCTCTTCCTCTACTACCCGAGTCGCGCGCAGAGCTCTGCGCCGCTGCGGTCGTTCATCGAGACGCTTCGAGAACCATCCGCGCTCTCGACCACCAAGAGCAAGGCGCGCCCACGTTGACCGAGCGCCCGCCGGCTGGAAACGATTGTCAATTTCCACTTAACAGCTCGTCCAGCAACCGGCCTCTTCTCCGTCGATGGCGCCGCGCGCATGTTGTGGCTGCAAGAAGCCGACGTGGATCAAGGTCCAGGAGATGACGCCATGACGAACGCAGCGACGACGAACAGCCGAAGGCAACCTTCTGCCGCCCTGCGACGACGGTGCTTTCTCGGCGCGCTGGTTGGTTCGGTGGCGCTCCTCGGCTGTCGAGCCGAGCAGTCGACCCTGAAACCTGCAACTTCCACGACAAACGGGGCGCCCGCCATGCAGCTGACACAGGAATGGGACAAGACCTTCCCCAAGAGCGACAAGGTGGATCACGAGAAGGTCACCTTCAAGAACCGCTACGGCATCACCCTGGCGGCCGACCTGTACCTACCGAAGAACCGTACCGGCAAACGCCTGGCGGCGCTGGCCGTCGGCGGTCCGTTCGGCGCAGTGAAGGAACAGTCGTCGGGCCTCTACGCGCAGACGATGGCCGAACGCGGATTCGGCACGCTGGCGTTCGACCCGTCCTACACCGGGGAGAGCAGCGGGGAGCCGCGCAACATCGCCTCGCCGGACATCAACACCGAAGACTTCAGTGCGGCCGTGGACTTTCTCGGCTTGCACGCGTCCGTCGACCGCGAGCGCGTCGGCATCATCGGCATCTGCGGTTTTGGCGGCTTGGCCTTGAACGCCGCCGCTGTGGACAAGCGCATCAAGGCCGTGGTCGCCAGCACGATGTACGACATGAGCCGGGTCATGTCGAAGGGATACAACGACAGCGTGACCCCGGGACAGCGCACGCAAACGCTGGAGCAACTGGGCCGGCAGCGCTGGCTGGACGCGGAGAGCGGAAGTCCGGCGCATGGCCCGGTGTCCAACGAGCTGAAAGGCGGCGAAGCGCAATTCCTCGTCGACTACCACGACTACTACAGGACGCCGCGCGGCTTCCATCCGCGGGCGGTGAACTCGAACGCCTCGTGGGCGCTCACCACGCCGCTGTCGTTCATGAACATGCCGATCCTGACCTACATCGCGGAAATTTCGCCGCGCCCCATCCTGATCATCCACGGCGAAAAGGCCCACTCGCGCTACTTCAGCGAGACCGCCTACGCGGCTGCGGCGGAGCCGAAGGAGCTCATGATCATCCCGGGCGCCAACCACACCGACCTCTACGACCGCAAGGACGTGATTCCGTTCGACAAGATCACAGGGTTCTTCGACAAGAACCTGAAGTGAATGGCGTCGACACGTCCCCGTGGCTGGAAGCCGGGCTTGCCGATGGCGGCGCGTGACCTACCACCCAATCGCGATCGACTCCTCGAACGGCACCCACGCCTCCGCAACCCCTTGAAATTCTTGGGTCGGAAAGTCGAGTTGCGAGCCCGCGCAACCCTCGCCGTACCACGGCACGATGACCCCCGGTCGCAAGCCGGGGGTTTCGTTTCTTCGGACGCTGCGCCGGTCACCCGTCCTCGTCTACGTCCAGAAGGTGCAGCTCCGGCAGCATCGCGGCATGCAGGATGCGGACGACGACCACCGTTCCGTCGAGCTCGACGCGGAAGAACAGAGCATGCTTTCCCCGAAGCAGACGGTAGTACGGCGGGTGGCTCGGGAATCCCCGGCGAAGCTCGGGTCGCTCCGCGAGCGCCTGGCAGGCAGACTCGAGCCCTATGAGGTAGCGGTCGCACTGCTCGGGTCCCCACCGTTCCAGCGTGTACGCCGCGATGTCCCGCAGGTCCGCTCTCGCCTGCGCCGTAAACCGATACTTCACGACCCACCTAAGGTTGATGTCGGTTCACACGGAGCTCGGCCCGGACGCTGTCGAACGGGTTGCCGTCGAAGATCCCGCTGTTCTCCCCCTCTTCGAGCGCCGCACGCAATGCATCGTGCTTCTCCTGCTCTCGTTGCACGGCGAGGACCCCGGCGCGCACGACCTCGTCGATATTTGCGAAGCGGCCCGCTGCGACTTGCGCCTCGGCAATGCGTGCGATGTCCTCGGGCAGGTCAGCGGCTTGGATCGGGCGTGCCATGGCGGCGACTCGTTCTCGTGATTCTGTCACCTCCGGGCGGCTCCGACAACTCGTCGCTTCGCGGACCCAAGCTCGGCGTGCCGCCGAACACCCAAGTGGTATGCGGCTCGGACCCCTCGTCGCAGGTGTAGTCATGTTCGCCGCCTCGGCGTGCGCGGAAGGCGCTCCTCCGCGCATGGTCCAGCCGAATCCGGCAGAGCCGACCGCCCCCACGCCTGACGCTGGCGCCGTCTCGGGGCGCCCGCCGCGACCTGTGCCACCCGAGCCGACCGCCGAGTTCCCTTACTCGAATACGTTCGCTGGATACATTGACGCGTTCCGCGAGGAACGGATCGACGAGGAGTGGGCGAAGCCGACCGAAGCGACGCTGCGGAGCCAGCTCACCGCGCTCGACCCCCACGTTTCCAGAGTGCGCCTGGTCGAGTGCCGCTGCGGGCTCTGCATGTTGGGGTCCATCGTCGCCCCCGGCGGAGAGGTAGGAAGCCCACAACCGGGGGTGGACGTGCCGGCCGTGCGCTGGTCCGGATACGAGAAGCTCATGCGGCGGGAGCGAGCCGACGGCTGGACCGAGACGCTGGTCCTGCTAGGTCGTCACAGCATCGGTGATCGCTTAGGCCGCTGCACGACGTGAACTCGCTGAGTTTCCGGGGGCTCGATAGGCATGTGCACGGCGCTCGACGGACTGAAGCAGGTGAAGGCGACGACGGTTCGGGTCTGGGGCCTCGTGGAGCAGCAGGTCGAGCAAGACTGGGTCGTCGCGGCCTTCGATGACGACGGCGAGCAGGTCGGTTGCGTGCTGGCTCATGAGCACGCTCCAGCGTCGTGCCGGGAGAAGGAATCCCGGGCGGACCGCGCTGCGCAAGGCGTGAAGGAGCGCTCGGCTCGCGGCCAGCGAGAGAAGAGCGGCGTAGAGCATGGCCTCTACGACGGCGCGCTTTCGGCTCGGGATCTGGTCGAGCCGGTAGTGCGACTTCAGCTCCTTGAAGAGCAACTCGACTTCCCAGCGGACGGCGTACACGCGGGCGATATCGGCCGGCTGGAGCGCCTCGACGCCGATGTTGGTGATGTACAGGTGGTACTCGCCGGAGGCTTCGTCCCGCACGCCGACGACACGGAAGGTGCGGACCTCGCTGGAGCAGCGCCCGGCGTAGACGCGATGGCGGGAGCGAACCTGTACGGTGACGTCGAGTTCCTCGCGCTGCAGGCGGTCGACGACATCCCAGATGCACTGCCCGACGACGGCGACCGACCGGCCGCGCCAGCGTCGATTCTGAGCAACGATGACCGGGTTGGAGCTGCGCTTGAGCCGGGACACGAAGTAGCCACGGATCTCGTCGAGCCGGCGGAAGAGGCGGAAGTCGAAGTAGCCGAGGTCGAAGAGCAACAACTTGCCGCGAGCCCACGGGCCGAGGACGAGGGCACGGCGATCATGGCGGCGCTCGGCGGTCACCTTGACGGTCTGCGCCAGCCCCCGCCACGCACATCACCACATGCACCTTCGCGGCAGCCCGGGTGTGGTTGGTGCGGCAGGCCGGAAACGCCTTGCCCAGCAGCTCGTGCAGGCGGATGACCGTCGAGTCCGCGATCAGGATGTCGCGGAACTGATTGAGCCGCCCAGATGCGGGCCGGCTCAGCCCCCAGGACTGCTGGAGCACGCCGTCGAGCAGCTGCCGGAGCAGCCTCACCAGCGCCGGCGTGAACCGGCAGTAGAAGCTGCTCTCCTCCAGCGTGGTCCGCGAGACCCTCTCGTAGACGCGACGCAGGCCCGCGATGGTCCGGACTTTCCCGGCGGAAAAGCCGAGGATAAGGCTCCAGACCAGGGCGTAGGCGTCGACCTTCCGGACGCGCTGGAACGCGCCCGTCGCCCGAGCGCTCGCTTCGACGAGCGCCGGCGGAAGGAACTTGCGGAGCGTGCGGTGAATCGGTACCGATGGCGAGCGGGGCATGCGTCCTCCGAGCTGTGTCGCAACCGCGAGGTCGCACGCTTGCCCCGTTTCCACAACTCCGCGCACCGCGCGAACGGTGGATCACGCGCGCAAGCGATCGGAATGATCCAGGATTCCGCTTACCCGAACACCCATGGTCGTCACAGCAAGGACTCGCTGAGCTCCTATCCGCGCGTCCGTTCGACCGACAGCCCGTGGGACGATCCTGCGTGCGCCGGCGCCATCCCGTTCGCACCAGCGTGGCTGAACTCGAGTCGCTTCAATTGGACCGGCATTGGGATCAACCGGATGTACTTGGCCATGGCCAGCGAGAGGGTCTGTCCCTGCCTTTGTGGAAAGGTGCAGCCGAATGCGCACCCGGGGTGCCGCTATCACTCGGACGGATTCGTCTACTGCGGGCTCACCAAGTTCACTCCGCGTGGCCTCCCGATCATCGAAGGCGAGTGGAGCTGCAAACGAACCGAACCGAGCGTCGGCCAGTAGGAATCTGCGTGGTACGGCCCGCGTATCGCCCCCGCGCAACCAACCGGTCCATCACGCAACGACCCCTGGCCCCCGGGCTGGGGGTTTCGCGTTTGTGGCCCGAAGTGTGGACGTCATCGGCAACGTCGCTCCTCTTCCTGGTGCTTCCGACCGCGGGAATCCGGTCTACGCCGTCCACAGCAGGAAGCCACCGACGGCCAGCATGAGGACGCCGGCGACCCGCTCCGTCCATGCTCGCCAACCGAGCTTCGACAGCCAGGTCGTGAGCCGCCCCGACGCGGTCCCTGCAATCACCAACGGCACGCCGTTCCCCATTCCGTAGAGGAAGAGCAGCAGCGCGGCGAACGGCACGCTCCCTTGGAACGCCGCATACGACAGGATCGCCGCGAGCGCCGGCGTGCCGCACGGCCCGATCACGAGCGACAAGAGCAGACCGCTCGCGTAGGCGCCGTGGACGCCACGACCGCGGAGGCCGATGGCCCCGCGCGGCATCGGGAGGCGCATCCATCCGACCAGATGAAGTCCCATGACAATGGGAACGAGCGCGATGGCATATCGCACCCATCCGCCGAACCCCTCGAGCGTGCGCCCCGCGAGCGCCGCGACGACGCCCAGGATCGTCGTCGCTGTCGCCGTTCCGAGGACGAACGCGATGGCATTGGATACGGCGGGACGAGGGCTGTCGGCATCGCACGCGCCGGCGCAGCACGTGGCTGCAGCCGCCGGATAGAGCGCCAGGCAGCAGGGGTTCAGCCCCATCGCAAGGCCGCCGGCGAACGCCAGCGGCAGCGCGACGAGGCTCCCGGACGAAAGCGCGTTCGCGAGATCCATCCGTCACTTCTTCGCGGAGGCGAGGGTGTCGAGGTCGACCTTCATGTTCTTGATCGTCTCCTCCGACTCGCCTTCGTACCGGCGCAGCTCCTTGCCTGATGCGTCCAGGAAGACGACGGCCGGGACGACCAACACGTGATACTTTTTCGCTTCGTCCTTGTTCGTGCGGGTGTCGATCTCCTTCGTCGACACGCCCTTCTGTGCGGCCGCGCGGACATCGCGAATGATCTCCCCGCATCCGCACTCGTCCTCCGCCTCGCCGAGGTTCGCCACCAAGACGACGGTGCCGCCCGCGGCGAGCGGAGCAGCCGCGCTCGCCGAGGGCGAGCCATCGCGCGATGGTTCGCCCGAACGACAACCTGCCACCCCGAGCAGTGCGATTGCCGCGACCAGCCACGGTGTCAGTGTCTTCATGTCGATTCTCCAGTCTTGCAGACCTGCGCGCAGCCGCACTCCGCAGTCGCCCCGCCTTCTTCGAGCGCTCCTGCGGCGCGATCCTGGACGAACGCTTCGCCTGTCTCGAGGGAACGCTCGGCGCGCGCGAGCTCGCGGCCGAGGTAGGCGGCGTGGTCGAGCCGCGTGACCAGACCGCGCTCGACGACTCCCGCATAGAGTGCTGCCGGTGTCTTCCCCTCGAAGACGCAAGTGAGCACGCCCGCGTTCGTGAAATGCTCCACCGAGATCATTCTCCGGCGCGCATCCGGGTAGACGACGAAGTAACCCGCGGGATCTTGCACGAGGCGCCGCGGCTCGCTCGTCCCGACGCGCTCGACGGCGACGGGGCGCGGTGCCCCCTCGAACGGACCGCGGGCGGAGCGCCCCGCCCTCTGCACGAGCTCGATCACTCGCGTCATGTCAGTTTCGCCAATCGCTGACACGAGCTCGACCTGCTCCCGGAAGGCGTCGATCTCTTCCTGGCTGACGTTCTTCAGTACTGGTCGCTTTCCCCTCGCGCCTCGGATGCGCCGCGCGTCATCGACACCGTTCTCGAGTAGGCTCGCGATGGACTGCCCGGGAAGGTGCCCGACTGTCTGCTGAGTGTCGTCGCCGCAAAGGACGAGGCAACGAATGTGCGGGTTCGCGAGCACGTTCGTCATGAGCCGCTCGATCCCGAGGTTCTCCGTGTGCATCGTTCCCACGATCGCGAGGTGCTCGTGGCGCGTGTCCGCGACGCGGGACGCGAGCGATGCGTCGTTCAACGTGCACACGGCGACAGGAGCGCCGTACCGGAGCGCGCGATAGTCGCCCGGAAGAGGCGGCCAACCCAGGCGTGCCTCCGGTGCTTCCGTGGGGCAGAGGTCGAGATTCGCGCTCGCCGCGGGGAAGGCTTCAGCAAACGCATTCGCGGCGATGGCCGGGAAGCAGACCGCGCAGCCGAGGCAGTCGTACTTCTTGGGGACGAACACGGCGCGCGCCGCCTGCAGCGTCGGCTCGAGCAGCGGCGCAGCCTCGGTGCCCGAGAGTGCAGCCACGGTCTGTTGGAGGCATCCGCAGCCATGACACTTGCCGGCCCGGACGGCCTCGTCGAGCTGCTCCCGAATGACGTCGAGCGCGCGCCGGCGAGTGTCGACGGCCGCGGTCATCGGCGCGCCTTGGCATCCGGAAGGACGCGACCGACGAGCTCGCGCGCGAGCGGGCTCTTCAGCGAGTAGTACGCCATCTTGCCGTCGTTGCGGTACTTGAGCACCTTCAGGTCCCGGAGCTTACGCAGATGATGGGACGCTACCGAAACGCTGATCCCGAGGACGTGCGCGACGTCGCACACGCAGAGCTCCTCGCCCGTTCGAAGCGCGAAGAGCAGACGGAGGCGGGTCTTGTCGGCCAGCGACGCGAAGAGCCCGCGCGCGTCTTCGAGAGCGTCGTCGGCGGGTAGCTCGGCGCGCAGCCGCGCGACGAGCTTCTCCTTGAAGCAGGGGACGTTGCAGAGGTCGCTGCAAGCACCCGCAGGCGCCGCAGCTGTTCGTTCATTCATATGAGTATATGAATGACTGGGAAATGGCGGGGGGTCAAGCGCGCGCCGACCGTGACTGAGCCCACGCGATGAGCGCCGCGGACGACGCGGCTCACCCGTCCTCGTCTGCGTCCGGGAGGTGCAGCTCCGGCAACATCGCGGCATGCAGGATGCGGACGACGATCACCGTTCCGTCGAGCTCGACGCGAACGAACAGAGCATGCTTCCCCGAAGAAGACGCTAGTACGGCGGGCATGCGGCTCGGACCCCTGGTCGTAGGTGGGGTCAGTTCGCCGCAGGCGACTCCGCCCGTAGAGTCTGACGCGGCAGCGCAGACCACCACAGCCTACGAAGCGCACCTCTCTCGGCCGCTCGGGATTCGCGACCAGCGCTCCACGGCTTGCGGGCGCTAGCCCGCCGCCGCGTCCCGGCGTATGCGGCGCGCATGGACCTCGGGGACAAGACCTTCGTCATCACCGGCGCCAACACCGGCATCGGCCGCGCGAACGCCCTGGCGCTGGCCGAACGCGGCCTCGGCAGGCTGATCATCGCCGCGCGGAGTCTCGAACGCACCGAGCCTGTACTCGCCGAGGTCCGGGCGAAGAACCCGGAGGGTGAGGTCTCGTTCGTGGCGCTCGATCTGTCGGACCTGGCGTCGGTGAGGAAGGCCGCGGACGAGCTGCTCGGGAGAGACGTCACCATCGACGCGCTGATCAACAACGCCGGCGTGGCCGGCGTGCAGGGGCAAACGAAGGACGGCTTCGAGCTCGCCTTCGGCACGAATCACGTGGGCCACTACCTCTGGACGGAGAAGCTCCTGCCGCTGGTCAAGCGCGCGAAGCAGGGGCGCATCGTCATCGTGGCGAGCCAGGCCCACTACCGGGCGAGGCAGGGCATCGACTGGGACGCCGTCAGGAAGCCCTCCGCCACGCTGACCGCGTTTCCGGAGTACTGCGTGAGCAAGCTCGCCAACGTCCTGCACGCGAGCGAGCTCGCGAGAAGGCTCGCGGGCACGAGCGTCACGACCTACTCGCTCCACCCCGGCGGCGTCGCGAGCGACATTTGGAAGCGTCGCATGGGCGTCTTCGCCGTGCTGCTCCGCCCGTTTCTGATCTCGAATGAAGAGGGGGCGAAGACGCAGCTCCGCTGCGAGATCGCGCCGGAGCTCGCCAGCGAGACCGGGCTCTACTACGACAAGGAGCGCCCGAAACGAGCGTCGCCGCTCGCCCGCGACGTGAAGCTCCAGGACGAGCTCGAGGCGCGGAGCCGAGAGTACGTTCGTGCGTTCCTTTGACGGGTAGCCCGCTGCGACAGCGGGTGTCGCAACCACGCCTCGTACGGATCGGGAACACGGCCGAGCTTGGATTGCCCCCGGGCGTCGCGTCGCCTAGTCTGCTCTCCATGAACGGGGTGAGGGTGGTACGGGGCGCGGCGACGGCTTGTTTGGTCATCATCGCGGGGGTCGTGGCGTTCGGCTGCGGCGAGGACCCGAGGCCGGTGACCTGCTGCGCGCTCGACAAGATGTTGGCAGGATGCGGCTCGGATTCGGACTACTCGACGCTCAGCGCCATCGCAGACAAAGACGACTCGGACGCCTGCCAATACGTGCTGGAGCAATACAGCTTCGGCTGCAGCGACTTCAGCGGCAGCATCGAGGATGCGATGGCCAGCTGCGAGGGCCCCGACGAGTGACGAGCACGCGCCGGCGCTTTCACCAGCTCGCGACCAGTCGCCCCGAGTAGGGGCCGTCGAGCTCGACGGCTATCGACGGCTTGACTCCGCAACGGTCGAGGGTCCCCGTCAGGCCGCCGAGCTTCGCGTGCTCGAGCCAGACGTACTCCTCCACGAAGTGGAGGATCCCGCCGCGCGGCCCGTCGGTTCGAAGCGCCACTCACCGTGGTCGCACATCATGCGGCGGCTCGCGCTCAACCAGGCCAGCGCCCGCTGGGGCTCCTGCTTCGTCAGGTACCGCATGAAGGCTTCCGCCCGGATCAGCGGCGAGAGCCTCGGCGTCACGCGCCACATCCGGAAGAGCGCACCGCCGGGGTCCTCGGGGTCCAGGAGCACGGCGGCCACGGCCTGCTCGCGGATCAGGCCGCTCGAGCGCCGAGATGTCTCGTCGATCTCGCCATCGGGGGACGCGCTGGTCGAGAACTGGCGCTCAGCGCACCCTCTCGAGCCGCACGCGCCGGACCACGTGGTCGAGCTGGAGGCTGCCGTCGGCGCTGGCCCCCTCGATGCGGATGTCGAAGCGCAGGCGCAGCGTGGGCCGTCCGACACAGGCGCGACCCGTGCATTCGCAGTGTCGCTGCACTGCGCGACAACGCTCGAGGACCGCGCAGTCGATCGGCCGCGACGGCGGCTCCCAGCGTCCAGCGTCCGGATCCCCGGCAGCGCCCGGCGTCGTCCCCCGCCTGGGCGGAAGCCTGCGGCCAGCGTCCGGCTCCAGGCCTCCGTCCGTTCTCGCCCCCAGCGTGAATGCTTCGAGCGCCACGTTGCAGCCGCCGCCACCGTGAGTCGAACCGAACAGGGGACATCCGAAGTCGTCGAGCCCTGGCCCCGACTCACCGGGAACCTGCGCGACGCACCACTCTTGCGAGCCGCGATCCACGGCGTCGAAGCGCACGCGGGCGCCGTCGGCGCGTCCTTCGGTGATGGCGAGGGTCTTGCCCTCGTCGAGCGCGACCTGCGCGAACCGGCGGGGGCCCGCGTCCAGCGTCGGGTCCTGCGGCAGGGCGGCATCGCTGCTGCCGATCCGAACGCTTCCGCCGAGCCTGTCGGGCGCAGCGCTCGTCAGCACGAGCTCAATCTCGTCCGAGCTGGCCACGTCCGCAGAAGCCTCCAGGTATCCGCGCCAGTGGCCGAGCGCGCTCGGCGGCTCTGCCGCTGGCGGCGGGCTCTCCGGGCTGGCACCCGCGGGTTTGGCCTGAGGGGCGCAGGCTACACCCAGCGCGTGAACCACGGCCAGCGACCCCGTCGCACCGACCAGCACGAGCACCCGTCGCCTTCGACTACTCCGTGAAGACATGCTCGGTCCCGCCCTTTCGTCCCCTGAGCCTACACCACGGAGTGAGCGTTACAACCGACGTCACCCCTCTCTGCGAGCCGGTCGGGTCGCGTAGCGCAGCACTCGCACCTTCTCCAGCGTCACCAGCGCTCCCCCGGTCAGCATCTCGTCCAGGATGGGCAGGAGCCGATCGACGTGCTCGCTGTCGTCCACCACCTCGATCAGCACCGGCAGATCCGCGGAGAGATCCACCAGGCTGGCGGTGTGGATGACGCTGTTCGCGCCGAAGCCGGCGACGCCGTGGACCACCGTGGCGCCGGCGAAACCCTCGGCACGCAGCCGCTCGAGCAGCGCGCGCGCCAGCGGCTTCTTCTGCCACTTGTCGCCCTCGCCGATGAAGATCCGGACCAAGGTCTGCTCGCCGTCCAGCGTTCGCATCGCTTCCTCCTTCAAGCCTTCGTGAGCGCGTGAGCCACCACGAGCCCCAGCACCACCGCCGCGAAGCAAGCCAGCGTCGTGATGCCGACGTTCCAGAGCGCGGCGCCCCGCGCGCCATCTTGCACCAGCTTGGTCGTCTCGTAGGCGAAGCTCGAGTAGGTGGTGAGCCCGCCCAGGAAGCCCGTGGTGAGCGCCAGGCGGAGCGTGGGCGAGAAGCTGACCACGTTGAGCGCCGTCTGCATCACCACCGCGATCAAGAAGCAGCCCGCCACGTTGACGATCAAGGTGCCATACGGAAACGACGCGCCGAACCGTCCGCCCGCCCAGAGCCCGACCAGGTAACGGGTGCCGCAGCCCGCTGCACCCGCCAGGCAAACCCACAAGAACCGCTCCATCGCCGTCGAAGGCTAGACCATACTGCGAAACCCGTGGTCGTTCCCCGCAATCCCCAGCTGTCGCGGCGCGGGCTCCTGGCCGTCGCGTTCGCCGGCGCCTGCGCGCCGGCAGCTGCGCCGCCGAAAGCCCCGTTGGAGTGGGATCCGTTCGACCGGGTCGAGGCCCGAGTGGGCGGGCGCGTCGGGGTCTTCGCGCTCGACACCGGCAGCGGCCGACGGCTCGCACGGCGGGCGGACGAGCGCTTCGCGATGTGCTCGACCTTCAAGTGGGCGCTGGCGGCTGCGGTGCTCTCACGGGTGGATCGTGGCGAGCTCGGGCTCGAGCAGCGGGTGAGCTACGGCGCGGCCGACGTGCTCGAGTACGCGCCGGTGACCCGCGAGCACCTCCCGCGCGGGTCGCTGAGCGTGGAGGAGCTCGCCGGCGCCGCGGTGACGCTGAGCGACAACACCGCCGCGAACCTGCTGCTGCCGTTCGTCGGCGGCCCGTCAGGCCTCACTCGCTACTTCCGGAGCTTGGGCGACTACGTGACCCGCCTCGACCGCGACGAGCCGACGCTGAACGAGAACCTCGCGGGTGACGCCCGCGACACGACCGCGCCGCGAGGGATGGCGGGAGCGCTCCGCGCGGCGCTCACGGGCAAGGCACTCTCACGCGCGAGCCGCGAGCGCCTGCTCGCTTGGATGCGTGCCTCCCCGACGGGCCGCGAGCGGCTGCGGGCGGGCCTGCCGCCCAACTGGGAGGCCGGCGACAAGACCGGGACCTGCAACCGCGGGGCGGTGAACGACGTCGCCGTGATCTGGCCACCGGCTCGCCCACCGATCCTGGTCGCTGCGTACCTGAGCGACTCCACCCGGCCGCTGACCGAGCTGCTCGCAGCGCAGGCGGAAATCGGCCGGATCGTCGCTGCCGAGCTCGGCTCCTAGCGATCAGCCGCCGCTCAACGCCTGCACCAGCGTGACCTCGTCGCTCGGGGCGAGCGCACCCGTGAGGTCGAAGACCTGCTCGCCGTTGACGAAGAAGCGCATGTGAGGCCGCATCCGGTCCTGCTCGTCGATCACGCGGAAGCGGATGCCGGGATACTGCCGGTCGAGATCGAGCAAGAGCTCCGCCAGGTTCCTCCCGCTCGCCTCGACCTCCTTCACCTTCGTGTAGGAGAGCAGTGGTCCGGGGATCAGCACCTTCATCGGAGCTCTGCCGTCTCCACGGCGTAGATCTCCGGCAGGTGCCGCGCGATGTTGCTCCAGCGCTTGCCCTCGTCCCGACTCATCCACAGCTCTCCGCTGGTGGTGCCGAAGTAGAGGCCGACCGGGTCCCGCTGATCGGCGCTCATGGCCTGACGCTTGACGGTCCACCAGGCTTGGTTCTTGGGCAAACCCGTGTCGAGGCGCTTCCAGCTCTTGCCGGCGTTCTTGGTGACGTAGACCGAGGGCTTGCCGCCCGGGCTGGTCCGCGGCCACACGGTCGTGCCGTCCATGGGCAAGACCCAGGCCGTGTCGGCGTCCCGCGGGTGCACCACCATCGTGAAGCCGACGTCGCCGACCTCCTTCGGCATACGCTTGCCGATGCGGCGCCACTCCTGGCTCGGGCGGTCGATACGGTAGATGCCGCAGTGATTCTGCTGGTACAGCCGGTCGGGGTTGGTCGGACACAAACGCACGCAGTGTGGATCGTGGAACGCGATGTTCGCGGCGTCGAATCCCTCCACGACCTGCATGCCTTGGACCAACGGAGACCAGGATTTCCCGCCGTCCAACGACTCGTGAACGCCGCCGCCGGACATGCCGAAGTACAGGTGCTTTGGATCGCGCGGGTCGACGATGATGGAATGGAGCTTCGGCCCGTCCGGCGTGCCGTCCTGTGCGCTTCCCATCCACTCGCGGTACTTCGGGTCGTCGTTCAGGCCGGAGATCGGCTCCCAACTCACGCCGCCGTCGTCGGAGCGGAACAAGCCTTGCGGCGAGGTGCCAGCGTACCAGGCGCTCGGCTCGTCGTCGTGACACGGCGTGAGCCAGAAGGTGTGATCGACGGAGCGGCCCGTGTCGCCCTTCTTGGCCTTCGGGAACGCCGGCGGCTTCTTCGCCTCCTTCCAGGTGCGGCCGAGATCGGTGGAGCGGAACACGGTCGGGCCGAGGTGCCCGGTCTTCGCCGCGGCGAGCAGCGTGCGCCCGTCCCGCGGGTCGAGCACCAGATGATGGATGACGTGACCCAGAAAGTGCGGGCCGTCCGCGCGCCAGCTCTTGCGCTTGGCGTCGCTGCGAAACACCCAAGCGCCCTTGCGCGTGGCCACCAGCACCGCCACCCGAGAAGCCTTCTTGCCGCGAGCACCAGGTTTCTTCGCCATCGCCGTCCCAACCTCCGCTGCCTTCATCAGGCAGGGTCGCGACCTCGTCAAGCGTCGAGTCGCAGCGCTGTGCTAGCGTGGCGGGGTGACCAGCGCGAGCCCGACGCTGCTCGAGCCTGCTCTCCCCAAGGCCGCCGGCGCCGTGCGGGGAAGTGTGGCCGAGTTCATGCTCGTCGGCGGCGCTACGCTCGTGCTTTTCCCGCTGATGTGGCTGCTCAGGAGTGGCTTGGGCCTCGACACCTCGGAGCTCGTGATCGGGTTTCTGGCGTTCCACGCCGCTTTCGTGCTCAACGACCCCCATTTCTCGGTGACCTATTTCCTGTTCTACGAGAAGGCGAAGGAGCGGGCGTTCGGCTCGGTCTATGCGCCGCTGCAGCGTGCGCGCTACTGGATCGCCGGCCTCGTGATCCCGCTGGGGCTCGGGATCTGGGCGGCGGTCGCGCTGGCGACCCGCTCGGCGCCGCTCCTGGGCTTCATGCTTCAGCTGATGTTCTTGCTGGTCGGCTGGCACTACGTGAAGCAAGGCTTCGGCGTGCTGACGGTGCTCTCGGCGCGGCGCGGGGTCAGCCTGAGCTCGCTCGAGCGCAAGGTGTTCCTCCTGCACTGCTTCGCCGCCTGGGCGTACGCCTGGGCGAGCCCCGCCGACTCCGGGAAGCTGGTCGAGGAGAAGGGCGTCGTCTACCGCACGCTGGCGCACGGACCTGGGCTGGAGCTCTTGACGCTCTCGGTCTTCGCGCTGAGCACGCTCGCCCTGATCGGCGTGCTGGCGCTCAAGTGGCAGCGGGAGAGGCGCCTGCCACCGCTCGCTCCGCTCTCCGGCTTTTTGATTACGGTCTGGGCGTGGACTGTCTTTTCCAGCGCCGACCCGCTGATGGTGTACCTGATTCCGGCGCTGCACTCGGTGCAGTATCTGTACTTCGTCTGGCTCCTCCGGCGAAACGCGGCGCGAGCCGCGGAGGGCCCGCCGCGGTTCGGGCGCCCGGCGCGGACCGAGCTCGGGCTCCTGGCCGCCGCGGCGTTGGGCCTGGGCTGGCTCCTGTTCCACGCCGCACCCTCGCTGCTCGACGGCGCGCTGATTCCAGCGGGGCGGCGCGGTCTGGCCGAGATGGGCGACCTCGGGGTGACCCCGTACTTCGCCGCCTTCTTCGCCTTCGTGAACATTCACCACTACTTCATGGACCACGTGATCTGGCGCCGGGAACACCCCGAGACCCGTTTCTTGAAGGACTGAGCGATGAGCGCGACCTATTCCATCCTGACCACCCTCGAGCCGAAGGCGATCCTCGAGCTCGAACAAGCGGCGATCGGCGCCGTGGAGGAATTCCTGGAGGAACACCCCGAGTGCGACGACGAGTGGGGTGAGATGAGCGCGGGCGGTCCGATGCCGAGACCGGAGGAGGTGCGCGCCGCCTACGAGAAGTACGGGCTCGAGCTCGAACCCGACGTGCTCGAACGGCTCGAGCGCTGCCGCTCGGTGTTCAGCATCGACAACCCGGGAGACATCGACACCGTCGGGGGCTTGCAGGTCTCGATCCTGCGCTTCCTGCTCGAGCGCACCGGCGAGAGCCTGGTGCTCCTGAACGACTACCCGTTCGAGAAGGGCGAGGCGCTCCTCGCCCGACTGGGGAGAGTGCCCGGCGCCAAGGGCTTCGGCAAGGCGCCGCCGCCGAAACGCCGGGCGCCTGCCCGTCGCGACCCGAAGGGCGGAGAGGTGCGCGCGCTCCGCGTGCTCAAGCTGCTCGAGCGCGCGGTGAACGACGTGCGCGTCGCCATCGACGTCAAGGCGGCGCTTCACTCGGTGAGCGCGAACGCCCGCAACTACGGCGCGCTGCTGCTCGAAGAGGGCGCCGTCACCGACGTCAAGGCGGCCAAGGAGCTCGGCGTCGAGCTGGACGAGCTGGTCACCGCCGCCGACGAGCTCGAGCGAGCGCTGTTCCGCCGGGGTTAACCCCAGACCAGGGCCGCGACCACCAACAGCGAGAGCAGCGTGGCGCTGGCCGCCGCAGCGATGACCAAGAAACGGCGCTCGGGGCTGGGCTCGCGCTCGCGGAACGGCAGCACGACGGGCTCGTCGGCGACCACGGCAGCCTTCGGTTGCCAGCGCTCCGTCGGCGGCTCGGGGGCCTCGGGCTCGGACACCGGAGCGACGTCGAGCACCGGCTCGCTCGCGGGCAGCGGCTCCGCCGCCAGCCGCGGCAACACCTGCACCGACTCTTCTTCTTCCGGCTCCTCGCAGGGAACGATGGGCGCGAGGTCGGTCGCGGGTGGCGTGCTCCAGCGATCGGGGTGGAAGGCGTCCGAGCAGGGCCCCTCCTCTGCCTTGTAAACGCTGCGCAGGGTGATCGAGCCGAGCTGTCCGAGGCGAACGGGCTCGCGGACCACCGGCGGCATGCCGACGATGGTCCCCTGCGCAGTGCGGCGAGGTCCGAAGCTCTCCGGGCCGGATGCAGGGGCGGTCATGGCAGCCCAAGTACGCGCGGGCCGCCGTCGATCTTCCCGAGCGCCGCGGATGTCCGGGGAAACCCCGACTACTCGCAGCTCGAATTCCAGGCCGGAGCGACCGACTTGAACGCCCCATACGCGGGTTTCTGCCCACCGGAGCTGTCCAGCACGCCGAAAGGCGGGACCATGCCGTCGCTCCAGCAGAACCAGAACACAACCGGCACCTGAGCGCCGTAGCTCGCCGCCAGCGCGTAGACGTTCTTCAGGTACTGCGCCTGATTGGTGGAATCGACCGTGCCGATCTCGGTCACCCAGACCGGCTTGCCGAAGGCGAGGTATGCGCTGAACAGCGCGCTCATGTTGCCGAAGCCCCAGCTCGAGTTGGGCCAGTTGTCCGGCGCGCGCTGGCCGTAGGGGTGGATCCCGACGCCGTCGGCGAACAGGCCGCCGGCCGCGTTCTTGGCTTGCGTCAGGTAGTTGGGATCCCCGGACGCGAGCCCGCCCACGATCACCGGCGCCGACGAGCCCGCCTTCACCTTGGCGTGCGCGTTCTTCAGCAGCGTGCCGTAGGTCGCGGGCGGCACGTACGGATCGTAGCCGGCCGAGGGCGGGAGATCGGGCTCGTTCCAGATCTCCCAGGCGTCGACCCCGTTGCCGAGCGAGGCGACCAGGTTGCCGAGCTCCTGGACGTATTGCGCCGAGTAGCTCGCCCAGGCGGCGCTGCTGCCGGACGATCCGGGGGACCCGACGGACACGCTCGCGTAGTCGAAGATCACGAGCACGCGCACGCCCCCGCTGCGGAGCGCAGCGATCTGGCCCTTCTGCGTGGCCGCGCTGACACCGACCTTCCACTCCACTCGCGCCCAGCGTGCCCCGATGTTGCGCAGGTCGTTCGCGCTCGGATTGCCCTTCGGATTGGCGGGATCGATGTTCATCGCGAAGCGGTTGCGCGTGGATTGATCGGGGCAGTTGCCCACCGGGCCGCCGCCCGTGCCGCCGCTGCCGCTGGTCCCACCCGAGCCGCTCGTCCCTCCGGCGCCGCTCGTCCCACCCGAGCCGCCGCTACCCGAGCCCGCGTTCGAGTAGATCTGGCAGCCTGCGACGGGGGTGCCGTCGTCCTTGGTGAAGGCGAGCTTCAGAACGCCGGCGCCGTGACCAGAGATCTGCCAGGTCCAGCTGTACGGTCCGTTACCGCTGATCTTCAGGTTACCCGCTGACGGCGAGCCCGGACCCGTCACGTCCATGCCGATGTAGACGTAGCCAGGACCGTCGCTGAAGGTGACGTCGAACGGAATGCCCGCGGTCGCGGGGTTCTGCGAGAAGCTGAAGCGCGAGTCGCACGGCAGCGGCGCGCCACCGCTGCCGCCGGAACCGCCGCCAGCGCTGGTGCCTCCGCTGCTCGTGCCGCCGACCGCACCAGCACCGGCGGCTCCACCGCTCGGCCAGTTGCCCGAGCCACCGACGGCAGCGCCTCCGCTGCCCCCGGAGCCAGCAGACCCACCGCCGCTGCCATCGTCCGGGGCTCCAGCCCCAGTCGAGCACGCCAACCCGAGGAGCCCCACCAGAACCAGCCAGCGCGCCACGGCCCGAATTCTAGCCGGACCCGCGCCCGGCGCCTCTGTCGCCGCACGGATACCCGTGTTTTGCTGGCTCCACGGTGAGCACGCCGCACGAATTCCTGAAGCTCCTCAGGACGCTGCCCAGCGAGACGACCCTGCTCGGCCGCGAGCTCCTCGGGCGGAACGGCCAGCGCGAGGTGCAGCTGCTCTCCACCAGCCACGCGCGCCTCCGTGTGCTCCTCGCGCTGGAGATCCCAGAAGCTCGGCTGGGCGAAGCCGTCGAGCTCGCCAAGCAGCGCGGCATCCGCTTGGCCTGGACCATCGATCGTTGGATCTCCGTCGCGCTGGACGACGACTCGGTCTGGGTCTGGACCTACGAGGGGCTCGAGGCCCGCGCGACGCGGAGCGGCCACCTGGAGATCGACTCGGGGGCCCGCGTACCCGTCAGCGAGATCGCGCGCTTCACTGCGGATGTCGATGCCGACGCCGGCTACGCCTGGCTGGACGTCATCGATCAATCGGGCTCGAGCTTCCGCGTCATCAGCCGAGCCCTGCCGTCGCACAAGGACCCGACGCACACCTGGAACGAGATCCTGTACGAGAGCGCGTGGGCCGGAATCCTCTCCCGAGTGCTCGGCGAGTGGTTCGGCGTTCCCTTCGACGTGTGAACGCGCGCTCGCGAGTTGACAAGTCGAGTGTCCTCGCGTAATGTGAAACTCGTTCGAATGTTTTTGCACCTCACGAATCAAACCCAGCCCGAGTCGCTCGCTTGCGATCGACCGAGCGTCGGAGGCGAGACCTAGCGGTCATCGGAGCGCGTACCGCGTGCTCACGAGGCCGCCAGGGAACCCCCGGCGGCCTCGCTGCATTTGGGGCCAATTCCGGGCAGATATCGCCATTTTTCAGGCAACGGGAACAAACAGCGCTCGCCGCGAATCGAATCCGCGGCTCACTCGTCAGAAGAAGAATCCGAACATGTCCTTCAGGAAACCAGCCATCGCCGAGTTGCATCCGTATCGGATGAGCCGAAGCGCTTCGACGCGTGCACGCAGCACGTCGTGGGGCATCGGCGCATTCGGCGATTGCAACCTCGAAGGTCAGGAGGTCACCACCTAGGGGCGGCGCGCGCTCTCATCGCAGCTCGCGAGAAGCCGCCTCGGTGACCCACCAGGCGGCTTTTTTGCATTTGGCGCGGCGCGCGCGCGAACGCCCCGCGCACGAGGAGAGGTTTGTCCAAGCATCCCACGATCCCACATCACGACGACACACCGCGCGACCGCGACCGCGTTCGCTCGGGGTACTAGCTCAATGGCAGAGCAGCCGGCTCTTAACCGGTCGATTGGAGTTCGACTCTCCGGTGCCCCACCGCTCGACATCGTCGGGCGATTCGATTTGGCCCCTCGCGGGTCGGCGCACACGTGCGCCTTGCTGTTTGAAAACTCGTGCGACGAGAAGACGGGCGCGCTCCCGACCAGGGCGCGCGTCCGCCTTCTCAGGGCAGCCCGCCACGGCTGCCCAAGCTGCCCGCGTACGCATCTGGCGAGGCGACCGGATTGTCGATCCGGCGAGGAGGGTTCGATTCCCTTCGCGGGCGCTGACTGTTTCACGGTCCCACGGACCCACCCCCACCGGATCCTTCCGCGGGGGCACACCGCCCCGTACCCCGACGCGACTCGCTCCGATCGCGCGGGGAGTTCCTCCCTGTCCTGCCGGATTTGCAGGCTTTGGTTTACGAAACCGATTGCGCTTGGTTCGACTCCAAGCAGGGAGACGACGTTCAAGAGCCCCATCCACCCCGACGCGACTCGCGTCACACCCGAGCCCGCTCCCTGTCCTGACGGATCCTCAGGCATCGGTGTCCGAAGCCGATCGTTCTTGGTTCGACTCCAAGCAGGGAGACTGGAGGAATTGCAGCTCACACCCATCAAACCCAAGAACCCGAAAGTAGGCCCCATCATGCACACGAGAACCCTCGTGCTCACGCCCTGGTACTTCCCGCACAAGGTGATCCGTTGGGAGGACGCGATCACGCTCTCTTACCTGGGCAAGGTCGACGTCGTCGTGTCCTACGCCGACGAGATCCGCTCGCCGTCCACGACCCTGCGCATGCCGGCGGTCGTGCGGCTCAAGCGCAAGATCGCCCGGACCAAGCGTGGCGTGAAGTTCTCGCGGCTGAACGTCTACCTGCGTGACGACTTCACCTGCGCGTATTGCCAGCTGAAGCTGCCGATGTCCAAGCTCACCTACGACCACGTGCTGCCGCGTTCGCGCGGCGGCCGTACGGAGTGGGAGAACATCGTGACGGCGTGCGCCCCGTGCAACGCCAAGAAGGCCAACAAGACGCCGGACGAGTCGGGCATGTGGCCGAAGAGGCCGCCGTTCCGCCCGACCACGCTGCCGCTGATGCCGCCGCTCATCGACCCGGACACGGCGCCGATCGAGTGGCGCGACTTCACGGCATCCCTCCCGCGTGTCGGCGTCGCTTGAGCTCGCGCGGGCCGTTCGGAAGGACGGCCCGCGCGAAGCTCGGTTTTTTTTCGGAGACGAAACCAGCATGGCGCTGGGCTCGGGTGGAAGCCGAAGCGCACTCGCACGCGAGTGTGTGGATCGAGACCACTCGTCTCCGCCAATGGAAGTCGGCACCCGGCCGTGAAGGTCCTACACGCAAGTCGCCGTGGAGCCAGCGTGCTCCGCGGCCTCCGAAAGGACCCATGACCTTCACACTCGGATGCGATGCTTCCGAAAATTTTTCCGCGCCCGGCCGAAGAGGCCCTACACGCAAACGAGTTGATGGTTCGAATCCATCCAGCCTCATCGAGGTTGTCGCCCAACGGTAGGGCACCAGTCATTGGAACTGACACCAAAGTCAACGGCTTCCTCACTCGGGCGCGGGAAGCTCTTTGGCGACACGAAGGCACTGCTCCATCGAGGGTCGAGCCCGTCGCCGGGCCGTCGAGGCACGCTCGTGCTTCCGGCCTTCACTCTTCCGCGCTCGTCCGACGAGGCCCTACACGCACCCTGGATGTTGGCGGTTCGAATCCGCCGAGAAGCACCAAACGCGCTTCTCTCGCCCAATGGTAGGGCACCCGGTCGTTCACACCGAAACCGACGGCTTCTTCACTCGGGCGCGGAATTCTCTAATCTCGGGGTGTTCCCGAGCTCACCTGAGGAGACGATCGTCATGACCACCCAATCGCCGCTGCCGGAGAGCCAGCTCGGCCCGGCCGAAAAGCTGCTCGACCTCGTGCTGAGCTCGTCGGCTCACCTGTGGCACAACCGCCCGGGTCTCGACGTCGCCGGCGTCTGGCATCCGCGCCGCGAGCTCTCGAAGAACCGCGCGCTCGCGCAAGGCACGCCTGTCCGTCCGGGTCTCTACGTGCCGGCCGCGGCGTCGCTGTACTCGCGGCTGCTGGAGATCTACCAGCTCAACGTGGACCTGATGGCTCACTTCGCGAGCTACGCGCTCAAGGAGACCGAGTGGCGCGACCTGAAGGTCGCCTGCGCGGCGCTGATGCTGGTGCAGCAGCGCTCGGGTCAGCCGGTGCACGACGACGACGGTTCGGTCGCCTTCTACGACGACGACTACCGGCGCATCGGCGAGGCCATGTTGCTCCACTACGAGCAGAAGTCGGCGCGCATGATGACCCCGAAGGGCGTGTTGCGCGTGGCCGAGCTGCTCGAGACGCCGGACATCGCCGAGCTCAACCGCATCGCGGGCTTCTCCGATCCGGCCGCCAAGAAGCCGGCCCTGGGTCGCTGGAAGAGCGCGGCCAGCCGCTGGCTGCGTGTGCGCGAGGCGAACCGACCGATGCTCGAGGGTCTGGTCGGCGCCGGCTACAAGGAGACCATCAAGAAGATCGCGCGCAAGGCCGGCTACAAGCCGGAGAGCGCCGCGTTCTTCGAGATCCTGGGCTGGAAGCAGAAGCAGGCGTCCGCCGGTCATCGCACGGTGGGCCTGGACGGGCTCGTGCTTCAGAAGCGCGAGCGCTTCGACGGGCTCACCGAAGCCGAGATCTGCGAGGCCATCGATTCGCAGCGGCTGAAGTACAAGGACGTCATCGGTCGCTTGCCGCCGGACGTGGGCCTCACGCCCGCCATCATGGTGGCCGTGCTGCCGACGCTCTCGGATCGGGATCTCCGCATCCTGACCCCGACCCTCGAGTCGCTGGGCCTGCTGGTGTTCCCGGAGATCCGCGATCGCTGGGAGCGTGCGGTTCAGAGCGCGACCGATCAGCGCGCGCTCAACATCGCCAAGAACGTGCGCGACCAGGGCGTGCGCGAAAAGCTGGAGGAGGCCGCCGACCACGCCGCGAAGAAGGCGGTGGAGGCCGCGACCCGCGAGGTGGACGTGCGCGTTTTGTTCCTGATCGACAAGAGCGGCTCCATGTCCGGCGCCATCGAGCAGTCGAAGGAGGCGCTGTCGCGCATCCTGGCCGGCTTTCCCCCGGACAAGCTCCACATCGCAGCCTTCGACACCCTGGGCACGGTGCTCGTGCCGAAGGCGCCCTCTCGCGCCGCCGTCCAGCACATGCTGAGCGGCATCCGCGCCGAGGGCGGGACGCTTCACTCCTCCGCGGTGCACGCGCTCCGGCGTTCTGGAGTGGAGCTGCCGCCGGACGCCAAGCTGGTGGTGATCGTCGTCGGCGACGAGGCCGGCGAGGCCGGCGGCAACTTCGCCGAGAGCTTCCGGCGCGCGGGCTACGACCCGTCGGCGCTGGCGCTGCTCGTGAACGTCGCCGTCAGCCGAGGCACCACGGTGCGCGACGCCGCGCTGGCCCTCGACATCCCGTTCAGCGAGGTGTCCGTCGGCCAGTTCGACGATCCGTACCAGGTGCCGAGGGTGCTCCAGGCGCTGCTCGACGCGCCGCGCTCCGCCCCGAAGAAGCAGTTCGGCTGGGTGGAACGCGTGATGTCCACGCCGCTCCTGGAGCTCTCGTCGTGAGCACGCTCGACTACCGCAAGTTCCTCGGCAAGCCCTCCAGCGAGGTCTTGCCGTACTTCGGTGGCCGGCACGTCTACGGCGCGGCGCGGCGCTGGTCCATTCAGGTGGAGCAACCGCCGGGCTGGTACCGCTTCGAGCTCGGTGGGCGCTTCGCAACGCCCGTCGACGGCACCGAGGCCCCGGACCTCTCCGGACTGCCGGCCGTGCGCGGACACTTCGCGCGCGGCTGGCTGTTCGGCGGAGGAAGCGTGCTCGAGCCCATTCAGCTCATGCCCGCGGAGGAGCCGCCGGTCTTGGCACCGGTCGTGACGCGGCGTTGGGGGACCGGCGATCTGGTGTTCGACAACGTCGAGCTCGAGAGCGAGAGCGAAGAGCAGTGCCGGCAGGCGCTCGAGGAGGAGCGCGGCATCGACGACGTGAAGAACGTCGGCGCGTCGCTGCGCGCCGCCTTCGGCTACGCCCTGGTCGCCCGCGTGAGCGAGCGCCTGGACGTCGCGATATCGCCCCGAGAGGCCGTGCGAGCCGCCCTCGCCTTGGCATCGGAGGGCCGCGCGCGCGCGGAGACGCTGCTCCGCGAGCTGGCGGAAGCGCGCCGGCTCGAGGCGGTGCGCGTCGAAGCCTGGCTTCGGAGCGAGGGCCGCGAGCCTCTGCCCGCGCCCGGCGGCGAAGCGCGACGCGCCGGCCCCACGCCGATCGATCGCGCCGAGCGCGCTCTGGACGAAGCCGGTGCCGAGCTCTCGGCCTGCCGAAGCCTGGGCGACGGCATGCTGGAGGTCACCTATCGCTTCCTCGGACAGCGCTTCATCAGCGTCGTGGACGAGCAGTCGTTGCAGGTCATCGACGCGGGCATCTGTCTCTCCGGCAGCGACCGTTTGGTGACGCTGGAGAGCCTGCCGTCGGTGATCCGCGAGGGTTACGAGAACGGCGAGCTCAACATCACGCGCAGGTGAGCATGGCACGGGAAGTCTTCTTCTTGATCGGACGCGGCGGGGCGCTCATCTGGAGTGACGCCTCGACGAGCCCGAGCGCCCTGCCCGACTCGCGCCGGCGCTGGGAAGCCATCTGGGAGAACCGGGCCGAGCTCGAAGAGCTCGCGCACAGTCACCCGAACGGCCCCCTGGCGTTCTCGAGCGAGGACGAGACCACGATGCAGGCACTCGAGGGCGCCCTCGGCCAGGAGCTCTGCTTCTCGGTGGTCAGCCCGGAAGGGATGATCCGCCGCGAAGACGGCGCCACCAGCCGCATCGACTCGGAGAACGAACCCTGGTGGACGGCGCTCCTGCGCCTCGCCTCCGGAATCAACCCAAAACCCGGGGAGGAATGACATGGCAATCTTGAACATCACCTACAACGGCATGAGCGCGGACTGGGGCCGGCCGATCGACGACTGGTCGTCGGACGCGGACGTCCGGCGCTTCGCGGTGGAGATCGTGCGCTCGGGAGGCCTGCGCGGCCTCCACATCGCGAACCTGTCGGACAACGCCTTCGACTACTTCGTGGTGGACCGCTTCGACGGCCCGCGGGGCCAGAAGCGCATCTACTTGCGGCCGAAGGTGCCGTTTGGCGCGGACTCGTGAGCCGGGGCCCTGACATGCGCATCGTATTTTGCGGTGTCGGCGCCCTCGGCTCCACGGCCGCGATGTTGTGCCGCAACCTCGACGCGACGCTGGTCTTCATCGACTTCGATCGCGTGGAGAGCAAGAACCTGGCGTCGCAAGCCTTCGTGAAGCCGAGCGTCGGCAAGAACAAGGCCGAGGCGCTCAAGCTCCAGCTCTCGAACTTCCACGGCATCAAGGCCGAGTCCTTCGGTGTGCGGCTGACCGGCGACAACGTCGAGACGCTGCTCGACAAGGCCGATCTGGTCGTCGATTGCTTCGACAACCAGAGGAGCCGACTGCTCGTGAGCGGTTTCTGCCGGGCGAAGAGCAAGCCCCTGGTCCACGCGGCCCTGGCTGCCGACGGCAGCTTCGGACTGGTGCGCTGGGACGCGCGCTTCGTCGCCGACCCCGAGGATCACGAGGGGCAAGCCACCTGCGAGGGGGACGAGCACCTGCCGCTGATCGGCCTCCTGACCGCGACCCTCGCCCGCAGCATCCAGGACTTCGTGAAGAGCGCCACCGAGCGCGACTTCATGGTGAGCCTGTCTGGTGTGAGCGAGACCTGAGACCCTGGCACGACTTCTGCGCGGGCCCTCCCCAAGCCCGAGGCCGCAACAAGAAACGCGGCACCCGCGCACCGCCGAGTCGTCGCCCGTCTGGCCCGGACGCAAAACGGGCAATCTCTGGGCGTAGCTCAGCCTGGCAAGAGCGCCGGTTTCGGGAACCGGAGATCGCAGGTTCGAATCCTGCCGCCCAGACTGTCTTGGAGATGAGCGAATGACCGGCACTGAAGCGGCGTGGTGTTGGGGTCCCCACGCGGGGCGTGGGGCGTAGCCCCACCGAGAATGGCGGCGAGGCCGGCCGAGCCCTCCACTCTCTCCGCCACTGACGCCCGACGTCGATCGTCGGCAACACGCGAATGAGAATTGCACGGTCGCCAAGCGGAAAGGCACGCGGCTGTTAACCGCGCATCCGGGGGTTCGAATCCCTCCCGTGCAGCCACCTCCGCCGTCATCCCAATGGCTGGGACCCTCTTTCGTAATGAGGTCTACCGTGAGTTCGATTCTCACTGACGGCTCCGACGGCCCGTTCGTCTAGCAGCCAGGATCTCGGTCCTTCGAACCGATGACGAGGGTGCGAGTCCCTCACGGGTCGCTGAAATTCGCGTCGGAAGCTGACCTGGTGGAAGCGCTGGTCTGAAGCACCAGAGGTGTTGGTTCGATTCCAACCCGGCGCACTGTGGCCGTGGTGTAGCGGTTTCGCACGGCAGGTCGTGGCCCTGCAGGCACGAGTTCGAATCTCGTCGGTCACCTGGTTTTCGATGTGTAGGGGCGATCGTCCAACAGGAAGATGCTGGTGTCGCAAACCAGAGATCCGGGTGCGATTCCCGGTCGCTCCACCTTGGGTCCGTGGTCGCGGCGACCAGCTGGTTTCCAAGTCCAGCCCCCGAGGTTCGACTCCTCGCGGACCCGCCTCCGTTCCCATCTTCTAACGGTCAGGATCCGAGTTTCTCAGTCTCGGGATCGGGGTTCGAATCCCCGTGGGAACGCTGTATGCTCCAGGCCATGGGACTTCTGGGGACGCGCTGGGAAGCGGAGCACGAGGGCCACGCGCTGGTGGTGTCACGCAACGAGCTGACCAAGGGCTTCAGCCTGGAGTGGGACGGCGTCGAGATCGCGAAACGGTCCTGGTCGTGGATCGGGCTCGGTGAGCTCCACGCGACCGCCGAGCTCGACGGCAAGCCGGTCGAGGTGCGGGTCGCCATCAGCTGGGGTGGGCTCTCCCAGCTGGAGGGAAAGTGCGCGATCAGCGTGGACGGCAAGGAGCTCGGCGTCAGGCTCGTCAAGTAGTCGAGGTGGGACCTCGCCGCTCGTGAGGCTAGTGGCCTCAGCCTGTCTGATACGCAGGCCGTCTCCAGGTGCGATTCCTGGCGAGCGGACTCTCGCTGCCCCCGTGGTCCAAGGGAGAAGGGCGCTGGTCTTCTAAACCAGGCGATGCGGGTTCGAGTCCTGCCGGGGGCACGCGGGACGTGTTCGTCTGGTGACGACGCCACCCTCACGAGGTGGAGCAGCCGAGTTCGATCCTCGGGTCCCGCACCCGATTTCGCTACGCCCCAGGCGGGACCGATCTCTCATACGGATCCGGGTCGCGGTTCGAGTCCGCGCGTAGCGTCCAGGCGGGACGCGTCGTCTGGTGACGACACCACCCTGACGAGGTGGACTGGCCGAGTTCGATCCTCGGGTCCCGCACGCGGGGATGGTCCAACGGCAGGACAGAGGTCTCTGAAACCTCCAGGTCCAGGTTCGAATCCTGGTCCCCGTACCGACCGTCTTGGAAGGTGAACCGGTCGTGGGACCGGGCCTGCCTCGAAAGCAGCGCGAACCCTGCGGGGTTTGGGGCTCGAGACCTCCGCCTTCCTCCCTTCGCTCGAGTGGCGGAAATGGCCAGACGCACCAGGCTCAGACCCTGGCGCTCCTTGGTGGGCGTGTGAGTTCGACTCTCTCCTCGAGCACTGGAAGCTGAACCGTCCACAGGGACGGACCCCGTTGCTAACGGGTGTGCGCCATGGAACGCGCCGAGCGGTCTTGGCACGATCAGATCACGATCTGGAAGTGAGGGAATCACCTCACGCGAATTCTGGCGAGGCCAGCGATGACCGCTGGCCCGTCGGAGTCGTCGCCAGACGTCGTCGCCGTGCTCCTCCGCGCGGGGCCCGATGAATGGCGTGGGGTGCGAGCCCTCCGGCTTCCGCTGCTGGCTGGCGCGCACGTCGTAGTGCGTCCGCGCTCGCTGGCCACTCTCTGCGACGATCGTCCAACAGCAGGATCCGAGAGCGCCACTCTCGAGATGCGGGTGCAATCCCCGCTCGTCGCTCAGACCCGATGGCCCGGTGGCCGGCGCGGTTTGCAAGTCCGCGTGGGCGAGCTCGACTCTCGCTCGGGTCTCCACCTCTCGTCGCACGAGTTTTCCGAAGATCACGGCTTCGGCCCCACGAGCCGATCGCGAATCGGGGCGACTGTCTCCTTCCAAGAGATCAGGTCACGTCGTCCACCCGAACTCGTACGACACCTTGCTGAGTGCGTCGGATCCGGAGCCGTCCATTTCCTTTCTTCAACCAGGAGTCGTGTCATGAATCAGTTCCTCGTTCCCCAGTCCTTCGTCGGCCTCCTCTACCAGGACGGCGCCTTCGCGCGCGTGCTCGAGCCGGGCAAGCACCGGCTGCCGCAGCCGTTCTTCAAGCGGATTTCCCGCAAGATCGAGCTGGTCGACCTGCGCGAGCGCTCGCTCACGCTGAAGGGCCAGGAGATCCTGACCGCCGACAAGGTCGCGATCCGGGTCTCGCTGCTCGTCTATTTCAAGGTGGTCGACCCGGTGGCGGCGCTGCACAACGTGGCGGGCTACGAGGAGCGCATCTACGAGGACGTGCAGCTCGCCGCGCGGCGCTTCCTGGCGAACCGCACGCTCGAGGCCATCCTGAGCGACCGCAACGAGATCTCCGACACCGTGCGTGAGGACGTGCGTGCCGCGGCCACCGGCTACGGCGTGGCGATCCTGCGCGCAGACGTGAAGGACCTGGTCTTCCCGGGCAACCTCCGCGAGATCATGAACCAGGTGCTCGAGACCGAGCGCCGGGCAGAGGCGGAGATCATCCGCGCCAAGAAGGACGCCGAGTCCGCGCGCATCAAGGCCGAGGCCGCGCGCGACCAGGCCGTGTTGCAGATGGAGCACGACATCGAGCGGGCGCGGCGTCAGGCCGATGTCGAGCGCGCTCGGGCGAAGCTCGACCTGGAGCTCGGCCTGGAGAAGGCGCACCAGGACGCGCGGGTCGAGCGCGAGCGGGCCCAGCTCAAGCTGGCGCTCGAGCTCGAGCAGGCGACGGCGCTGCGGCAGAACCCGGAGCTCCTGAAGCTCCGCGAGCTGCAGACGCTGACCGACATGGCGCACGCGGGTGGTCGCTTCGCGATCGGCCTCCGGGCGCCGGCGGGCTCGACGTTGCTGGGCGACGGCGAGTCCGACGCGAAGCGCGGTGTGTCGTGAGACCCACCAACGGACACGCGGCCCGGGGCGCCCTCGGCCCCGGGCCCCGCTGCCCCTCGACGGGCGGGCCTGCGACGACTAGACCGCCCGTCATGGGCGGCATCGACGTCACCTTCGAAATCTGGAGCGCGCTCGCGGAGCCCATCGTCGGCCCGGAGACCGTGATCGAGGGGGCACCCGGCTGGCTCAGCCTCGGGGCCATCTCGAGGGCGGACTCCCCCGGAGAGTTTGCGCTGCCGGTCTGGCTCGAAGGCCAGGTCGAGCCGGAGGTGCTGGCGGACCTCGAGCGGGCGGCCATGCTGTATCGGGTCCGCGTCGCGCCCCCGAATCGGCCGGAGCACGACTCACACCTCCAGGCCGCCATTCAGGTCGCGGCGACCATCGCCGAGGCGTCCGGCGGCTGGGTGCTCGACTCCCTTGCGGAGCGCGTGCTCGACGCCGAGGAGATGGCGGGCTCCTGCCAGCCGGAGATCGCCAACCACGTGAGCTACACGCTCTTCGATACGGAGGCTCGCACGCTCGGCATGGCAAAGCTCGGGCTGCCCGATGTCGCCATCCCGTCCGTCGGGGTCGACGAAGCGCACGAGCACACGCTGGTGGGCGTGCTGGACGCGGTCGTGTCCGGGCTCGCCGCCGGCGTGTTCACGCCCGACGAGCCGTTCGATCTCGCCGGCTGCGAGTGGCGCTTCGAGCGCACGCCCACGCTCTTGGTGGCACGGCCGGTCGCGATGCCCCTTCCGGCCTTCGTGGCGGATCTGTCGGTGCGCGAGGACGAGCCGCCCAACTAGACGCGTTCCTAATTCGCGCTCCGCTGGCGGCAGCAGACGCCACGCGACCCTTCCGTTCGGTCGAACCGGCCGGGCGCCGGCCCCGGCCGGTTTTCGCACTCACGCCTCATTGGCGGATCGAGATCTGATCATGACCAGACTGTTCAAGTGATTCCGCGGCGACCGCCGAGCGGCGCGAATCGAGCCCCCCGGTCGCACACCGAACCGGGGACACCCCCTGCTAGACGCGCTCCGTGCGCCCGTCGGCGTGTCGGGCGAAGCGACCCTCGCGGCCGTGGACCGGGTCGTCTTTCGGCCAGGGCCAGCCGCCGAACCGCGTGCGCTGGTAGTCGGCGATGGCCTGCTGGATTTCGGCCCGGGAATTCATCACGAAGGGCCCGTGCTGCACCACCGGCTCGCCGATGGGCCGTCCCTGGAGCATCAGGATTTCGGTGGCGTCGCTGGCCACGAGCTCGAGCGTCGAGTCGCTCCGGACCACGGCGGCGGCGTGTCGCTCGAGCGCGTCCGCACCGATGCGCAGGTCCTTGCCGACGAAGAAGTAGAGCGTGCGCAGCGTGTCCTGACCCGCAGCCGGTGGGAGCGAGAAACGCGCCCCGGCCTGCATGCGAATCGTCCAGATGGCGACGTCGGAGTCGGCTCGAGACGCCCAGGAGTGCGGCGGCGGCGGCGGTGCGCGGCGCCCGTCGAGGGAGCCCGCCACCACGCTGACCTCGGTCTGCTTACCCGCAGCGTCCGTGAGCGTGTTGACCGGGATGTCCCGGCTCCAGAGCATCGAGAAGTGCGGCTCGACCATCTTGTCGGCTCGCGGCAGGTTGAGCCAGATCTGGAACAGCTCGACGGGGTTCGGCGCGTCGGGGTTCAGGAGCGGGAACATCTCCGAGTGCACGATGCCCCCACCGGCCGTGAGCCACTGGACGTCACCGGAGCCGAAGCGCGCCGCGGCTCCCAGCGAGTCCGAGTGGTCGATGAGCCCGCGCCGCACGATGGTCACGGTCTCGAAGCCCCGGTGAGGGTGCTGCGGGAAGCCGGGCACGACCTCGCCGTGGTACATGCGGAAGCCGTCCCGGAGCTCGAAATCCTGGCCCAGGTTCCGGCCAGCCAGCGAGGCCTTGGGACCGAACTGCTCGTTCCCCGCCGGATACGCGTCGTCGTGGTGGACGCAGAACAGGAACGGATCCGCGGTGACCCAGGGAAAACCCAGGGGGAGGGTCTCGAGCACGTCTCTCGCCATGCGGCGAAACTTAGTTCAGTGCAGCGTGAAGGCCACCCCGATGCTGGGGTAGAGGTAGCTCACCTTGTCGGTGATCCCGCTCTCCTCGGCGCTCATCGACGAGTAGATCACGCGCCCGACGGGACCGACGCTCCACTCGTTGCCGATCCAGAAGTCGTAGCCGACTCCGGCGCCGAACATGATACCGGAGGGGCTTTTCCCGCTGTTGCTGCCTTCGTCTGGGATGAAGTCCACGGACGAGAAGCCGAGCATACCCAAGATGTGCAGGCCCTTGTGCGGGTCCAGGTAGTAGTCGCCGAACAGAGCGACGCCCGAGAAGATCAGGGTGCCCTTCGCGTCATTGCTCTGACCGCCGAGCTCGACCTTGGGGTCTGAGGTCCAGCCCGTTATCAGCGCACCGCCGATGGCCAAACCCGGCGCCGGCGAGCCGCCGAACATGAGGTCGAGGCCGGTGTGAAGGCCGCTGTACTTGATGTCGGGGCCGGTGGCACCCCCACCCTCGAGGTTCTCCTTCATGATGATGGGCCCGAAGTTCAGTCCCATGCGGAAGTAGAAGCCGTCGTGCGTGTGAGCACCCCCGGCCTCTGGATCTGCCGGCGGTGGCGGTGGCGGTGCGGGTGCCGGTGCCGGTGCAGGCGCCGGCGCGGCGGCCGGCGGAGCCGGGGCCTCTGCGGCCGGGGGCGCCTCCGGCGGTGGGGGCGGCGCCTCCCCCTGAGCCAGGGCGAGCCCAGCAAACGACGACACAATGGCGATGATCGAGACGCTGACGCTGGTCTTCATGGGCCCACCACTCCTCGCCCGACGAGGGCAGCTCCAACCTACACGGGGCAGACGAGCGTTCCAAATTCCAGATTGACAGTTCATACTGTTACGGTTATTACTGGCGCAGTTGCTCGTGGCCGCCAACTGGCCCGAGCCCCGGCGGGGCGGGGGCCCCGAGAAGGAGACGTTTGTCATGTCGACGACTGACACGGTCGTGCTGCGCCAGCGCGACCCGGAGAGATTCGCGGAGTTTGGCCGAGAGCTCGACCGCCTGAAGGCGCGGGTCGAAGCGGAGATGGGCGAGACCGATGTGAAGCGGCTCCGGCGCATGGACGCCGTGAGCCGCGCTTGCGAGGTGGTGGGCCGGGTGCTCATCCACGTGAGCTTCGAGCCCGTGAGCTTCGGCGCCGGAGTGATCGCGCTCTGGCTGCACAAGCAGCTCCAAGCGACCGAGATCGGGCACACCGCCCTGCACGGTGCCTACGACAAGCTGCCGGTGCCCGCACGCTTTCGCTCGGAGAGCTTCCGCTGGCAGACGCCCATCGACGAAGAGTCCTGGCGGCTCGGGCACAACGGCCGGCATCACGGCAACACCAACGTCGCCGGGCGCGACCCGGACATTCACTTCGGGCCGATCCGACTGACCGAGCAGACGCCCTGGGCTCGGCGCAATCGCTGGCAGTTGCCGTTCGCGCTCCTGGTGCTGTTCCCGAACTTCGGCTTCCTGATGAACCTGCACTTCACCGGGCTGAACGATCTCTACTTCGACAACGGCCTGGAGAGGCGCCTCGACTTCTTGCCCGACCGCTCGCCAGAGAGCCGGCGGCTGGCGTGGCGGCGCGCGCTGCGCAAGTACGTGCCCTACTACGCCAAGGAGTACCTGCTGTTTCCCGCGCTGGCGGGTCCCTTCTTCTGGAAGGTGATGCTGGGCAACTGGCTGGCCGAGACGCTGCGCGACGTGTACTCCGCCGCCACCATCTTCTGCGGCCACGTCGGCAGCGAGACCCAGAGCTACCCCGCCGGCACCAAGGCCCGCGGCAAGGGCGAGTGGTACGCGATGCAGGTCGAGGCCAGCAACAACTTCGAGGTGAGCTGGCCGGTGAGCGTGCTCTGCGGCGGCCTCGACCGGCAGATCGAGCACCACCTGTTCCCGAAGCTGCCACCCGAGCGCCTGCGCCAGATCGCGCCCGAGGTCCGCGCGCTCTGCGCGGCGCACGGAGTGACCTACCGTACCGACAGCTGGGGCCGCACCCTGGGCAAGGCTGTCGCCTGGATCCGTGACCTGAGCCGAGACCGCGGCACGCTGGGCGCGACCCGCGCCGTACTGGGAGCGATGTGATGGAAGTAGCGCTACCCCTCCCCGAGGCAAGAGGAGTATTGGACGAAGACGTGCCCGAGGCCGGTCAGTACACCATCGACGAGCTCGCCGCAGAGTCCGAGGTCCCGAGCCGGACCATCCGCTTCTACCAGTCGAAGGGGGTGCTGCCGGCGCCGGAGAAGCATGGTCGTGTCGCGTACTACCGCGCCGAGCACGTCGAACGCCTGAAGCTCATCGCCAAGCTGCAGGACCGCGGCCTGCGCATCGACGCCATCCGCGCGCTGCTCACGCGGGTCGACCGCGGCGAGGTGGACGTCGGCGAGTGGCTGGGACTCGAAGCCCAGCTCACCGCCTCCTGGGCCAATGATCAGCCCCGCACCATGACCGAGAAGGAGCTCGGGGAGCTCGCCGGCAAGCCCCGAGCGGGTCTCCTCGCCGATCTCCTGCGCCTGCGCGTAGTGCAGCGGCAGGGAGACGTGTACCTGGTGCGGAGCCCGGGACTGCTCTCCATCGCGCTCCGTCTGGAGCAGAACGGGGTGGACCTCGAGGCCGCGCTCGCGGGCGAGGCCATCCTGCGCAAGCACCTGGGTCGTGTCGCCAAGGAGCTCGCGGCGCTGTTCTTCAAGCAGGCGGAGCGGGGCCACGTCGAGCCGCCGCCCGACGGCGACTGGCCTCGCCTGCTCGAGGAGCTGCGTCCGACCGGCATCGAGGCCGTACGCATCGTGTTCGGTCAGGAGATGGAGCGCGTCCTGCGCGACGCCATCGAGAACGGCAAGCTGGCCAAGCTGCCGGCGCGTCGCAGACGCCGCGGGCGTTAGCCCCTGACGAAGCTCCAGCCGAAGCGACCCTTGATGCACAGGTGGCCGTCGGTCACCTCGGAGTCGTGGGGCGAGGTCGCCTTGACGATCTGGCCAGCTTGCGCGTGCAGCGTGATCACGCAGCCCACGCCGCAATACGGGCACACGGTGTCGGTCTTGGTCTGCGCACTCTCGTCCCAGGTGCCGGAGGCGCGCATGTCGTGCTCGGACTTGAACATCAGCGCGCCGGTGGGGCACACGCCGATGCAGTTGCCGCAGAACACGCAGGCGGAGTCCGGTAGCGGCACGTCCAGCTCGGTGGCGATGCGCGCGCCGAAGCCTCGGTCGGCCACCGCGATGGCGAAGGTGTTCTGCGCGTCCGCGCCGCACGCCTCCACGCACTTGTAGCAGAGCAAGCACTTGGCGTAGTCGCGCACGAAGAGCTCGTTGTCCACCTTGACCGGCTGCTCGAGGGTCCTCCGCTCGCTGCCGAAGCGGGCCGGATCGGCGCCGTAGCGTTCAGCGTAGCGCTGCGCCTCCGGCGCCGTGGAGAGGTCCACGCTCGAGCCGAGCAGCTCCATCACCAGCTTGCGCGACAGGCGCACGCGCTCGCTGTCCGTCTTGACGACCATGCCGGCCTCCGCCTTGCGCGAGCAGGCCGGCACCAGCGTGCGCGCCCCTTCCAGCTCGACCACGCAGATGCGGCAGACGTTGACCGGGGTCAGGTTCGGCGCGTGGCACAGCGTCGGCACGTCGATGCCGAGCTTGCGACACGCATCGAGCAGGGTGGCTCCCTCGCGCACGCTGACCGGGGTGCCGTCCACGCTGAGCTCGACCTGGCGCTCCGGCAAGAGGGGCAGGCGCACGGTCACGGGCGCCCTCCGCGAAGGGCGCCCAGGCGCTGGACGGCGGACTCGATGGCGCTCGACGCCGTCTGCCCGAGGCCGCAGATGGAGGCGTCGCGCATCGCCTGGCCGAGCTCACCGAGCAGCGCGAGCTCGGCGTCGAGGCCGCCTTGGGGCTGCTTCTTCACCAGGCGCGTGACCAGCTCTTCTTGTCGCACCGTGCCGACCCGACACGGCACGCACTGCCCGCAGGACTCCTCGCGGAAGAACGCCGCGATGCGCAGGAGCAGCGGTCCGAGGTCGACGCTGTCGTCGAGCACGAGCACGACGCCCGAGCCCAGCGTGACCCCGGCCCTGCGAGTGTCCTCGAAGGTCAGCGGCAGCTCCAATGACTCCTTGCCGACGAAGCTGCCCGCCGCGCCGCCGAGCAGGATACCGCCAAGAGCCTTGCCGGCGGCCACGCCACCCGCGCGCTCGAGCAGCGCCGAGAGCGTGACGCCGAACGGCAGCTCGTACAGACCGGGCTTCTCGACGCGCCCCGACACGCAGAACAAGCGCGTGCCCGGCGAGCCCGCCGTGCCCGCGCTGCGATAGGCAGCCGCGCCGTGCTCGACGATGAACGGCACGTTGACCAGCGTCTCGACGTTGTTCACCACCGTCGGCTTGCCGAACAGGCCGACCTCGACGGGGAACGGCGGCTTGCTGCGGGGCTCGCCGCGGAAGCCCTCCAGCGAGTTGAACAGGGCCGTCTCCTCGCCGCAGATGTAGGCGCCTGCGCCGCGGCGGATCTCCAGCTCGAAGCGCACGCCCCGGCCCAACACGTCGTCGCCGAGCAGCCCGCGCGCGCGGCTCAGATCGATGGCGCGCTGCAAGCGCTCGGCAGCGAGCGGATACTCCGCCCGCACGTACAGGTAGCCGCGCTCCGCGCCGACGGTCACGCCCGCGATGGTCATGGCCTCGACCAGCGCGAAGGGATCCTGCTCCATGAGCACGCGATCCTTGAAGGTGCCGGGCTCGGACTCATCGGCGTTGCAGACGACGTAGTGCGGCCGTGCCGGCGCGTGCGCCACCGCATCCCACTTCTTGCCGGTGGGGAAGGCCGCGCCGCCCCGCCCGACGAGTCCCGACTCGGTTAGCGCGCGAATCACCTCGAGGGGGCCCATCTCCAGGGCCAGGCGCAGCGCGCGGTAGCCCCCGCGCGCGCGGTAGTCGTCCAGGCTCGACGGATCGACGACGCCAACGCGCGCGAGCAGGCGCAGGCCCGGCTCGCCCGCTTGGGGCAGGGCAGCGTGCGAGTCGTGGCCCGGCTCGCCGCGCGCCAGGAGATCGCTCGCCCGCGCCAGCGTGAGCTGGCCGAGGCCTCGCTCTACGGGGCGCTCGCCGGCGCGGGTGTAGAGCGCCGCGGGCGCTTGCTCGCACAAGCCCAGGCACGGGCTCCGGTGGACGCGCTGCTCGCCCGCGAGACCCGCGACGATCGCGTCTGCCCCCGCCATCTTGCACGCGATGTCGTCGCACACGTGCAGCGCCACGGGGGGGCGCTCGGCAAGGGCGAAGAGCGCGTAGAAGCTGGCCACGCCGAAGCCCTCCGCCGGCGGCACCGCGAGTCGCCGGCAGATGTAGCCGAGGGCGCCGGGCGACACCCAGCCGACTCGCCCTTGCGCCGCGTGCAGCGCCGGCAAGAGCAGGTGGCGCCGAGAGCGCGCGACGGCGAGCGGGGTCGTGGCCTCCGGCTCGGTCGCGCCGAGCACCGCGTCCACGGCCGCACGCTCTTCGTCGCTCGGTGGGGCTTCCAGGGCGCGCAGATCCACGGCGAAGACGATACTCTAGACACGCGTCGAGCGCTCCGGAAACGCCGCCAGAGCCGGGCTTCCTGGTGGTCGCCTGCAGAGAGTGACCGGCGGGAGACGCGCGGCCCGCCCGTGCCCGCGAGGAGGCATCCGCCGGCCTCGCCGCTCATTCTCGTGGGTTCTCGCTACTCTTGCTGATCGAGATCTGATCGAGCCAAGACCGTCCGGGTCGATCTTAGATTCGCTCTATCCGCACCGCCGCGGCCTTGAACTCCGCGGTGCCGCTCTTGGGATCGGTGGCGTCGATGGTCAGGAGGTTGGTGTCCACCTGGTCGGGGAAGTGGAAGGTCATGAAGACCAGCCCGGGCTGGAGCCCGGCGTCGAGGCGCACCGGCGCCACCACCGCGCCGCGCCGCGAGCGCACGCGCACCTCGTCACCGGCAGCGACGCCGAGGCGCCGCGCGTCGTCGGGGTGCAGGTCGATGGTCTCCCCCATGCGGAGCGGCGAGGCCATGGCGCCGCTCTGCACGCCGGTGTTGTAGGAGTCGAGCCGGCGTCCGGTGGTGAGGCGGAGCGGATACTCGTCGTCGAGGGCGTCCACCGGCGGCACCTGCTCCACAACCGAGAACGGCGCCAGCGGGCCTCGCACGGGCTCCTCCCAGAGCCGGCCGTGGAGGAACGGCTCGCCCGGGTGCTGCTCGTCCCAGCACGGCCACTGGATCCCGCCGAGCTCTTCGAGACGCGCGTAGCTCATGCCGGCGTGCATCGGGCTCACCTGGCGTACTTCGTTCCAGATCTCCTCCGGCGTGGGGCTGCCGAGGTCCCGGCCCAGGCGCCGGGACAGCTCGCACAGGATCTCGATGTCGTCGCGCGCGCCGTCGGGAGGCGGCACGGCGCGCCGCACACGCTGCACGCGACGCTCGCTGTTGGTCACGGTGCCGTCGGACTCGCACCAAGCGGCGGATGCCGGCAAGACCACGTCGGCGAGCTCGGCGGTCTTGGTCAGGAAGATGTCCTGCGCCACGATGAGCTCGAGCCCCGTGAGCAGCTTCATCGCGCGGTGCGAGTCGGCCTCGGACTGCGCCGGGTTCTCGCCGAGCACGTACAGGGCCGTGAGCTCCTTCCGCTCCATGGCCTCGAACATTTCGGTCAGGTGCCAGCCCTTCTTGGGCGGGATCTTCGCGCCCCAAACCGCCTCGAACTTGGCGCGGACCGCGTCGTCTTCGACGTCCTGGAAGCCCGCCAGCTTGTGCGGCAGGGCGCCCATGTCGCCGCCGCCCTGCACGTTGTTCTGCCCGCGCAGCGGGTTCAGCCCGGAGCCGGCGCGGCCGACGTGCCCGGTGAGCAGGCCGAGGTTGATCAGCGCGAGCACGTTGTCCACGGCGTTGTGGTGCTCGGTGATGCCGAGCGTCCAGCAGATCTGGGCCTTGTCCGCCCGCGCGTAGTCGCGAGCCATTCGCACGATCAGCTCCGCCGGCACCCCCGTCTCGCGCTCCGCGCGCTCCAGGGTCCAGCCCTGGACCGAGGCGCGGTACTCGTCGAAGTGTTGCGTCGCCCGCGCGACGAAGGCGCGGTTCTCGAGACCCTCCTCCAGGATCACGCGGGCCACTGCGTTCGAAAGCGCGATGTCGGTGCCGACGCGGAGCGGCAGATGGCCGTCGGCCCACTGAGCCGAGGCAGTGCGGCGCGGGTCGATCACGTAGAGCTTCGCCCCGCGGCGCACCGCGCGCAGCACGTGGTGGAAGAAGATGGGGTGCGTCTCTCTTGCGTTGGAGCCCCAGAGCAGGATGACGTCCGCCTCCTCCACCTCGCGGTAGGAGCTCGTCCCGCCACCCGCTCCGAAGACCGTCGCCAGACCGACGACGCTAGGGGCGTGTCACGTTCGATTGCAGCTGTCGATGTTGTTGCTGCCGATGGCGAGGCGCGCGAGCTTCTGCGCGACGAAGTTCACCTCGTTGGTCGCCTTCGAGCAGCTGAACATGCCGAAGGTCCGGGGCCCGTGGCGATCCACTGCCGCGCGGATCCCCACGGCGGCGCGGTCGAGCGCCTCGTCCCACGTCGCCGCGCGGAGCTTCCCCGCGTCCTTCACCAGCGGCCGAGTCAGTCGGGGCAAGCCGTGCTTCAAAGTTCACCTCTCGCTGAAAATCATAGGGGCCGAGCTGCCCGCTCGGCAACCCTCGGGCTTGCCCGCGAGGATGCCTCGGCGGAAGATCCCCGCATGCACGCCCTTCGCTTCGCCCGGTTCTCGTCCATGACGGCCGCCCTCGTGGCGCTCGTCGCCGCCTGCGGTTCGGACGACGGCGAGTCCCCGAGCAACACCGGCGGCGGCGGCGGCAAGGGAGGGACCGGCGGCAGCGGCGGCGCCATCAACCTGGGTGGAGCCGGCGGCTCGAGCGCCAGCGGCTCCGGCGGCAGCGCGGCGGACAGCGGCGTCGGCTGCGGGCAAGTGAAGGGCGTAGTCCGCGACTTTCGCGCGTCGCACCCCGACTTCGAGTGCAACAAGGACACTCCGGTCAAGGTCGTCGATCCCGACAACAAGGACTGCGGCCCGTGGGATCCGGCCATCGTCGGCCCGCTCGGCACGGCGATCGGTCCCAACAGCAAGCCCGCCTACGCCGGCGGCGCCAAGACGCCGAGCACCACCGGCGCCGCCAACTTCGCCCAGTGGTTCAACGACACCGCGGGCGTGAACGCCTCCCAAGAGGTGCTGTTCCAGCTCGTCTCGACCGGCAAGGGCACGTTCGTGTACGAGACCAGCTTCTTCTTCCCCATCGACGGCAAGCTGTTCGACGCCGAGCCGAACAACCCCGACAGCAACTTCTACCCCTCCGACGACGGCAAGAAGCGGAACTTCCACTTCACCTACGAGCTCCACACCACCTTCCGCTACAAGCCCGGCAGCACGTTCCTGTTCCGCGGCGACGACGACGTGTTCGTGTACATCAACGGCAAGCTGGCGGTGAACATCGGCGGCATCCACGTGCCCATGGAGGGCAAGATCGACCTCGACAAGGGTCGCGTGGAAATCACCTCCCCGATGGGCTTCCCGACGCTCGGCGTGAACGGCGGCCTCGGCTTCACCGAGTCCATCACCGACGGCGTCGCAGGCACCGTGAACCTGGGCCTGACCGAGAACGAGATCTACGCGATGGACTTCTTCTTCGCCGAGCGGAACTGCTGCGCGTCGAACTTCCGGCTCGAGACCAACTTCGAGTTCGTGGACTGCGGGATCGTGAAGTAGGCGAAGGCGCGCCGCACGTGACGACGCGCCTTCGCACCTCGACTCAGCACTTGCCGGACGACTTGTAGGTCTGGAGCAATGTGTTGCAGACGCTGTCGCCACCGGCCTTGATCTGGTTGTAGGTCGTCTCGCAATTGGTCTTGTCATTGCCGCTGAGGCTGGCGCAGCAAGCCGCCAGATCCGCGCAGGTGCCGCCACCGCTGGCACCGCCCGTGCCGGTCGCGCCGCCGGTGCCCGCGCACTGCTGGAGCTCCGCGGAGCACTGCGAGGTGACGCAGCCGCTGAGCGTGGTGGTCATGCAGGTCTGGCAGGTCGCGTCCATCTGGCACTTCTGCGTGCAGGTCGTGTCGCAGTTGCAGGCGACCACGCAGTTCATGTAGGTCTCGCACTTGCCGCCCGCGAAGCTGCCGGTCTTGTAGCTCGCGCCCAGGCAGTCCTTGTACTCGGCGTCGCACTTGGACTGCGCGCAGTTGGTGTAGGCCGGGCAGTCGTTGCCGCCCTGTTTGGCCGGATCGCAGCCGCCGCTGCCACCGGTGCCGCTGCCGCCGCTGCCGCCGGAGCCCCCGGTGCTGCTGCTACCGCCGCCGTCGTCGCCGCCGCAGCCGATCATCGTCATTCCGACCACCGAGACCACCGTCACCACGATCTTTGCAAAGCTCATGACTCTCCTCCGGCGTGCCTTGGATGGACACGTCTCATCAAACTCGTGACCATACTCGCCTGCAAACGCGCTGGTCAATTCCGCTGGATGCGCCCGATGACGTGGGTCAGCTGGTCAGTGCCCGAGGCGCTTTTGCAGGAGCGTCTTCATCGCCGCGGATCTCGCGTCCAGGCGCTTCCGCAGCGCCTCGTCCGGCACGAGAGTGAGCTTCTCCTGGTCCCAGTCCCCGATGATCAGGCCGTAGCCCCACTCGATGAGCTCGTCGACGCGGCAGCGTTGGGGCTCCGCCTTGCACTCCGCGCGCTCCTCCGCCCGGCGTTTGGCGAGCCCTTCCTTGAACGCGAAGGTGCGCTTCTGGTACCGCCCGCCGACCAGCTCGAAGACCACCGGAAACGAGGGCGTGGTCGCGTAGGAGAGCACCGGATCGCCTTCCTCCACCTTGAATGGCGGGACGATGCAGGAACAGCTCCGGCACGCCATCGCCGCCGAGATCGCCGCACCACTCGACCATCAGCGACATGCGCTGCTTCGGCTCGCCCGGGCCGAGCGAGTACTCGCGACCTTTGGCCTGGTAGACGCGCTTGCCGCTCGCGTCGCGCACCCGCACGTAGGGCTCGTTGCCGCTCGTGGCGTCGGCGAGGTGCTCGACCTGGAAGCCGCCACAGGTGAACGAGCCCGCGGGCTCCGACCCCGGGGTCGTGAACTCCCGCGGTAATCGGCGCGAGGGCAGCTCCTCCCACACCGGAGGCGGGGGCGCGGCGACGCTGCCCGAAAGAGCCGGGACCGGTGGCGCGAGCGCGGGCACTTGGGGCGCGGCCTTGGGCTTCTCAGCCTGTTCCGCGGGCGGCGCTGCCGCGGCGCAGCCCATTGCCAGGAGAGCCAAGGCGAAGACGAACACGATCACAGACTACTCGACCTCCGCAGCCCGGCATTTTAGGGTGGCGGCCGTGGATCGGGGAACTCGCGTGTTCTGGGGCCTGGTCGTCGTCCTGTCCGGGGCAACGCTCTTCTACGCCCGCGGCGCGTCGGAGCAGCTCGCGTCGGCGAAGGCCGCGGAGATCAGCCTCAAGACCGGGGATCTCGTCAAGGTGACCCAGGTCGTGGACGGGGACTCCGTCGTGGTCGCCGACGCCAGCGGCGCGAACGTCGGCGTCCGCATCCTGGGTATCAAGACCTTCGGCGCCAAGGCCGACCGTGACGCCGCGACGCGCTTCGGCCGCGACGCCGTCGCAGCCATCGAAGAGATGACGAAGGAAGAGCCGGTGCGCGTGCTGGTCCACTCGACGGAGAAGGACAAACACGGCCGCACGCTGGCCACCCTATACGTCGGTGACGAAGACATCGGCCTCGTGCTGGTGAAGCGCGGGCTCGCTCTCACTTACACCGCGTACCCCGTACCGCAGACGCAGATCTACCTGGAGGCGCAGGCCGACGCGCAGGCGGCGGAGCGCGGGCTCTGGGGCGACGAAGCGGTCGCAGCCCGGGCCGTTCAGCTCTCCCGCGAGTGGAGCCGAGGCGCGGAATGATCCAGGTCCTGATGCGCTTCTTCTCGCGGCGCGTGCTGCGGCACCCGCCGGCACCGCTGCGCGTCAGCGTGCTGATGGCGGTGATCCTCGCGTACGGCACCACCGGGTACCTCTACTTCGAGCTGCCCGAGAACCCGAGCCTCACCTGGATGGACGGCGCCTGGTACTCCATCGTGACCATGACCACAGTCGGCTACGGCGACTTCTTCCCGAAGTCGCTCGGTGGTCGGTTGCTCGTGGCGGTGCCGCTGATGTTCTTCGGTATCGGCCTGCTCGGCTACGTGCTCTCGATCGCCGCTAGCGCGCTGGTTCAGGCCAAGAACAAGGAGCTCCATGGCATGGCAGACGTGTCCGTCGAAGGTCACCTGGTGATCATCAATTATCCGAACCTGAGCAAGGTGGAGCGCGTACTCGACGACCTCAACGGCGACCCGAGCTTCGGTCAGCGCGACGTCGTGTTGATCGACGAAGATCTCCCTGAGATACCCCCCGAGCTGAGCTCTCGGGGCGTGCGCTTCGTCCGAGGCAATCCCACCCGGGACGAGACCTTGAGCCGTGCCAACATCGATCACAGCGCCTACGTGATCGTGCTGACGAAGGTTCCGGGAAACCCGCACTCCGACAACCAGAACGTGGCCATCACGCTCGCCATCGAGGCGCGGCACCGGAAGGTCCACTCGGTCGTGGAGTGCGTGGACTATTCTGCGCAGGAGCTGCTCAAGAAGGCTGGCTGCGACGCAATCGTGTGCACTTCGCGCTTCGACGCCCACTTCCTCTCGAACGAGCTGCTCAACCCCGGCGTGCAGGAGATCGTGGAGGAGCTTACCTCCACCCAGGGTCAGCAGATCTTCGTCACGGAGGTCGCGCGCAGCGAGGGCCTGAGCTTCTCGAAGCTGGCGGACCACTGCAAGAAGCACGGTCACATCGCCATCGGCGCGCGTATCGACGGGGTCACTCAGCTGAACATCACCGACGACCGCAAGCTCTCGAAGGGCGACGCCGTGATCAGCATCGGGGAAGATAGGCTGAACGTGCTGTGACTCGGGAGCTCACTCCACGAGCTCGATCTCGTACTCCAGGAGCTGCCCCGCGCGCTCGACCTCGACGACGTCGCCGGCCCGCGCTCCAATCAGCGCCGAGCCCAGGGGAGAGGCCGGCGTCACCACGCGCGCCTCGACCCCGCCGCTTCTGACCCGCGTCCCTGCCCCGGCCGGGAGCAAGAAGACCCGCAGCGTTCCCGACGCCGATCCGAGCGTCACCAGCGCGGCCTGAGCCACGGGCTCGTCGCCGCCGAAGGTCCGGAGCTCGACCGCCGAGAGGCGCAGGAGCTCGTCGCCGAGCTCGGCGACCCGCAGAGCCTGGCCCCGCGCGAGGTACGAAGCCTCCGTGGCGCGCATGTCCTTGTCCCCTTCGGCGCGGTTCTCCTCGTGGGTCGCGCCGGCCGCGCTGGCGCGGTGCGCCGCGAGCAGCGTCTCTCGCTCGTGCTCCAGCGCCGCGGCCACCTGGGCGGTGAGCTCTCGCTTGTCGACCACCCCGGCCCCCCCGCCTCACTGCTTCGCGAAGAAGTACAGGGGCTGATTCGCGCCTTCGCTCACCGTGTAGTACCCCGTGCCGTCCGCTGCGAAGCCGATGGCCTCGCCCTGCGGCTCGCTCTGGTGCGGGACCTTGCAGGGCTCGCCGGCCAGCGCCTGCGCCACCGTCGTCGCGCCGCCCCGCCGCCAGAGAAATGCGCTCGAATAGGTGCGGATCAACACCGCGTCGCCGCTCGGTGAGATGTCGCTCGCGGTCGTCAGCGTGCCTCCGGCGAGCGGACCCGCGCCGAAGCTGAGAGAGCCCACCTGCTCCAGCACGCCGCTCGAGAGCGGCGCCGCGGCCCGGAACACCGGGCTCACCCCGCTCGACGCCTTGGTGACGAGGAACAGATCCGAGGTCTTCGGATCGACCATCAAGGACTCGGAGTTGTGCGCCTTGTCGGGGTAGGTGAACGTGAACGTCTCGACTGCGGTCAAGGTCTTGTCCGCGGCGGGGCCGGCCGCGCTCACCACGGGCTCGGCGACGCGGTAGATTCTTATGCTCGCTCGCGCCTCGGCGTTGTCGCCGATGTCGCCGGCGTAGAGGTAGCTCTCCCCTGCGCTGGGCCCCGGGCCAACGGCGAGGTCTTCCCAGTCCTGGGCCGTTGCACCGTCCAAGGTGAAGACGCCCAAGTGCGTACCGTCCTTCGTCATGGCGTAGAGCTTCGGGCCGTCGCCGGAGTCGTTGTGCAGCCAGAACACGCCCGCGTTCTTGCGACTCTCGACGATGCCGCTGGCTTCGGTCACGCCGGCGAAGGCGACGTTGCCGGTCTTCACGCCGCCCGCGAAGGTCGGGCACGCTCCGCCCCCGCTGCCGGCAGCCCCCCCACTCGGCGCGCCGCCCGTCGCCGACCCGGCGCTACCGCCGCCACCGCCGCTACCGCCGCCGCTCGGTGCGCCGCCGCTCGACGTGCTGCCGCCGGCAGGCGCCCCACCGCTGGCGGTCGAGCCGCCGCTTGAGGGCTTTTCGTCTCCGCCCGAAGACTCGCCGCACGCCATGCAGGCGCAGACCAGGAGCGAGGCTGCACCGAAGGGGATCTGGCGCATGACGGTGGCATTTCAGCACGGCTCGGCGGACGAGTGCGGAAAATCCTGGCTCCGTCACTTGGCGTGCTCGCTCCAGAACGGGAAGGCCTCGTCCAAGTAGACCTCTCGGGCACCATGGCCGACGCGATGCTCGGCGACGCGGACGGGCCACTTGGCTTTCTCGAGCAGCCGGCCGAGCTCCCGCGCGGACTCGCCGACCGTGTCGTAGAGCCCGTAGCCGATGTAGACGGGTCGGGGCCGACGCTCTCCGAGGGCCGGGTCGAGCACCGTGGTGCCCCCGGAGATGGCGCCGAAGCCGTCCACCTCGATGCCGCCACGCTGCGCCAGCGTCGCGACGAAGTACGCGCCGGATGACGAGCCTGCCAGGTACACCCGCTGGAACTGGATCCCGGTCGCCGCCTCGAAGCTCTTCCGGGCGGAGAGCACGCGTTCCACCAGCTCCGGCCCGTAGCGCTTGTGGCTGTTCGGGGCCGTCGGCCAACCCCACCACTTCTCGAGGCCCTTGGGTGCGAGCCCCTGATTGCCGCGGGGCATCAGCGCCGCCGCGCCGGCTCGACGCGACGCGTTCGCCACCACGGCCTGGTAGTTGGTCTTCTGCACGCTGGTCTTCTCGGGCGGGACGACCCCGTGCAGGTAGATGAGCAAGGTCTGGGTCGGCGCCTCCGGCAGAAAGAAGCACGTCGTCGCGTCGAGCCCCTGCACCGACTCCGTACACCAGTCGGTCGAGACCGGCGCAGGTGTACGCGGGGGCCAGGCGACGCTCCGCTCCTGCGGCTCGGGTTCGGCGGCGCTGGGCAGCGCAGGCTGCCGCGGCGCTGGTGAAGCTGCGGGTCGAGGAGCCGGGACCGGTGCGGGTGCTCGCGGTGCGGAAGCCTCCGCACAAGCGACGAGCAGGACGGTGGAGAGAGCCACTCCGGCACGGGTCATGATCGCCCCGAATTGTAGCCAGCAGGGTGGACCCGGACCAATCGCCTGCTCGCCCGCACGGTTATGGGCTAGGACGCCAGAACCCTGGAGGAAATCCCATGCAGACGGTGGTCGGCGGCGAAGTGGTCGCGGCGATGTTGGCGAAGGAAGGTGTCGAGAAGGTCTTCGGCATCGTCGACGGAACGTACCTGGGCTTCTACGCCAGCTTCGAGAAGTACGGCATCGAGCTCGTCTCCCCGCGACACGAGACCTGTGCCGCGCACATGGCCGGCGCGTATGCGCGCCTCACGGGCAAGCTCGGCGTGTGTATGGCGAGCAACGGCCCGGGCGTCGCGAACATCCTGCCAGGCGTGGCCGTCGAGAACGGCGAGGGCAACCGCGTGCTCCTGATCACGAGCTGCCGGCGCCAGGGCATCGCCTACCCGGATCGCGGGGGCACCTTCCAGTACTTCGACCAGGTCGCCGTGACCCGTCCGATGACCAAGTGGAGCGGGGCGGCATCGAGCTTCGAGCGCATCCCCGAGATGATGCGCCGTGCCTTCCGCATCTCCCACCGCGGCCGGCCCGGCGTGGTGCACGTGGACATCCCCGAGAACGTGATGAACGGGACCTTCACGACCACGGAGAGCTTCGCGGCCGAACCGTCGTCGTACCGGGTCACCTCGCCTATCGCGCCCTCCCGTGCGGACGTCGAGCGCGTCGCCGAGCTCTTGCTGTCCGCGGAGCGCCCGCTGCTCCACGCCGGCAGCGGGGTCGTGCACGCCCGCGCCTTCGAGGAGCTCCTGCGCGTGGCCGAGCTGCTCCGCGCTCCGGTCAGCACCAGCTGGGGCGCCCGCGGCGCGATCCCCGAGCCGCACGCGCTGGCGCTGCCGACCAACGCCCTCGAGGCGGTGCAGGCCGCTCGCGCCGGCGCCGATCTGGTGTTGGTGCTCGGCTCTCGGCTCGGCGAGACGGACTTCTGGGGCAAGCCCCCCTACTGGGGCAAGGCGAGCGAGCAGCGCTTCGTCCAGGTGGACAACGACGAGGAGGTCCTTGGGCTGAACCGCCGCACGGAGCTGTGCGTGCTGGCTGACTGCCGGCAGTTCCTGGCCGCGCTGGGCGAAGAGCTGGCAAAGAAGGGCCTCGGCGCCGAGCGCGCGAAGAGCCGCGACGCCCGCCTGGCCGAGCTCGCCGGGCTCCGCGTCAAGGCCGCGAGCGAGCTGTCCGCGGCCCTCGAGAACCGCTCCGCGCCGATGCCGCCGGCTCACGTGCCCCACACGCTGCGGAAGCTGCTCGAGGACGACGCCATCCTGGTGGTGGACGGCGGCAACACCGCGGTCTGGGCGCAGTTCTTCCACGAGGTGCGAGTGCCCAACACGTTCCTCGGCACCTTCAAGCTGGGCATGCTGGGCGCCGGCGTCGCGCAGGCGCTGGGCGCGAAGGTGGCCCAGCCCAAGCGCCGCGTGGTGTGCGTGCTCGGCGACGGCGCGATGGGCTTCCACGCCCAGGAGCTCGAGACGGCTGTGCGGCAGAAGCTCGCGGTGACCTACGTCGTGCTCTGCGATCGCCAGTGGGGCATGGTCAAGCTGACCCAGCAGGTCGGCCTCGGCGGCATGCGCCAAGTCCTGGGCAGCGAGCGCGAGGGCACCATCAACACCGACTTCGAGGAGATCCGCTTCGACGACCTCGCGCGCAGCATGGGCGCCCACGGTGAGCGCGTCGCTTCCCCCGACGACCTGACCGCAGCGCTCCGGCGCGCCCTCGATTGCGGCGGGCCCGCCGTGGTGCACGTGGACGTGGATCCGATGCTGCACCTGTGGGCGCCGGGGCTTCAGCTGTTCAAGGACATGCACCAGGAGCCCGCCGGCGAATGACGTCGGTGCTGGTCACCGGCGCAGCGGGCTACATCGGCGGCCTCACCGTGCGCGCCCTGGCGGCCCGGCGTGCCGATCTCGGCGCGCTGGTGGCGCTCGACGTGCGCGAGCCTCCCTCGAGCGAGCGCCTCGAGGGCGTGACCTACGTGACCGGCAGCGTGTGCGACGCCGGGCTCGCCGATCTCTTCGCCGAGCACCACATCGACACGGTGGTACACCTGGCCTCGATCCTGAAACCACCGAGAGAAGGTGGCGAGGATCTGGCTTACCGGGTGGACGTCGAGGGCACGCGCAACGTGCTCGGCGCCGCGGTGAAGTGCGGGGTGAAGAAGCTCGTCGTCACCACCAGCGGGGCGGCCTACGGCTACTACCCGGACAACCCGAAGTGGCTCGAGGAGCACCACCCCGTCCGCGGCAACGAGGAGATCGCGTACTCGCGGAACAAGCGCCTGATCGAGCGGGAGCTCGAGCGCTGCCGCGAGGAGCACCCCGAGCTCGCGCAGCTGATCTTCCGCCCGGGGACGGTGATCGGCGCCGGCGTGAAGACGCCCGTCACGGAGCTGTTCGAGGCCAAGGTCTTGCTGGGCGTGCTCGGCTCGGACTCGCCCTTCGTGTTCATCTGGGACGCCGACGTCGTCGAGTGCATCGTGCGGGGCGTGTTCGGGTCGGAGACCGGAATCTACAACCTGGCGGGAGACGGCGCGCTCAGCCCGCGGGAGATCGCCGAGCGGCTGGGCAAGCCCTACCTGCCGGTGCCGGCGCCGCTCATCGCCGGTGCGCTGGCGCTCTTGAAGCGGCTTGGGAAGTCCGCTTACGGGCCCGAGCAGGTGAAGTTCCTGCGTTACCGGCCGGTGCTCTCGAACCGCGCGCTCAAGGAGCGCTTCGGCTACACGCCGAAGAAGACCTCGCGGCAGGCCTTCGAGACGTACGCCGCAGCGCTCGGGCGCTGACTAGGGGGTGTCCCTGATTCCCGCCGCCGAGCGGCGCGAATCGAGCCGCTCGGTCTCGCACCGAACTAGGGACACCCCCTAGTCCTTGGCCGCCACTAGCGCAGACCCGCTGCCCGCGAGCGACTGCCCGAGGACCGCCGAGCTGCAGCCGTATTTGCGCTTCACCGCGGCTTCGATGGGCACCACGCGGATCTCGGGGTTCTTCGCCATCCCGGCGAGCGCCGAGCTGAGCGCGTCAGTGCGGATGTAGTCGTGGATCAGGAGCACGCCGCCCTTGCGTGAGAACCGCGCCAGGTTGTCGGTCAGGAAGCCGAGCTCGTGCTTCCGATTCGGGTTCGTGTCGCCCGACTCGCCGTGCCACATCACGTTCAGCAAGCCGAGCCGGCCGAGCGCGGCGTCGTAGAGCTTCTTCTGGTCCGGCGTGGAGAGGCCCACGTAGGGCGTTCCGGCGGGCGGGCGCGAGAAGATCATGGGGTACGGGCGACCGCCACGCTCGGCGAGCACCTCGGTGTGGCGCTCGGCGAAGGCGCGCCATTTGGTCCTGAGCGAGCCCGCCGGCAGGTAGGTGCCGGCCTTTTCCTCGAACACGCGCACGAACAGCGCGTCGAAGTCCTCCGGCGACGTCGCCACCAGCGCGAGCTCGATCAGGACCCGGGTCGTCTCGTGCTGGCCGCGGATGTACTCGACGCTCCGCTCGCCGAGGTTGCGCACCGCCATGCCCACGTCGTGGTTGTAGCTGTGGGTACCGAGCGTGTGCCCTTCCGCGACCATGCGTTGCACCAGCGTATAGGTGCGCTTGTCGATGTTCTTTCCAACCAGGAAGAAGGTCGCCGGCATCTGGTGCTTCTTCAGGAGCTCGAGCACCTTCGGGGTCTTGCCGGGATGCGGACCGTCGTCGAAGGTCAGCACGACCTCGCCTTTGGGCCAGGCGTCGGACGGGTAGAAGCCCGCCGGGTGCTTCTCCTTCACCTCGAGCTTGCACTGCTCGGGCTCGGGCGCTTCCGGCGCGGGCGGTTTCTCCGGCAAGGACGGCGAGAGCCGCGGCGCCGTGACCTTCGCGAGCTTCGCCGACTCGACCGCGACCGAAGGCGCGTCCGGCGCCGCGACGCGGAGCTCGGGGGCACGGGGGGAGCAAGCGGTGACGAAGGCGACCAGGAAGAAGACGCTGCGGAGCTTTTCCATCTCGCAGCGGATACGGGGAAGCGTGACACCCTCCGCCGGGGTGTCGGGCAGCGTCCGGCGCGACCAGACCAGCGTGTTTTTCAGCGATTGGACGCGCTGTCACGGTTCCGCGTAAGACGGTGCTACAGCCCTTCCCGCGATGACGAACGACGCCGAGCCCAGCGACGCAGATCTGCTCGCCGCCATCGCGTCGAACGCTTCGGATCGCGTCGCCAGGAACGAAGCGCAAGCGACGTTCTATGCCCGCCACGTTCGCTACTTGTACGGCGCGCTGCGGCAGCGAGAAGCCAAGCTCCTGTCACTGGCGGGCATCAGCGCGGAGGATCTGGTGCAGGAGACCTTCCACCGCGCCTTCGAGCGCGCGCACACCTTTCAGCGCGGCGACGTCGAGGACAGAGAGCACGAGCGCCATCGCACGCGCGCCTGGCTGGGGCGGGTGGCGCACAACCTGCTCGCCGATCAGCTCGAGCGCTTCCGCGAAGTGTCCGCCAGCCCCTACCTCGAACGCGTGGCGTGTGACGGCATCGACGCCGAGCCGAGCGAGTCGCGTGAGCTCGACCTGGTCAGCGCGGGCCTCGAGTCGCTGAGCGAACGCGAGCAAGACGTGCTCCGGGTCACCGCGCTCTATCACCGCGCAGGCGAGCACCAGCGCTTGCCCAACGCCGTTTCGGCGGAGCTCGCGGCACGCTGGGGCACCACCAACGAGAACATCCGCGCCATCCGCAGCCGGGCCCTGAAGAAGCTCACCGAGTTCGTGACCGGACGCATCGGCCAGGAGAACGTCCCATGACGAGCAAGAGAGACGACCAGGAAGCGCGTGTCGAAGAGCTGCTCGCGGACGCCTTCGAGGCGAAGGGAGAGCTCTTGCCAACCAGCGCGGCATCCGCTCGCAAAGCGGAAGAGGAAGGCGTCGAGTACGAGGGCGAGCTGCCGGAGAGCTTGCGCGAGCTCCGGCCGCGAGGCGAAGCACCGCCTGCCGCTGGCCCGGTCACCACCCGTGACCCCCGCGTGGTCTCGCTCGCCGACGAGCGGGGCCGCCGAAACCCTTGGCTCACTCACGCGCTCGCGGCGGCAGTCGGCGCCGCCGCGGCCGCCGTGCTGCTCTTGGGGAAGAAGCCCGAGGCCGGGCCCGGCGGCGCCGTCCCGACCGGCGAGCCCGCGGCGCCTCGGATGGACGCCGCGGCCCCGGCGCCGGAGGCGATCGCGCTGCCGCCGGTGCTCGGCTGCGGAGCGGGCTGCTGCGCGGGCGAGCGCTGCAGCGCTGCCAAGGCCGAGCTCTCGTCGTGCAGCTCGGGCCGGAAGTGCATCAGCTGCTCCGCGAGTGACCTCGCCGCCAGCCGCTACCGGCTGCGGCTCGGCGCCTTCGCGCCCACGGAGGCCGGGGCGAGGGCCCAGCGCGCGGCCGGCCCGGGTGGTCTCGAGCTGTGCGTGCGGGTCGGCAGCGGCGAGCCTGCCTGCGTGCCGGCTCACGCCAAGGCCGACGAGGCCGAGCTCTGGTCGATGCTGCCGCTGGTCGCGAACGCCCAGGACCTGCTCACTGGCTTCGTCCTGGAGGTGCGCCCCCGCGCTGCTGGCGCCGCGCCCATCGGCGAGTGGCGAAGCCCGGTTCAAATCAACCCGACGGTGCTGTGCCGAGGTCTCTCGCTCAAGCCGAAGACGCCGAAGGACGAGGCGCTGGGCGTGGTGTCGGTGTTCCTCGAGGATGCCCACTGGGTCGAGCTCGGCCGGGCCGCGAGCGTCGCGGAGCTCTCCGAGCTGCGCAAACGCTTCACCCTGGCCGACGTGGGCGCCAAGCTGTTCGAGACCCGGGCCGCGGGAGCGCGGAAATTCTCCCTGGTGCTCGGGCCCGTCGACAAGCCCAGCGCAGAGCGCCTGCGCTGGGCGGTGCTGGAGAAAGGCCAGGAGGCTCGGCTCTCGGTCGGCGAGGACCACCAGGGTGAGCCGAAGGCGCTCCCGTAGATCGTCGGCCACGCATCGCCGACACGGCACGCCCTCTCGCGCTCGTGCCCACTCGGGTCATGCATCCACGTCTCGGCAAGCCGAGTCTCTTCGCCACGACGCCACGGCGCCACGGACGCCACCTGGAAGCGGCAGTCCTTGTCCTTGCAGAACTCAGAAGTTCTCGGCGCGTTTCGCGCCATCATCTCGAGTTCTGCTCGTGGCGTCGTTGCGTCGTGGCGTCGTGGCGCAACTTCTCGTCGCCGATGAGCGGTCGCTCATCTAGTCGCCGGCGTCCCGCGGGGATTGCAGGCGCATGAGGGTCGCACGCCCCAGGTCGTCCAGGGCACCGCTCAGATCGCCCGCGTCGACGCGCGCGTCGCGGCGAGCCTCGATGGCTCGCGACAGGAGCGCGCGCACCACCTCGGAGTCTTCCAGCTCCTGAGCCTGCTCGAGCGCCGAGACCGCGCCCTGGGCGTCGCCGAGCTCGAGCAAGGACAGGCCCAGGTTGAAGTGGGTGCGCCATTCCGTGGGGTCGAGGCTGATGGACTCCCGGTAGCGCGCGACGGCCTGAATGTGTTGCTTCGCGGCTGCCAGATCGAGGGCGTCGTTCGTCAAGAGCGAAGCCAGCGTGCCCTTCATCTCTGGGTTCGGGGCGAGCTCCACGGCGCGCCGCAGCGCCGAAATGCTGCCCGGGCGATCTCCGGACTTCTCGAGCGCGAGCCCGAGATTGCGGTGCGCGTTGGCGTTTTGGTCGTCCAGCTCGAGCGCACGCCGGTAGGCGGCGATGGCGCCGGACACGTCGCCGCGCTCCGACAGCGACACTCCGTGGTTGACGTGCGCGCCCACCAGCGCGCGCCGGTGCTGCTCGTCGGGCTCGAGCTCCAGGGCGCGGGAAAGGTGGAAGATGGCGCCCTCCCAATCCTCCTTCCGCTGCAGCGCGAGGCCGAGATCGTAGTGCGCGATGGCGTCCCGGGGCTCGAGCTGGAGCGCGCGCCGGTAGGCCGAGATGGCCCGATCGAGGTCGCCCCCCTGCGCGAGCTCGACACCGCGATTGACCAGGCTGGGTGCGGTCTCGGAGCGCTCCCGCGCCAGCACCGAGCCGCCGAACGCCAAGAGCACGACCGCGAGCACCAGCGCGGCCGGGCCCTGAGTCGGCTCCCGCCGCGGTGCCCCTCGGCGCGCGAGGAAGCCGAAGAGCGCGCCCGACGCGAGCCCGCCGAGGTGTGCTGCGTTGTCGGCTTGGACCAGCACGCCAAAGGCCAAGGTCGCGATGGCCCAGGACACCAGCATGCGGCGCTCGCCCGCGCGCTCTCGGCCGGCCAGGTGCGCGCGCACGGCGCCGGCCGCGATGGCCCCGCACAACGCGCCCGACGCTCCGGCCGACACCACTGGGTTTTCGAGGTGCCACAGCACCGAGGCAACCGAGCCCACCAGGCCGGAGGCGAGGTAGATGGCGACGAAGCGCAGTCGACCGTAGTCACGCTCCAGCGTCGGCCCGATGGACACCAGGGCCGCGGAGTTCAAACACAGGTGCAAGAGGCCGATGTGCAGGAACATCGACGCCACCAGCCGGTGCAGCTGTCCCTCCCGCACCAGCGGCGCGTAGCTCGCGCCGAACTTCATCAGCGTCTCGCTGGAGGCCGAAGCGATCTCCGCGCGCCCGCCGGTCAGCATCATGGCGACGTGCGCGACCACGTACACGCCGAGCAAGAGCGCCGTCGGGCTCGACGACCAGGCGCTCGCTTCGGGTGGGCTGGACTCGCGCACGCTGACGGTTTCTCACGAGTGAGGCGAGCCTTGGAAGCGCTGCTGTCGCAAACCCACCACACCCGGCAACGCCGGTTCACAGCGCGAACCCGTTGAAAAGACACCCAGATTCGTCACGGGGAAGCCGCTGAATCGAGCCGCCGTAGCACCAAGCTGAACACTTCGCTTCGACCTCAGGAGACACCGAATGCTTCGCCGACCGCTCGCCACCCTCGCCCTCCTCTCCGCCCTGCAGAGCGGCGGCTGCAACCTGCCGCAGGGACCCCAGGACCCCGAGAACACGGCGCCGCCCGTGAACGCCCTCGACGATCCGGCGCACCCGGGCATCGAGGCGTGCGTCACCGGCGACGTCGAAGCCGAGCTGCAGATCGCGCGAGACTTCGAGGACAGCTGCCACGAGATGGTGATCTGCGGGGGTCTGTCGGCGGCGTTCACCATCACGCTGGTGGAGGTGCTGGTCAACGCCGCGTCGGGCAACTCGACCTCGCCCAGCGGCTTCGTGTACACGGGACAGGGACGCTACCTGGCCGGAACGCAGATGCAGCTCACGCTCAGGCTCGCCAAGGACACGAGCTTCGGCAAAGCCGGCGACGTCATCGACTTCGACCTCTTCAACCTCGCGAACTACTTCACTCACGCGACCATCGAGGCGTCGGCATCCGTCAGCACCAGCGGCAAGGCCAAGACCAGCCTGTCGATCGAGTTCGAGGGCACTGGCAACGCCTTCGAGCTGCTGGGGCTCGAGGCCGGCGCGGACGGCAAGATCCAGACCGACCTCCAGACCATCGCCAAGAACCTCGGCGCGAGCATCCTGATCGAGTCGAAGATCTGGATGAACGACGAGCGCGAGAGCAGCACCATCTCCTACGAGCTCGACAGCCCGGCCACCCTCCTGGCTCAATTCCTGGAGTCCGGGCCGATGGACATGCAGCTGGTCAAGGTCACCGGCAGCGCCAGCACCGGACAGAGCATCGTGATGAAGAACTGGGCCATGCAGTACAAGGCGTCGAGCTCGTCCGGCACTCTGGACGGCAGCATCGACTTCGAGGTCCGCGGCGGGGCCTTCGACTACGTCGCCAAGTTCACCTATCCGCACCGAAAAGAGCCGGACGTCGCCCTCGGTTGCGCACAGTAGCGGGCGCGCCCCTTGAAATCGGTGGAGTATGGCCCAAGCTTGAGCGGCCGTGGAGCTGGGTGAAATTTGGGGCTTGGTCACCGCCGTGGCGCTCGGTATCGGCCTGGCCGCCACGGCGGGTCTGCGCGCTTGGCTGCCGCTGCTCCTGGCGGGCGGGCTCGCGCGCCTGGGCGTGCTGGAGCTCGGCGAGGCGTTCGGCTTCGTCTCGTCGACGCCGGCCCTGGTGCTGTTCGGAGTGGCGACCATCGCCGAAATCGTCGCGGACAAGGTCCCCGCGATCGATCATGCGCTCGACGTGATCTCGACCGTCGTACGCCCGGCGGCCGGCGCGCTCCTGGCCGCGTCCGCGCTCTACCAGGTGAAGGACCCGCTGGTGGCCCTGGTCATCGGCCTCTGTGTCGGCGCACCGGTGGCGCTCGGGCCGCACGCGGCCAAGTCCGCGCTCCGCGCGGCGTCGTCGGCGACCACGGCTGGCATCGCCAACCCCTTGGTGAGCTTCGTCGAGGACGCGCTCGCCATCGGACTGTTCATCGCCGTGGTGATCCTGCCGGTGATCTCCGTGGCGGTTTTGGCCACGGTGATTTGGCTGTTGGTCCGCCGCCGCCGCAAGGCGGCCCCCGCAGCGGCCTAGCTCACTGGAAATTCTGGATCGCCCACACCGAGCCGCCGCTCGTCTGGTAGAAACCGCACGCGACCTTGCTGTACTTCGTGCTCGACATGTTGATGTAGTGGCCGTGTTTCTGGAAGTCGGCGCCTGGTCCCTCGGCCCACATCTGTGCGAGGCACGTCGTCACGGTGGAGTCGAGCCCCGGATAGCCGGGGCACTCGTTCTGCGCCGACTCCCCGCAGGACGGAAACGCTCCATGCGCCTGTCCGGTCTGGCTGTCGCTCTTGGCTTCGCCGTCGGTGCAGGTCTCGGCGCTGGTCCAGCGCTGGTACGGCGGCAGGCTCAAGGTCGCGCGGTAGGTGTTGATCTGATCGACGCACTTCTGCCGGTAGCTCTCCAACGGATCGCTGCTGGCCCCGCCGCCGCCCGGGGCGCCACCGCCGGCCGGGGTACCGCCGCTCGCGCCCGTGCCGGTGCCCGCGGCGCCTCCTCCCGCGGGAGCGCCACCGCCGGCTGGAGCACCGCCGCCGGCTGGAGCACCGCCGCCCGCGGCAGCGCCGCCCGTGCCCGCGCTGCCGCCGCTCGACTGCGTGCCCGCGTCACTGAACGACACTTCGTCGTAGCCGAGCACGTTGCTGCATCCGAGCACCACGAAACACGCCCCTAGGTTGGCCCAGCGCATGCTCTGGATTTTGAGCTGCCGGGACAGCCGACACAAGCTGAACGACGGGTTCGCTCGGATTTCGCCTCAGGCGGGCTTCCCCACGCCCTTGACGCCGCTGCGCTTGAGGCCGGTAGCCTTGCTCGGATCCCAGAGCAGGAACGCGCGCTCGGCGGGCTCGCTCTCGAGGACGAGCAGCCGCCGCACGGCGCCGGCGCCCTCGAGGGCCTGATTCAGCGCGCGCGCCAGAGCCAGCGGATCGTCGCTCCCGGCGAGCTCGACGCGCTCTTGCTCCTTGCCCCGAGCGAAGACCAGCGTGGTCTCGGTCGGCGAGAGCTCTACCTGACGGACTCTCACCGGTTCGTCCCTGAGCAAGCGTTCGAGGTCCGCCGTGAGCCCGGCAGCGCCGCGCTGGCGCAGGCGCTCGCAGCGCAGGAAACCGAGCCGATGGCCTTTGTCCGGCGCGTCGGCGAACACTTCGCCGAGTAGCGAGCCGAGCTTCGTGGTCTCGCCCTTCAAGAGCGCCGCCTGGAGCCTCGAGCGCCAGCTCTTCGGCACGATGCCCTGGCGCTCGAGCGCCGACGCGAGCCGGCGATCGGCGTCGGACAGCTCGAGCTCGGGGAGCTCGGCCACCGTCCCCAGGACCCGCTCGCCGGCCGCTCTCAATCTCACTTGGTCATTGGCGAGCTCGGCGACCCAGCGCCCGGCGCGGAGGTCGCTGGTCTTTCGGGGCAACGCCAGCGGGATCCAGCAGAGCACGCGCCCCATGCGCGGCGAACGCTCGTCCCCGAGCAAGGCGGCGGTGCGCTCTTCTTCCAGCTCGGTCGCCGGACGCAGCGCCGCGTGCCCCGAGGCCACGAACCAGAGGTCGAGCTCGCCCACCGCCTCCGGCGACAGCGTAATCGGGACCGGTGTGCTGCGAAACGAGCTCGCCGCGAAGAGCTGCTGCGTGTCACGGGCGAGCGCGGCAAAGCCTCGGCCGTCGGTCATCACCGCGTCCACCCGCGCCTTGAGCAAGGTCGACGGCCGCCCCGCGCGCGCGCGCACCAGCCAAACGCCCAGCTCGTGGCCCACCACGAGACCGTGGTCGGTGGCGACGAGCGCGTGCACGGCTGGAACCCGGGCGCGGCGCGTCACCTCGCCCGACTCGCCGTCCAGACACACGAGCTCTTGTCCTTTGTCGGTCGGTACGACCAACCACACGTCGCCGGCAAAAGCGGCGATCCCCGCCGAAGGCCGGCTGCGGAGCGGCACGCTCCAGAGCGCCGCTCCGCTGCGACTCCAGGCGGAGGTCTTCGCGCTGCTCGCGTAGACGCGCTCGCCGTCCAAAGCCCAGAAGAGCTGCTCGCTCTTCCGAGCCGACCACGCGCCGAGCTGGGTCGCGGCGCCCAGATCCCAGATCGGGCACGGCTGCGCGGGGTCGGCGGCGTCCACGACGGCGTAGCGCCCATCGACCAGCGCCCGCAGCGCCGCGAGCGGTCGAGCAGCGTGCGCGCCTCTCAGGTCGAAGGTCTCGCTGCCATCGGCGAGGCGCGTCCGCACCAAGAGATCCGCGTCCGCGCCCGGCAGGAGCCCGACCACGGCCCCGTGGGCGTCGATCACGCGCACGAGCTTGGGGATGGGCAGCGCTTCCGGCGGCTCGCCGCCCGGCCCGAGCCGCAGCGCCTGGTCCGAGCGCAGAGAGATCTCCTGCCAGTCATCGCTCTGCGGCGCCGCGCTCTGTTTCGGAAAGCGGACCCACGCACCGCCATCCGCAGAACTGCCGAGCGGGAGGCTCGGCAGCCGGATCTCCACGAGCGCGCACGGCATCGAAGAGAAGCTCACACCCGCGCCCTCGAGCGTCAATCGCGGAGCGCGGCCGACCCCGAGTATACTCGACTCTCGGTGGCATCCCGCGCGAATCAAGCCGGAGCCGGACGCGTCGGCTCCGTGCTCAAAGACAAGTGGCGCTTGGACGCGCTCCTGGGTGTCGGCGGCATGGCCTGGGTGTACGCCGCGACCCATCGCAACAAGAACCGCGTGGCCATCAAGCTGCTGTTCCCCGAGCTGTCGTCGAACGACGAGGTCCGGAAGCGCTTCCTGCGCGAGGGCTACGCCGCCAACAGCATCGGCCACCCGGGCGCGGTACAGGTCTTCGACGACGACGTGACGGACGACGGGCTGGTGTTCCTGGTGATGGAGCTCTTGGAGGGAAAGACGCTCGCGGACCTCCGGCGGGAGCGCGGCGGGCGCCTCGACCCGAAGCTCGTGCTGACCAGCGCCGACGGCGTGCTGGACGTGCTCTCCCTGGCGCACGAAAAGGGCGTGATTCACCGCGACATCAAGCCCGGCAACGTGTTCTTGACGTCGAACCGCGGCATCAAGGTGGTCGACTTCGGCATCGCGCGCGTCGCGGAGGCGAACCTGACCGGCGCGCTCACCAGCGCGGGACATCTCCTGGGCTCGGCGGCCTTCATGGCGCCCGAGCAGGCGGCCGGGCAATGGGGGAAGGTGGACGCGCGCACCGACCTCTACGCGGTGGGCGCGACCATGTTCCAGCTCCTGGTCGGCCGTCCCGTACACGAAGGCGCGACGCCACAAGACCGCATCATCGCGGCGGTGTCGGAGCCGGCGCGCTCCATCGGCAGCGTGCTGCCCAGCCTGCCGAAGTCCGTCGTCGATGTCGTCGACCGCGCGCTGGAGTTCGATCAGGCTCGGCGCTGGCAGAGCGCGCGGGAGATGCAGCAGGCAGTGCGGCAGGCGCTCAAGCGCATGGATGCGCTCGGCAGCACGCTGGTGATGGATGGGCCGGAGCCGCTGGCCTCGTCCCCGGTCTCGGACAAGCCGCGCTCACCGGCCGTCGTTCAGCCAGAGCCGGCTCCGCCCGCGATCGCCTCGGAGGCCGTCGCCCCAGCCAGCGCACGCCGCCAGCCGGTGGGCCTGGGAGCGACGCGGGTCTACGGTTCCCCGGAGGACGCGGCCGCGCTGCGCACGGTGCGCGAGCGCATGGCTCAGGCGGAGGCTGCGGCGGCAATCCCCGCCCCTGCGCCGAGCGCTCCTTCCGCTCCGACCCCAACCCCCGCACCGGCGCCAACCCACGCCGCCGCCCCGCTTCCGATGCCGCGCCCGCACGCGCCGGCGGCGGTCCCCGTGCGCGCGCCCGCGCCTCCCGGTCGCCCCAGGCGCTTGCTCTTGATCCCGGTGATCCTCTTCATGCTCGGCGCGGTGCTGCTCGCGCTGGCCGGGGCAGGGCTCTGGCTCGCCAAGGTGCGCGGGCCCCAGAGCGCTCCCGCGCCTTCCGGGCCATGACTCGACTCTCACTGGGAGTCGACGCTCACTGGATGCCGAGCTTGCGCAGGCGGTCGTAGAGCTTGTGACGCGAGATCCCGAGCGACATCGCGGCGCGGACCTTGTTACCGCCGAAATGCCCGAGCGTCGTGCGGATCAGCTGAGTCTCCGCCTCGGCCAGGCTCGGCAGATCGCTGGCGTTGGCCTCGCGCGACGGCGAAGCCTCGGCGCTTCGACCCAGGTAGCTCGGCAGGTCCCGAGCTTCGATCAAGCCGCCCTCGCCGGTGGTGACCGCGTGCTCGATGGCGTTACGAAGCTCGCGGACGTTGGCGGGCCAGTGGGCCGCGAGCAGCACGTCGAGCGCGCGCTGCGAGACGCCCCAGATGCAGCCGCAGCGACGGTGGCAGAACGTGGTCAAGAAGTGCTCGACCAGCGGCGCGATGTCCTCGCTGCGCTCCCGCAAAGGCGCGATGTGGATGGTCGAGCTCCGGAGCTTGCCCAACAGGTCGCTGCGCAGCTCGCCGCGAGCGATCACCGACTCGATGTCTCGGCTGGTCGAAGCCACCACCCGGACGTCGATGGGCACGTCGCTGGACGCGGCCACCGGCCGGATCATTCGCTCGTCGAGCACGCGCACGAGCTTCGCCTGGACCTCCGGGGAAAGCTCGGTGATCTCCCTGAGGAAGAGCGTCCCGCGCGAGGCGGCGCGGAACAGCCCGGCGTACTCCTGCCCCGCACCGTTGCGCGCGTGCCCGAACAGCTCGCTCTGCGCCAGGTTCGTTGGCAGGCCGGCGCAGTTCACGGGGACGAACGCCGAGCGCTCCTCACCCGCAAGCTCGTGGATGAGGCGCGCCAACGTCTCCTTGCCCGCGCCGTCTTCACCCGTGATGAGCACGTCGCGCCGGCTCTTGGCGGCGAGCTCGGCGGCCTCGCGCGCACGCTGGAGCGCCGGGCTCCGGCCGACCAGAATCGGTCGCCCGCCGGCGGCGTCTGTTCCGTTTCGACGCAGCGGGACCAGTGGCTGTCCGCAGCGCCCGCGGTCGTTCTCCCCGTACTCACGGTAAGCGCGCGCGTAGACCTTCGCGCGGAGGGCCTGAAGGGTGTTCAGCGACTTGAGCATGTCGGGGGTGAGGTCGTCCCCGAGCACGTCTTGGGCTGCCGCTGCTCCGCAAGCAGACAGCGCGAGCAGGTGGGAGAGCGGGACGCCCCGGCGCGCCAGACAAGCTGCGGTCGCCTGCAGCGCCGCGTCGACCCGTGCCGACGAACGCCCGACCTCCGGATCGGCGAGCCGCGCCAGCTCGCTCTCGAACGCCCCGTCGAAGTCCTTGTCCTCGATGTCCAGCGTGCCGCCCAGCTCGCTCGCGCAAACCTGCCGCCACGCGTCCAGAAACTCGCGCCTCCGCTCGATGAGGGGCGTCAGCGCGGTCAGGTCACCCCAATCCACGAGAATCGATGCCATTTGGGGCCAGCGTGCCGCCCTGCGGGCCCCGGGTCATTGACGGATGTCATGATCGGGCACACCCCGGTCGAATTCCGTACACCGCCCGGAACCTGGGTCATTTCCGGCGGATGAGCACGGGGCGCAGGGCGATGTTGTCGTGCTCGTCGGTCTCGGCCACGGCGTCCCCGTCGTCCATGCTCATCAGCACGTAGCGGTAGCCCTCGGCGGCGCCCGCGGGAACCTTGCCCGCGAGCACGTGCTCGCCGGCCTCCGAGCCCTTCGCGAGCTTCTTCAGCTCGAAGCTCGCGAGGAGCTCGTCCTTGGAGTCGAGGCGTGGGTCCTGGGAGTAATAGAAGGCGACCTTGAACGGCCCGCTGGTGTCGCTGCCGGTATTGCGGAGCGAGAACCTGAGCTCGAGCGGATCGCCGGCGAGCGCCGACGACTTGTCGAGGAAGAAGTAGCGGTCCGTGATGTCGACCCGGCGCACGCTGAGGGGAACGGCCTTCAGGTTGTTGCGTTCCCGGAGCTCGCCGTTCTGGTCGTCCACGTCCACGATCACTCCGACGAAGTAGGAGCCGCTCGCCAGCTCCGGCACCGTGAGCTCGTGGTGCAACGTGCCGCTCGTCGTCTGCGCCGCCAGACCCTCGATCTCGAAGGTGTCGATCAGCTTGTCCGTCGCGGTGATGGTCGCGTCCTTGGAGAGATAGGCGCCAACTTTGAACGGCAGGGCCGCCGACTTGCCTTGGTTCTGCACGCGGTAGGAGATCACCACGCGCGAACCGGGCGCTGCCGCGTCTCGGCTGATGGCCAGCTGCCCGGGGACCAGATCGGGGGAGCGGAACACCCAATACGGCGCCGACTCGGAGTTGTCGCCCTCGTCCGCCTCCGCCACGGAGCCCTCGACGTCGGCGACCACGCCCAGCTCGACATGCTGGCCGCGAACCGGGCAGCGGGTGTCCACGGTCACCTTGCGCGTGATCGCCAGCCGGCCTTGGGCGGCCAGGCCCTGATGAATCCAGGCGGACAGGAGCAGGTCGCTCTTGGTCATCTCGGCATCGTCGGAGCAGTAGACGCCGAGCCGGAAGGGGCCCAGCGCTGCGAACGCCGTGGTGTTCTCGACCACCGCCGAGAGCAGCACCTCGCGCGCCGCGGGACCGCGATCCGGAGTCAGCTTCACGCTCCCCACGCGCAGGTTGGGACGGAACCCCGGATCGATGGCGATGGGCACCGCCTTGAAGTTGTTCTCTTCGGACGACTCGAGCACCGTGCCCCAGGCGTCCGCGAACGCGTACAAGCTGCCGGGGCGACACTTCTCGCAAGGCGGGAGCACCACCCGCGCGGAGAAGCTGGCCTTCTTCCCCGCCCGGAGCCCGGAGTCGACCAGCAGCGCTCCGATGCGGGTGACGTTGCCGCGCTTGGGCACCACCAAGCCGTCGCTGTGGTAGATGGCCACGCGGAACGGCCCCGCGTCGAGCGTGCCCCGATTCTCCACGCTCAGCTCCACCTGGACGGCGCTGTCCGGCGCAGCTCGATCGTGGCTGAGGGCGAGCGCCCCGATGATCAGGTCGGGGCGCGCCTCCGCGGTCTGAGCTCGGGCCGAAGGTGACACGCCGAGCGACATTGCGGACAGCAGGAGTCCCAGGAGCTTCGCGCGGGCCATGCCGATCGGCACGCAACCGGTGTGCCAGCGAAATCCACGCATCCGGCGCCTGCGCGCGCTGCAAGGGTTGCGCGAACGCCCGAGCCCGGTGGGAATTTTACGGGCTCAGCTCGGGCGCGCGCCGGTGTGCTCCTGCCACCAGGCATCGAGCTCCGGCAAGAAGTAGCGCAGCCGGCACTTCTTGTACTCGCGCGAGCTGAACAAGATGAGGTACTCGGGGACGCCGAGCCGTCGCGCGATGCCCGCGGCGATGTCCCGACAGGCGTCCTCGTTGGGACCGTGCAGCATGCTGTAGAGCGTGTACGGGAAGCCGGGAATGGCGTTGCGTGCGTAGCAGTGGCTCACCTCCGGCGCCTGCGCGAGCTGCGGTCCGAGACGCGGCAGCTCCGAGTCGGGCACCTGCCAGACCACCATGCCGTTGCCGCTGACGCCGAGCTGGCGATGACGGAAGGTGGCCACGTAGCGTCGCATCGCGTTGCCGAGGTGACTCCGGGCGAAGGCGCAGAGCTCCTCCTCGCTCACGCCGAAGCGCTGCCCGAGCAGCGCGAAGGGCTGCTCCCCGAGCGGCAGCGGCGTCTGGATGGCGCGGAACAGGAGCTCGTCCCGCGCGCTCGGCAACACCGGCACCGCCGCCTCGAGCTTCACCACGGGCGTGGTGCTGGTCTTCGAGAGCAGGTCGAAGTTGACCCCCACCTTGAAGGTGTGGGTGCGGCGGAGGGCGTGGAACCGCTCCACACCCGCGCGCGCGGCCAACAGCGAGAGCGTCTTCTCGAGCCCCATCTGGTGCGGCACCGCGATGGTGAACCAGAGGTTGTAGGCGTGGTTGCGCAGGTAGTTGTGGGTCACGGTGGGGTGACCGTTGACGATCTCCGCCACCTCGTCGAGCCGCTCCACCGGCACCTGCCCGGCGACCAGCGCGCTGTCGTAGCCGAGCGCGCTGCCCTCGAGGATGGCGGAGATCTCTCGGAGCTTCGCCTCGCCGCGCCAGCGCTCGTGCTGCGCGAGCACCTCCCGCTCCGTGATACCGAGGCTCTTGCCGAGCTCCGCGAAGGGTCGGCTCACGAACGGCACGTTCGACTGCACGGCGTGCGCGAGCGCGTTCTCCTGTTCGAGGGAGAGGGCAGTCTCGTTGGTCGAAGTTTGCATCACAGACCGATCCTGAACGCGCGCCAGGCGCCGAAGACGCCGGACGGAGAGTTGACGGTTTCCTGGTCGACGATGGCGTAGGTGCTGGCGTCGACCAGCGCGAGCTTGTTGTCCTTGTTGGCGCTCACCACGACGTAGGCGCCGCGTGGCGTGAAATCGAGGTGGTAGACCCGACCGCCGACCTGGATGCTCTTCTTCACCTCGAGCTTGTCGGCGTCGATGACCTCGAGGAATGCGTCGTGCGGCTCGCCGGAGAAGCTCACCCAGATCTCGCTACCCGTCGGCGAAGCCACGGAGTAGACCGGGTGCCCGCGCACGGGCACGCTCCTCTTGAACGCCCAGGTGTCGCGATCGAGCACGACCATGCGCGGCTCGCCGACCAGCGGGACGAACACGCTGCTGCCCGCCACCGCCCACGAGGCCATGTGCGGCAGCTTGACCGGCGCGCCCTTGACGAACTTCTGCTTCGGGTCGCGCAGGCTGATCTCCTTCACGCCTGCGTCCGGGTTCCGGAGGTCGAGCACCGACACGTGCTCGCTGCCCATGTGGCCGACCACGTACCAGCGCCCGTCCGGGGTGATCATCGCGTCGTAGGGCTCGTCGGTGCTGGTCTTCACCTTGCGCTCGACCTTCGGCTCGGTCCCGGAGGCGTCGATGACCCAGATCTCTGCGCCCTCGATCAGCACACAGACGAAGCGGTTGCCCGGAGCGTCCACCACGCCGGTGACACGCGACGTGGTCTTCTTCCCGTTCTTCTCGATCTCCGCCGGCAGGCGCTGCTTCACCTCCAGGGTCTGGGCGTCCAGGATGGTCACGCCGCCGGGCTGATACTCCGCGGTCGCCACGTAGCGGCCATCCTGGCTGATGGCGATGTCGATGCTGTTCTTGGACACCTCGACGTCGCCCGCGCGCTCGACCTTCGCTAGGTCGATGCGACTCAGCTTGCCGCTGCGCGTGGCCACGTAACCCCAGCGCAGGTCCGACGAGAACGTCATCGTCGCATGGCGCATGTTGCCCAGGCCCTTGATCAGAGAAGCCTGGTAGGTCTTGGTCGAGAGGTCGTAGACACCCAGGCTCTCGGTCTCGCGTTCGACCACGAACACGCGCGAGCCGATGCCACCCGGCAGGGCGGGCGCCGCCGCGGCGGCGGGGGGCGGCTCGGCGGAGGCAGCAGCCGCCGGAGCCGGAGTCGGAGCTGGCGATTGGCAAGCGCCCAGGAGCAAGACGGCGAGGAGACTCGTGGATTTCATGCTGACGTCCGTGCCTCCTGTACGGCGGTGCCGATCTCGGCGTCCGTCATCAGACAAGCCGGATCCGGAGCCCAAGCGTCGCCGTGCTGGACCAACGCGCGCTCGCGGTGCGAGCCGCGACAGAGCGCGAGGAAGCGGCAGCTGCCGCATCGCCCCTTCAGGTGCCGCGTCCGCTCGGCGAGCTCGGCGCGCAGCGGGTGCGCCAGGATCTCGGCGAACGACTGCTCGCGCACGTCGCCCAGCGTGGCCGCCTGCCAGAACTGGTCCGGGTGCACGCGGCCGAGGTGGTCGACGTTGAGGATCTTCTCGCCCGCGGAGTTGCCCCCGCGCAGCACCAAGAGCCGCTCCAGCCGAGCTGCCGCAGCGCGCCCGAAGCGCTGCTCGACGAACAGCAAGAGCGCCGGCCCGTCCGAGTCGTTGCCGCCGGTGACGATGTCCGGGCCCTTGGCCGCCTGTAGCTGGCGGAGCGCACGCTCGAACAGCTGGGACAGCGCCGCGCGCGACTCTGCCGGCGAGAGGTCGTCCTCGCCCATGCGGAAGGCGCGCCCGGAGTACAGGAGGTGCGACACGTAGAAGCGGTCCACACCGATCTCGCTGGCATGATCCAGGAGCGGGTCGAGCTCGGCCCGGTTGATCTTGGAGAGCGTGATGCGCAAGCCCGTCTTGATACCCGCTCGCTTGGAGGCGACGATTCCCGCCGTCGCGCGCGAAAACCCGCCCGGCAGACCGCGGTAGCGGTCGTTGAAGTCCCGCATGCCGTCGATGCTGATGCCGACGTACTGGACGCCTGCGTGCTTCAATCGAGCCGCGACGGCGTCGTCGATGAACACGCCGTTGCTGGAGAGCTGAGGCACGAGACCGAGGCCCTTGGCGTGGGCGATCAGGTCGAACAGATCCTCGCGCAAGAGCGGCTCGCCGCCGCTGAAGATCACGACCTTCGTGCCCGCCCGTGCGAGCTCGTCGAGCAGCGCGAGCCCCTCCGCCGGAGACAGATCGCGGGGTGACGGTCGTTTGGCCGCCGAGGCGTAGCAGTGCGGACAGGACAGGTTGCAGTGCCCGACGACGTTCCAGACCACCACCGGCACGCCGCGTTCGGGGCTCGCGTAACGGTCGGGAGACCTGCGCTCGAGCTCCGCGATCGCTTTCGGATCACGAGCCGCGCGCAACAGGTCGCTGACCATCAACATGCTGTTCCTTTTGCTTACAAGTTACGTGCCGTCAATCCCGTCAGCTGCGATCCGTCAGTACAGCTCCCCCCAAATGACGACGGGGCCGAGCGAGCCGGCCCCGTGCGTCGTGGATGGTGGGATCCGACTCCTAGTACACGTCGTGCGCCGTGTTGTAGACGTTGAACTTGCCCGTCGGCGTGACGACCCAGTCCTCCTCGATGCGCTTGATCTCCTTCAGATCCTTGTCGCTGTAGATGATGATCGCGCCCTTCTTGTCCCAACCGGACAGCCACACCTCGGTGCCGTCCTTGTTGTACTCGAAGTGCACCGAGCGGCCGCGATCCATCGGAGTCCAGCACTTCTCGATCTTGGCCTCTTTCTTCGAGTAAACGCAGATCTGGCGCGTCTCCTCCTCCTTGTTGGCGAGGGGCGAGTCCATCCACACCCAGGGGCTCTTGGGGTGAGTCTTGACGAACAAGCTGCCGGGACCGCCGACCTTCAGCTCCCGCACCACCTTCCAGGCGTGCTCCTTCTTGGCCGGATCGGCGCCGTAGATGCTGAACTTCGGCTCGCCGATGTGGGTGGTGCCGTTGACCCAGCCGTACTGCGGGTCCTGCCAGTTCGCGCCGCGCCCGGGGTGCGGCTTGTTGCCGGTCTCGAACTTGGTGACGAACTTCTTCTCCTTCACGTCGATGACCACCATCTCGTTCTTCATGTTGGCAGCCATCATGATGAAACGCTTGCTGTGGTCGAAGCCGCCGTCGTGCAGGAAGCGCTGGGTCGCCAGCTTCTCGACCATGGGGAAGTCGGGCTTGCTGTAGTCGATCAGCGCGATGAAGCCGGACTCCTTGAGGTTGGCGATCCAGAGCGGCTCGTGGTGGCTCGCGACGATGGCCGCGACGCGGTTCTCCTTGAGCTCTTCCTTGTCGATGGCCGGCATCAGCACGCTCTGCACGCCCTTCGGCTCGAGCGTGAGACCGTCGTAGACCACGTACTGCGGCGGCCAGTAGCAGCCCTCGATGACCAGCTTGTCCTCCCAGCCCTTGGCCTTGCTGCCGTCCACGCTGCGCGCCTCGACGCAACCCTGGACCTGCGCCACCAGGGTCGGAGTCTCGGTCCAGAGGTCGATCAGGCTCACCTTGCCGTCACGACCCACGGCGTAGAAGTAGCGACCGGTGACGGAGGCGCGGAGGATGTGCACCGCGTAGCCCGTCGGGATGATGGCGAGCTTCTCCTTGGTGTCTCCGTCGAGGATCGCGACTTGGCCGGCGTCACGCAGCACCACGCCGAAGAAGTTCTCCCACTTGCGCTTGGTCTCGGGCTTCTTCGGGCGCTGCTCGACCGGGACGAGCACCTTGTGGGTCTCCTTGATCTTCTCCAGCGGCATCTGCGGCGGCTCGGGCACCGGCATCTGGATGTAGTTGGCCATCAGCGTCATCTCTTCGTCGTTCAAGACGCCGATCTTGCCCCAGGGCGGCATGCCGCCGGGCAGGCCGTTCATGAGCGTGTTCTTGATGGTCGTGGTGCCGAGCTTCTTGGTGCGCTCGGGCTGGATGTTCGGACCGGTGGCACCGGCGCGCAGCGTGCCGTGACAGCCCGCGCAGCGCTGGAAGAAGATGCCCTTGGCCCGCTCGAAGTCGGCTCCGGTCAGCTCCTTGACCGGCTCGAGCTTCTCCTGCAACCCGCCCGCGGCGCTGATGGTGTCGACGTACGCGATGACGCCGTCGATCTGCGCGTCCGTCAGGTTGAGCGGGGGCATCTGGGTCTTGTATTTCGCCAGGAGCTCCTTGCCGACCGGATCGTCCTTGGCCATTCCGACCGGATCCTTCATCCACTTGACGATCCAGTCCTTCTGGCGACGCTTGCTCAGGTCCTTGAGGTCCGGCCCCGCACGGTCGCCAGCGCCGATGCTGTGGCAGGCCTGGCACTGCGTGTCGTAGATGGTCTTCCCGGCTTGGGCTGCGGCGCTCAACGCAGGGCCTCCCGCCGCGCTGCCGCTCGTCGCGGGCTGAGGGCCACCTTCGGGTTTCTTGTCACACGCGACGAGGCCCACTGCCAGAGCAGCTGCTGCCACGAAGCCGAACATTGCTCGAACTCGCATCTGATGCCTCCTCGGCGCTCGCGCCCACTCGCACGCAGTGCCTGGCGAGAGGTGTAAAGCAAAAGCTGGTCCGGCTCCGATGATGGACGTCAGCATCAACGGACACATCTGTCGATTGACAGGCCCGCCCCGGAGCCGCGCCCCGGGAGCTGGTCCCGGCGGCCAGATTTCGCGAACTTCTTGCGCGGAGCCCCGGGCCAGGCGCGCGGATTTCGCGAAATGGCACTCAGGGGGTGTCCCCAACTGGGTGTGCGACGGAGCGGCTCGATTCGCGCCGCTCGGCGCTCAGCCGAGCCCTGGGATCACCTGTAGCGACAACTAACCCAGCCTCACGGATTCGCCAGGCACGCGGCGAGCTCGTCGGTTTTCGTCCAGCCGCACTTGCCGCCGGCCTGGAGCTCGCACTTGCCGTATTGCTTGTAGCAGGCGTACTCGGGCTTCCATTCGCAGGTGCTCATCACGTCCGTGTCGGAGCAGATCTGACCCGAGCAACCGCTGGTGAAGCAGGGGTTCGCCTTGGCCGCGCTGATCTTGGTGTAGAACTGCGAAGCGCTCAGGCCGTCCATGCTGCCCGCGGGACCGGTGACCTTCTCGATCTTGGCCGCGACGATCACGCCGTTCTCGTTCAGCTCCTGCCAACCCGCATTCAGTTGCTCTTCCGTGGCGCCGCTGGGAGTGAGATCGACGCCGGCGTAGGTCGCCGTGGGCTTGAGGTTGCGGTTCAGCCGGGTGGCCTCGACCACCGGGCAGGGGAACGTGATGCACACGATGCCGGAGCTCTCCGCGCGATAGAAGATGCCGCTGGGCTCGTTCTGCGTAGCGGAGCGCCAACCCTCGCTCACCTTGAACACGGCGTAGCTCAGCGTCTTCTGGTTCACCTTGCCGATGCTGCCGCGCAGCACGACCTGGCCCGAGCGAGCGAGGCTGTCGGCCTCGCCTTCTTCGGCCTCCGAGAGCGCGAGCGCGCTCCAGTCGAGGTCGGCGACGTAGCACTCCTTGGCCCACTTGCCGTCGGCGCACTTGGTCTGGGGCTGGTTCACGCGCTTCACGAAGACGCCACCGCACATCGGCCACATGCACTTCCGGTAGTCGGGGCGGGCCGAGTAGTAGGTCCAGTTGTCCGAGCTCAGGCCGTCGGCCTTGCCGACGTCTGCCGGCTCCTCCTCGCCGGGGATGCCCGAGTCGGGAGCCGTGTCGACGGCGCAGGCAGGGAAGAGGGCCAGGGTGGCGAGCGCCGCGACGCCCAGGAATGCGATCTTCATCGGGAAACCTCCAGACTTTCGCCCCGTCGGGGGACGTAGGAAGCAGTAAGCAAAGGTGCGTGCGCCTCCTACCAAGACGCACCCTGGTACGCAAGCGCCAAAACACACCTTCCCCCGCAGTCTTCGCGTTGCTCCCAGGCTGGGATGCGGCGATGGTCCCGCCGCATGTTGCTGTCGGGGAAAACCGCCGTCGTGACCGGGGGCGGCCGTGGGATCGGCTCCGCGGTCGCACGTGCGCTCGCCGAGCAGGGGGCCCGCGTGCTGGTGGCGGCGCGCTCGCAAGATCAGGTGGCCAGCGTCGCTGCCGAGCTCGTGAGGGCCGGCTTCGAGGCTCACGCCGCGGCTTGCGACGTGACGCGCGAGGACAGCGTCGGGGCCTTGCAGGAGGCTGCGAGCTCCGCCCTGGGGCACGTCGACATCTTGGTGAACAACGCCGGGACCGCGACCTCGGCGCCGATCAAATCGACCAGCCTCGAGGACTGGAACCGCGTGATGGCGGTGAACGCGACGGGGCCGTTCTTGTGCACGCGTGCGTTCATCGGCGGCATGGCCGAGCGGCGCTGGGGTCGCGTGGTCAACGTCGCGTCGATCACCTCGCGGATGGGCTCGCCGTACATCGCCGCGTACACCGCGTCGAAGCACGCCGTATTGGGCTTCACCCGGGTGGCGGCGGCCGAATACGCCGGCAAAGGCGTGAGCGTCAACGCCGTCTGCCCGGGCTACGTGGACACGGAGATGACGACGGAGTCCGTCGCGCGAGTGATGGCGCGGACGGGTATGGACCGGGAGCGAGCCCTCGCCGCCATACTTGGGACCGTCAACCAGAAACGGCTGATCTCCGTGGACGAGGTGGCGTTCGTCGTGACGTCGCTGTGCGCCGAGCAGGCGGGCGGCATCAACGGCCAGGCCATCGTGATCGACGCTGGAGGATTGTTGTCATGAGCCATGTGCAGGTGAACCCCGAGTCACTGGGCGCCCCCAAGGGCTACTCGAACGGCATGCTGACCCCCGCGGGCGGCAGGGTCTTGTTCGTCGCCGGCCAGGTCGCCTGGAACGAGAAGCAAGAGGTCGTCTCCGAGGACTTCGCCAAGCAGTTCGGGCAAGCGCTCGAGAACGTGCTCACGGTGGTGAAGGCCGCCGGAGGCGTGCCGGAGCACGTCGCCCGCATGACCATCTTCGTGACCAGCAAGGACGAATACGTGGCGGGCCTCCGGGCCGTGGGTGCGGAGTACCGCTCGCGCATGGGCCGCCACTACCCGGCCATGACGCTGGTCGAGATCAAGGCGCTGCTGGAAGAGGGCGCCAAGGTCGAGATCGAGGCCACCGCGGTCTTGCCCGCTTGATCCTGGAGAGCGCCATGCCCATCGAACCCAAGAGCTTCCTCTACGAGCTGGATCCCGAGACCCGCGTCGCGACGCTGACCCTGAACCGGCCGGACCGCCTGAACGCGCTCACGTTCCAGGTTTACAGCGAGCTCGCCGAGACCTTTCGCGCACTCGACACCGAGCCAGGGGTCCGCGCCGTCGTCATCACGGGCCGCGGCAAGGGCTTCTGCTCGGGCGGCGACGTGGAGGACATCATCGGGCAGCTCTTCGCGCGCGATCAGCAGGGGCTCCTGGAGTTCACGCGCCTGACGGGGAGCCTGGTCGTCGCGATGCGCAAGTGTCGGCGGCCGATCGTCGCGGCCCTGAACGGCACCGTCGCCGGTGCCGGCGCCGTGATCGCCACCGCCGCGGACGTGCGCTTCGCGGCGGAGAATGCCCGCATCGCCTACCTGTTCACCAAGGTCGGGTTGAGCGGCGCCGACATGGGCATGTGCTGGCTCTTGCCCCGCGTGGTCGGCTTCGGGCGCGCCAGCGAGCTGCTCATGACCGGAGACTTCATCAGCGCCGAGGAAGCTCTCCGCATCGGCTTGTACAACCGCGTGGTGGCGAGCGGCGGCGTGCTGCTCGAGGCCCAGGCGTTCGCGGCACGCTTGGCCAAGGGACCGGGCTACGGGCTCGAGGTGACGAAGGCCTTGCTCAACCGCGAGGCTTCCATGGACCTCTGGGCCTCCGTCGATCTGGAGGCCGAAGCCCAGGCTGCGTGCATGATGCACCCGGACTTCCGCGAGGCGTACGAGGCCTTCCGAGACAAGCGCTCACCCAACTTCCGCTGACGCGAGCCGAACCATGCCCGATTGTGCAGCGGTCGCAGCTTTTCTGGACGAGCGCCACCACGCGCTCGCGGCCGAGGTCGCGGCCTTCGCCAAGCGCGAGATCGCGTCGCTGCCCGTGGCGATGGACGACGCGAGCGCGCGCTCTCAGGCTCGGTTCCTGGTCCAGCTCCTGGGGCGCGCGGGCCTCGTGGCCCACGCCCATCCGCTGGACCTCAGGGCCTGCTGCCTGATCCGCGAGACCCTGGCCCGGGAGTCGCCGCTGGCAGACGAGGTCTTCGCGCTACAGTGCTTGGGCTCGACTCCCATCGCGCTGGCGGGCTCGCCGGAGCTCCGCGAGAGCCTCCTGCCCAAGGTCGTCAGCGGCGAGCTGATGGCGGCGTTCGCCATGACCGAGCCGGGGGCGGGCAGCGACGTCGCGGCGCTCGGCACGCGCGCCCGGAGAGACGGCGAGAGCTACGTGCTGGACGGCGAGAAGACGCTGATCTCGAACGCGGGGATCGCGGACTTCTACACCGTCTTCGCCAAGACCGACCCCGACGGGGGCCACCGCGGGATCTCCTGCTTCGTCGTGGACGCCGATGCGCCCGGGCTCGGGTTCGACGGGGCGCTCGAGCTGTCCGCGCCGCACCCGCTCGGGAACATCAGCTTCCGAGGCTGCCGCGTGCCGGCGTCGCGGCGCCTGGGCAACGAGGGCGACGGCTTCCGCATCGGCATGAGCACTCTGGACAGCCTGCGCGCGACGGTCGCCGCGGCGGCGTGCGGCATGGCCGAGCGAGCCCTGGACGAGGCCCTGGCACACGTCACCTCGCGCCAGCAGTTCGGTGCGCCGCTGGCCGATCTCGCGCTGGTGCAGCACCGCCTGGCGGCAATGGCGCTGGAGCTGACGGCGGCGCGCCTGCTGGTGTACCGCGCCGCCGCGGCCAAGGACTCCGGCGCCGCGCGGGTCTCGGTCGAGAGCGCGATGGCCAAAGCCTTCGCGACCGAAGCCGCTCAGCGCATCATCGACTCGGCCGTACAGCTCCTGGGCGGTCGCGGCGTCCTGCGGGAGAGCCGTGTGGACCAGCTGTATCGAGCGATCCGCCCCTTGCGCATCTACGAGGGAACTACCGACATCCAGCACGTGGTGATCGCCCGGGCGCTCCTCAAGGCGCACCGCGACCGCGGCTGAGCCCTTTGATTTCTTGGGACTTTCCCGGTACCGCTGCTAACCTGGCGCTTCCTTGTCCAGCGGCTCTCAGCCTCGCATTTCGCCCATTTTGCCAGGCTGGGCTGGGCTCGGGCTCCGGGTGGGGGCGCTGGTGGGCGGCGCGGCGGGGGCGGCCGCAGCGCTGAGCTCAGTGTGGGCGCCGGGCCCGCAGCCGCCGACGCTGAAGCTCTTGGTGGCGGCGACCGCGAGCGCGGCGGGAGCGGGCCTCTGCCTGTTCCTGCTCGCCGCGCTGACCTCGCCGCTCTTGCGCTGGCGCGCCGGACGCGCCCTGGCCATCGGGCTCCAAGCCGCGCTCGCGTCGGCGTTCTTCGGCACTCACCTCACGAGCAGTGTGCTCAAGGCGCTCTCCGGCTCGTATCTGACGCTGGGCGCGGTGGACTTCTTCGTGGCGGGTGGTCCCCACCTGCTCCGGACCATCGCCTTGGGGTACGGCCGCTGGTTGCTCCTCCTGGTGCTGGTGGTCGGGGCGGTCGCGTGGCTGGTGGTCCGGCACGCGCGGCGTGCTCTCAGGAACCACGCCTCGCGCTCGCCGACCGTCGCGAGCCTCGCGCTCGCCGCTGGCGTCGCGAGCGCCGGTCTGGTGCCGGCCACCCTGACCCCGGATCTGGCACTGGCCAGCCCCGAGCTCGCGTTCGTGGAGTCGATGGCGCCGGAAGCGCCCGAACCGCTGCCGGTCGCCGAACGCTTTCGAGGTAGGCCCGGAGAGCAACAGCTGGTGGTGCGCGCTCCGCCCGAGGGTCCGCTCCAGACAGAAGGGAAGCGCTGGGCCGACGCGGTACGCGCGCTCCCCAAGACGCGCACGAACGTGCTCCTGCTCACGCTCGAGTCGATCTCGGTCCGGCACCTCGGCTACCTCGGCTACGAGCGCGGGACGACGCCCAACCTCGACCGCATCGCGGCTCGAAGCTTGCGCGCTCGGCGCGCCTGGAGCACCGCCACCCACTCCAACTACGCGCAGATGGCCATCCTGTCGTCGCTGTTTCCACGCCGGACGACCGGGCTCGACGTGTACAAGCGAATCGACTACCCGCGCGTGCTGCTTCACGACGTGTTCCACACCGTGGGCCACTCGACGGCGACGATCTCGAGCCAGGACGAGACCTGGCAAGGGATGCTCAAGTTCCAGGAGACGGGCACCCCGACCTTCTACCGCCACTCCAAGAACTACTCGGGCACGCGCCTCGACATCGGCAGCGAGCTGGTGGTGCTCGATCACGTCACGGTGGACGTCGCCAACGACTGGATCCAGAGGCAAGGAGCGCGCCCCTGGTCCATGTACGTGAACTTCCAGGCGACTCACTTTCCCTACAAGCTGCAGGCCGGCATCCCGGCGCCGTATCAGCCGACCCGGCTGACCCCGGGCGGCTTCGACTACCTGAGCTACCCCGAGGGTGATCGCCAGGCCGTGATCAACCGCTACGACAACGCCCTACGCTACGTGGACGAGCAGATCGGGAAGCTCGAACGCACCCTCGAGCGCTTGGGCAAGCTCGACGACACCATCTGGGTCATCACCGCCGACCATGGCGAGAACTTCCATGACCACGGCCAGGTCACACACGGCAAGACGCTGTACGACACGGAGGCGCGAGTCCCGCTGCTGATTCACTGGCCGAAGGGGCTCACGCCGGCGGACGTGAACGAGCCGGTCAGCCACCTGGACATCTTGCCGACCATCCTCGATCTGTTGAAGCTGCCGCCGCACCCGGCGTTCCAGGGCAAGAGCATGCTGGAGCCTCCGGATCCCTCTCGGGAGCAGGCCGGCATCTACATGAACATTCAGGGGCTGAAGAGCGCCGAGGCCATCGTGTGCTGGCCGTGGAAGCTGGTGCAGAACCGCAGCGAGAAGACCACGCAGCTCTTCCAGCTCGAGCAGGACCCGGAGGAGAGCGACAACCGCGTCGAGCGCAACCCCAAGCTGGCCGCCGCGCTGAAGGCGACGCTGTCGGCTCAAGTTTCGGCCCAGCTCGCGTACCACAAGAGCGACCGCACCTCCCCCTCCGAGCGCTACGCGCCGCGGCTGCTCACCTGCCCGAACGTCCCCGAGGTGCAGCGGGCCGCCGCGCCGGAGCCGGACGAGCCCGAGGCATCGCCCGATGATCCTCCGGAGAAGGCTCCGAGCGAGCCGGCTCCGGAGCGCAAGAACTGAACGCTCTCAGCCCGAGCTCGGCGGCACTTCCAGGTGCGCCACGAGCTCCTCGAGGTGCGCGAGGTGCTCGCGGTTCACGGCGACGAAGCCGGTGGCGTCCAGCAGCTCGGAGGCCGCGCGCCGCACGTTCGAGTGCCCGTCGCCGGTCAGCGTCTCGGCTATTTCCTGGGCAATCTCCCGGGGCAGGTGCACCGACGCCGCCAGGATGTCCGACGGAATGGGCCCGGCGCACTTGATCACGTTGACCGGCATCTTGCCCCAGCCCGCCGTGCGGATCCTCCCGGAGTCGTCGAAGTGCGCGAAGGTGGCGCCGACGTCGGCGCGACCCTCGCGCACGGCAGCGATCACCGCGTCGTGCGTTCCGCAGAAGGTCTCTCCTCGGAAGGCGCGAGCGGGGTCGATGCCCGCGGCGCGCAGTGATGCCCGGATCACCAGGTACCCCGCGGAGCTCATCGAGTCGACCCAGGCCGCGCGCGAGCCCGCGAGCTGGGTCACGTCGCGGATCGGCGAGTCTTCCCGGCTGAACAGCGCGGTCCAGTACCAGGCGGAGCCGGAGCGTACGGGGACCGCCAGCGGCACGGCGCTGCCGCGGGCGATGGCCCGGACCGCGATCATCGGCGGCAGCCACGCGAAGTGGATCTCGCCCCAGTGGAGCCCCGCGAGCAGATCGGTGTAGGACTCCACGGCGTGCGGCAGAACCGGAAACTCGAGGGCGACGCTCAGCGCGTCGCACAGCGAGCCGAGTCGGCCGTGCGTCGGCCCAGCCGCGCGGACCGTGGGCCGCATGGTGACCCGCCCCGCGTCGGACAGCGTCGTTCCCAGACGGATCTCGTGGGGCGGAACCTTGGGCGGATCGGCCATGGGTCAGCGCGGGTAGAATAGCGCGAATCCGATGTGGCACCCGAAGAACGCCACCCGGCACGCTTTGCCCGAGGCGCGCTGGCCGAGCGCCGAAGAGGCGGCACGTGCGCGGTGGTATTCCCCGCTGCGAGCGGGACGGCTCGCGCTCGAGCGCCGTACCTGGGTCCCAGCCATGGTTCCGTGGCGCGCCAGCGACGACGGCCTGGTCACCGACGACGTGCTCGACTGGTACGAACGCTTCGCCCGCGGACGGCCCGGCGCCCTTGTGGTCGAGGCCACGGGCATCCGCGACGTGCCGAGCGGACCGCTGCTGCGCATCGGGGACGACCGCTTCGTGCCCGGGCTCGCCGAGCTCGCGCGGACCGTCTCCCGAGCCTCGAAGGGGCACACGCGGCTCTTCATCCAGCTGATCGACTTCTTGTCCATTCGCCGCCGGCCCGAGCCCCTGCGCTACCTCGGGACCTTCCTCGAGCTCACCGAGCGCCACCGCCGCCTGCTCGGCCCGGGAACCGACCAGGAGCTGCGCGAGCGCTTGTGCCGCCTTTCCCGCCCAGAGCTCGAGGCGATCTTGACCGAGCGCGAGCGCGAGGCCCTGGACTTCGGCGCGCGCGAGCGCGTCACCGACGTGCACCTGCCGCACATCCGCGAGCTGCCCCGCGCGCTCCCCGAGCTCTTCGCGGACGCGGCCTGCCGCGCCGAGCGCGCAGGCTTCGACGGCGTGGAGCTGCACTATGCCCACGCCTACACCATGGCGTCGTTCCTCTCGGCGCGGAACGACCGCAGCGACGGCTACGGCACGACGCTGGCGGGACGGACGCGCCTGCCGCTCGAGGTGTTCGCGCGGGTGCGCGCCAGCGTTGGCCCGGGCTTCGTGGTCGGCTGTCGCTATCTGAGCGAAGAGTGCGTCCCCGGCGGCAGCTCGCTCGAGGAGTCCAAGCAGATCGGGTTGGCCTTCGCCCGCGCGGGTTTCGACTTCCTCTCGCTCTCCCGCGGGGGCAAGTTCGAGGACGCCAAGCAGCCGGCCGTAGGGGCTTCGGCCTACCCCTACACCGGGCCGAGCGGATGGGAGTGCATGCCGACGACGCTCGCCGACCCCGCCGGGCCGTTCGGGCGCAACGTGACGCCTACCGCGGCCGTCCGGCACGAGCTCCGCGCCGCAGGTCTCGACACGCCAGTCGTGGTGTGCGGCGGCATCGCGACCTTCGACCAGGCCGAAGCCATCCTCGCGCGCGGCGACGCCGACGTGGTCGGCTCCGCTCGGCAGAGCCTGGCGGATCCGGATTGGTTCGAGAAGATCCGCCTGGGCTGCGGCGCGACGGTGCGCCGCTGTACGTTCACGAACTACTGCGAGGGCCTCGACCAGAAACACAAGCAGGTCACCTGCAAGCTCTGGGATCGAGTGGACCTCGACGCGCCCGGCGTGAAGCGCAGCAAAGACGGACGCCGGCGCTTGGTCGCGCCGGACTTCGACCTCCCGCGCTGAGCGCGAGGCGCCACGTGCTAGGCTCGGCCCATGCGCCCGAGCAAGCGACCCAAGGTCATCCTGCGGCACTGCGACAGCTACGATCCGGAGAAGATCCGGCGCATCGTCCGCGAGGGCATGGAGGAGCTGAACCTGCGCCCGCGGGGGCGCACCCTGCTCAAGCCCAACCTCGTGGCCTCCGGGCCCCTCTTCGAGCACGCGCACACCCGCCCGGAGTTCGTCGAGGGCGTGCTCCTGGCGCTGCGCGACCGCGACTCCGGCCAGATGAAGGAGCTCGCGGTGGGCGAGCGCTGCGGCATCACCGTGCCGTCCCGCGCGGCGTTCGAGGGCGCGGGCTTCTTCCCCATGCTCGAGCGTGTGGGAGTCAAACGCTACTTCTTCGAAGAGGAGCAGCAGGTCGAGATCCCCTACACTCATCCGGGCCGCCTGCGCGACTACGTGTTCACGCCGGAGCCGGTCGCCCTGGCGGACTTCTTCGTCAACTGCCCGAAGTTCAAGGCCCACCCCTGGACCACGGTGACCTTCTCGATCAAGGCGTACATCGGCATCCAGGACGATCGCCACCGCTTGATCGACCACGATCACCGGCTGAACGAGAAGATCGCCGATCTGCAGTACATCGTGCAGCCGGAGCTGATCTGCATCGACGCCATCATCGCCGGCGAGGGGCGCATGCTCACGCCCGTCCCGCGGAACCTGAACCTCATCATCATCGGCGACAACCAGGTCGCGTTCGACTCCGTGTGCTGTCAGATCATCGGCGTGGATCCGGCGACCGTGGACCACATCCGCATGACCAGCGAGCGCGGCTTCGGCCCGATGGACCTCGGCGCCATCGAGCTCTCGGGAGACGTGAGCCTCACCGAGGCACGGAAGCGCGCGGAGGGCTTCAAGGTCGGCTTGATCCGCGTCGAGAAGTACTTCGAGGGCACCAACATCACCGCCTACGCCGGTCCCCCGCCGGAGCCCGAGCACACGGACTACTGCTGGGGCGGCTGCCCCGGGGCCATCGAAGAGGCCATCGAGATCCTGCGCCTGTACGACGCGGAGTGCGACCGGAAGATGCCGCGCATCCACGTGGTGTTCGGCGCCTACGACGGCCCGATCGACGCCAAGCCCGGGGAGAAGCTCGTCTTCATCGGCGACTGCGCCAAGTTCGAGGGCGAGGTCGCAGGGCAGCTGGTGCAGATCCGCAGCAAGTACCAGGATCGCTCGCGCAAGGACCCGCACACCGCCAAGCACGACGACATCTACGTCAAGATGGCCAAGGTCACGCGCAAGCTCGGCGCCGCCAAGGACCAGCAGGTGATCCGCTTCGAGGGCTGCCCGGTGAGCGTCGCGGAGCAGGCGCTCGCGCTGGTGAAGCTGGGCGGGCTGAACAGCCCCTATACCAGCGGCGAGAACGCGCTGAAATTCACCAAGAACTACCTGATGTGGCGCTCCGCCTCGATGGCCAAGCGCCTCACCGGCAAGCCCTACCAGCGCCCCGGGGCAGGCCCGCGCGGCGAGGCGCGACCCGAGCTCGACGCGGGCGAGCCCGCGGAATGAGCGAGCTCCGGTTCCGCCCGCTCGACGGCGAGCTCGAGCTCGCGCGCTTGGGCGACATCGAAGGCTGGTCGTTCGGCGTGCCGAGCGCCGACAGCGCTGCTTGGCTCACCCGCGGCGGTCTCGAGCACGTGCGCGTCGCGCTCTTGGGAGAGCGCCTGGTCGGCGGGTTGCTCTTGGTCCCGATGGGGCAGTGGTTCGGCGGAAAGAGCGTGCCCATGACCGGCATCGCCGGCGTCGGAGTGGCGGCAGAGGCGCGCGGTCGCGGCGTGGCTCGCCGCATGATGGCGCACGCGGTCCGCGAGCTTTACGAGCAGGGAGTCGCGCTATCGACGCTGTACCCCGCCACCGTGCCTCTATATCGCAGCGCGGGCTACGAGCTCGCCGGCTGCCGCTTCGAGGCCGAGGTACGCCCGAGCCAGATCGGAATCCTGGAGCGCGAGCTCGAGGTGCGCGCGATCGCCGAGACCGATCACGCTCGCCTGGCCGAGCTGTACCGAGCACGCGCGGTGGAGGAGAACGGCTACCTCGACCGGGGCGAGTACATCTGGAGCCGGGTGCGCGCACCAGGCAACCAGCCTTGCCGCGGCTGGCTGGTGGAGCACCACGGGGTGCCGGAGGGCTACGTGTACCTGCGCCAAAAGGCCAATGGCCCGAGGTACGACCTGCTGCTGACGGACCTGTGCGCGGTCAACCGCCGCGCCCTGCGCCGGCTCTGGACCTTCCTCGGCGATCATCGCTCCCTCGCCGAGCGTGTGCTCTGGCACGCCGGCCCAGCCGACCCGTTCGTGACCGACCTGCCCGAGTGCGGGGTCCAGGTGCGCCTGAACCACCACTGGATGCTGCGCGTGGTGGAGCCGGTCGCCGCGCTCGGCGCGCGTGGCTACCCGCTCGGCCTGCGCGCCGAGCTGGATCTGGAGGTCATCGACGAGCTCCTCGGTGCGCGGCACCGCCTGCACCTGTCCGTGGCGGACGGCGCAGCCGAGGTGCGGCTCGGGGGGACCGGGGCGCTTCGCCTGGACGTCAAGGGGCTGGCAGCCCTCTTCTCCGGCTTCTCGTCACCTCGCGCGCTGGTCGTAGCGGGCTTGGCCACCGGTGACGCGGACGTGCTCGAGCGAGCTCGGAGCCTGTTCGCGCTGCCGATGCCCACGATGCCGGACATGTTCTGATGCGGTCGACTCACGTGATCTTCGATCTGGACGGTGTGCTGCTCGACACCGAGCCGCTCTACACCCGTGCCACGCAGGCGGTCGTCGACGAGTTCGGCGTCGTGTTCGACTGGTCGGTCAAGGCCGGCATGATCGGGCGGAGCGATCTGGAGGGCGCTCGGCACCTGGTCCGCTCGCTCGGCATCGCCCTCGAGCCCGAGGAGTACCTGCGCCGGCGCAAGCCGATCCTCGACGACCTGTTCGCCTCGGCAGCGGAGATGCCCGGGGCGCGCGCGCTGGTCCGTCGCCTGGCGGAGCGAGGAGTCCCGCTCGGCGTCGCGACCTCGAGCGCGGAGTACCAGTTCCGGCTGAAGACCGCGCATCACGACTGGTTCGACGCCTTCAGCGCGGTCGTGTGCGGGGACGACCCGCGGGTCGCCGCCCCGAAACCCGCGCCGGACATCTTCCTGGTCACGGCGAGCGCGCTGGGCGCGGCGCCAGAGCGCTGCTTGGTGTTCGAGGACTCGCTCTCCGGCGTCGCGGCCGCGCGCGCGGCGGGCATGCAGGTCGTGGCGCTGCCGGATCCGGCGGTCGATGCCGCGCTCTTCGCCGACGCAGACTGGGTGGTGAGGAGCTTCGCCGAGCTCGACCTCGAGCGCTTCGGCGTGTGAATCAGGCGTTCCGGGGCGGCGGCTCGCTGGGCGTCAGGTGCGGGCGATCCCAGCGCACACTCAGCACGCCGACGGCCGAGAGGCGCACCGCCCGCGAGAGCGCCATGCAGAAGTAGGCACGATGCTCGCCCCGGGTCGCGAGCGGGACGATGCGCCGCGCGTCGCCGGCCGCGCGCAGCTCCTCGTTGAAGGCATCCACGACGTCGTCCACCGAGCGGAGGTTGGTCTCGCACGAGTCGAACGTCACCGCGTTGCCACCGAGGAGCAACGCCAGCTCGCGCTCGAAGGCACAAGCGTCCACCTCGCCCTCGTGGTCGATGAACAGATCGGCGCCACGACGCCGCTCGCCTACGAACGAGTGGCGGTAATACGCCGCCAGGATGGCGACTAGCTCCGCGGGCAGCTCGCCAGGCATGCCGAGCTCGGCCGCCAGCTTCTTCTTCTCCCAGTCGTCGAGCTCGAGCGCCAGGCCCTCGGCCTGCAGGCGCCGGATGGCCTCTCCGAGGGTGGTGGCCGGGCGAGTGGACTCGGGTTGCGAGGCAGCCTCGACCAGCACGGCGCGAACCGCCCCGTTGCGTGCCGAGCCGAGCACGACCCGCACGGATTGCCCCTCCAGAGGCTCGTCGACGCAGGCGGTCACGTCGAAGTGGACCTCCCTGCCGTCCTCGAGCTCCAGCGTCCCGAAGCCGTTCTCCTGCCTGAACGAGCAGACCAATCCGCTGAGCTGAGCTTCCATGACACCCCGATGTACGTCCATGTACGACGCGGGGGCACCGAAGCTTCCCGGTCGGCCCCTCAGGCCTCGGGAGCCTGGGAAATCCTTGGGGCTTCCACGCTGAGCCAGCCGAAGAATTCCGCCATCTTGGCGCGCTGGCGGGGCGGCATGTACTCGAAGTTCCTGCCCCGGTCGATGATCTCCCAGAAGTCCTTGGTGGTGACCCGCTCGAGCTCCGTCCGGATCGCCAAGAGGCGCTCCGGCGGCTCGGTCGCCATGTCTTCGGCGATCATCCGGGCCTTCTTCTCGTCGCCGTGCAGGAGGTAGTAGGCGGCGAGCTTCACCTGCGCCTTGCGGACGCCGAGCAGGCCCCGCTCCTGGCTGCGCACGGAGAGCGGGCGGTCGAGCTCCAGGAACAAGTCCACCATCTCCTGCTCCGTCGGCGACTCGAGCTCGTGAGCGTATTGGCACAAGGTCGAGACGTCGTAGGCGATGGTCTCGGTGACGAAGGTGAGCTTCATGTCGAAGCTCACGTGCCCGTAGTACTGCATGTGCTTGACGCCCTCGAGCGCCGACTTGGCGTGGCCGAGGCGCAGCATGGACTCGACGAGCAAGCGGTACTGGTTGAGCACGTTGTACGCCGTGCGCACCTCGCGCGCGTTGAGCGTCGAGCGCAGGTAGGAGTTCATGTAGCGGAACACCAGCTTGATCAGCTCCTCGTCCTTGGCCTCCGCTGCGGCCTCGCCGATGTAGCGCGTGTCGATGGCGACCAGGTAGCAGATGTCGCGCATCGCCCCGAGGGCCTCGTTGTAGATCCCGAGGTACTGGCGCATCACCTTCCACTCCACCCAGGTGCGGCGCTGCTCCAGATCGTGGAGGCTCTCGGGGTCCATGGCCACGAAGTCCGGGTTGCCTCGGATGCCGTTGCCTACGTTGAACCACACGTCGGAGGCCTTGGACTTCGTCTTCAGGTAGTCGAGCGTGAAGTCCTTGAGCGCGTCGACCGCCCCGCTGGCGATGATCTTGTCCTTGCCCGAGATGGAGTTGCTGGTGATGTCGGTGAGCTCCTCCATGGAGGCCAGGGTCAGCGCCTGGGCGTTGCCGCTCGAGTGCCCGTCGGCCAGCGCCGCGCCGTCCTGGGCGACGCTGACCGCCTCGCGCCGAATCCGCGAGATGATGTTGTTCGGCTCCAAGAACCAGAACACGTAGCCGAAGTACGGCGCCATCAGCACCAGCCCGCCGGTCGTCGCGAGCATCATCGCGACCAGCGTCAGCCGCGGGACGTAGCCCTGCTGCAGCGAGACGGAGAGCCAGACGCCGCAGACGCAGCAGACCACGTAGTAGGCGGCGACCGTCAGGTTCACCCGGTCGCGCAAGAACATGCGTGCTACGCCGGTGTAGCGCTCGGCGGAGAGCTGCACGACGATGCTGACCACCGTGATCACGATGCCGAACACGGCCGCCGTCATGCCCGCCAGCGAGCTGACCGCGTCGCTGATGTGCTCGGGATCGAAGCGCAGATAGCGATCGAGCGGGCCCCCCTCCGGCCCCCCCGCTGCCTGCGGCACCTGGAAGAAGTCGATGGCGTAGAAGGCCCAGAAGATGGCCAGCGCCGCCGAGGTCAGGAGCGCGATCGGAAACAGCCACTGGCGCCGAAAATTCGGCGTGCTCGGGCTCTCTCGGGTCGGCATGGGCGGCCGCCCAGTCTACTTGGCCCGGCGGGACTACTTCAATTGCGACGCGTCACGAGGGCGTGACCCGGCACGTTCGCCAGGGACATGAGAGAGCTGGCGTGTGTCTCCTGGCCGGGGACCAGGAGCTTGCCGACGCCGAAATCCGGCGCGATCGTGTTGGGGTTCGTCGGCAGCTTGCCGGTGACCGACAGGTGCAGGTGGTGGTGGTGGAACAGGTACCAGCCCTTGCCGGTGTCGGTGACCTCGTAGGCCAGCTTCGAATTCATGGCCGTGCACGCCTTGGCGGGGAGCCAGCCGGTCGAGCACAGCGCGGGCATCGCGTTCTCGACCAGCGAGCCGACCTGCCCGTCGACGCCGATCACGCGCACGATCTCGCTGGTGAACATCGCACCCAGGAAGAGCGAGGTGCGCCAGATGTCGAGCTTGTCGGGTGCGGAGACGCAGTGGTACTGGTCCTTGCCGCCCGAAGTGTGGGAGCAGATGGGGCGCAGCTTGTTGTCGGCGGTGCCGGCCTGCCAATAGGCGATGTCGATGTCGTGGCCGTTGACGTGCGTGCCCTGGGGGTGACCGGGCTGGCCGATGGACGTGCCGGGGATGGCGCCGTTCGACTCGCTCATGTCACCGAGCCCGATCAACCCGCCGTTGCCGGTGTTCCAGCTCTTGGCTTTGCACTCCACGTAGGCCGCGGCGTACTTCACCAACATCTGCGCGTCGCGGCGCAGGTAGCTCCGATACTGGTTCGACTGAGTCTCGCCGTTCAGCGGATAGTCCTCGTAGCCGGGGCCCAGATCGGGCTCGAACGGCAGGAGCTCACCGCAGTAGCTGAGGGTGCCGGTGCAGTCGCGCACCGGCAGCTTGCCGGTGCAATCTGGGCCAGGGCCCGGACCCGGGCTCGAGCCGGCGTCGGGGATGCACTTGCCGGAGGCCGTGTCGCAGACCAGACCCGAGCCACAGCTGCCGGTGGTGCAGGGCTTGGGCTCGCAGCTCAGCGTCTTCGGGTTACAGACCTCCGTCGACTCGCAGTCGCTGTCGCCCGTGCAGCCTGGAACGCAGGCGCCCGCCGTCGGGTGACAGGCGTACGCGCTGGCGCACTCGCTGCTGTCGCCGCAGGTCTTGAGGCAGAAGGTCTTGCCGCTGGTCATCTCGAAGCAGTCGCTGCCGTCCGGGCAGCTGCCCGCCGAGCAGCCTTCGACGGCGCAGTAGCCGTTGGGCCAGCCCTGGTCCTCGGTGATGCAGGCACCGCCGGTGCAGTCGCCGGCACCCGTGCAGGGCGCGCCGATCGAGCCTGCCGCGGGGCCGCCACCGCCGCCGCCGGTCGCGCCGGCACCGGCCGCACCGCCACCGCTCGCGCCGCCGAGGTTGGCGCCACCACTGCCCGCGCCACCGACGCCCGTGGTGCCACCCGAGCCGGGGGTACCGCCGCTGGCTTGCCCGCCGCCGCCGCCGCTGGAGGAACAGCCGGCGACGGCTGCTGCGATGATCGTTGCAGAAAGTCCGAGGAAAACGCTGTGTTGTCTCATCGCACCCACCATGTCGTTGTTAGGGCGCCGATGTGGCACAATGTAGGCGCCGGTGCAAGCCCGGCGCGTGCTCGCCCGGCAAGTCACGAGACTCCCGAGCAAATGCTCCGCGCTGGCGGCGCGTGCGACCAGGCGCTTTCAGAGCAGCGGCTCGAAGTCGCGGTCGAGCACGGTCTTGCGTCCGTCGCGAGCTGCGTTCCGGATCGCTTCGTTGCACAGCTTGCGCAGGTGCTCCGACAAGACTGCGGTCACCGAATCGGAGGTGTTCATGCCGGAGCGCGCGCGAACGTAGGCCTTCAGCTTGGAGACGACGATCAGCACGTCCTTCGGCAGCTCGTCCTCGCCCCCACCGCTGACGATCCGGCGCCTCGGCGCCTCGACCGCCTCGTCGCGCGGCTCGGCTTCGCGCTCCTCCGCCTCGCGCTGGCGCTGCCACTCGAGCGCGGTCGGGGCCCTACGCTCTTCCGCCCATGCGTCTCGGTGCCTGGCTTCGGGGACGTGCGCGTCCCAGCAGGGCACCGAGCAGAAGAACAGACCGATACGCTTCCGGTTGCAGGTCGACACGCTGCACACCCAGTACTTCTGCTCGAAGCCGATCGAGCGCTTGCATGTCGAGCAGACCTTCCAGGTGGACTCTCCCATCCCCGGGACGATAGGGCATTTTCTCGCGCGCCCCAACGGGCAGCGTCAGGGCTGCTTCTTCGGGCGCCGCCCCGCGCTGGCAGGAGCGCCGGACCTGCGTACGGTCGAGGCCTCACGCGAGGACGCCGGCGCAGCAACCGGCGCGATGCAGCGCGTGACCATGAGCAAATAGACCACGCGGCGGATGACGTCCGGATCGTGCCCCGCCTCCACCAGATCCGGCAGCGACGCCTCCGTCATGCCGATGGCATCGGCCACGGTGCGCTCCGCCTCGTCGAACCCGAACGCCTCTAGATCGGACTCCGGGTGCAGGTGCAGCGCGCTGCCGGCCACTCGGGTCAGCACGCGGTCCATGGAGGCCTCCTCCGGGTGCTGGCGCAGGCCACGCGTCAGGATGTCCATCGGCGCGGCCAGGCCAGGGATGTTGCCCCAGATGGCCTCGAGCAGATCGAGACCGTTGTAGAAGGAGTACTTCGTGCCCGACGGCAGGCCGAACAGGTAGATCAGTCGCTCGCCCAGCTGGTCGTTGCGAACCGCCGCGATCTGCTCCGGCCGCGCCAGCCCGAACTCCAGGAGCTCGGCCTCGAGGGTGGCCTCGTGCGTCGGCGGCTGCGAGATCGGACCGCTCTCGAGCTGGGCCTGGTCGAGCACGCCGTGCGCGACCAGGAGCGCCCCGAGGGGCGCGACCCGCACGCCGGTATTGAGCTTGGTGGGGATCCCGTCCTGGAAGTAGGCCGCGTGCTCGACCGGAGAGTCCTCCTTGCGCTCGACGGGCTCGGTGAAGATCAGCGTGCCGCTGAGCGTCCGGTCGAGCAGGTAGAGCAAGATGTGCGAGAACGGAGTGCGCTCGAAAGAGCCGCTGGCGCTGGGGGCATGGACCTGATCGAAGCCGCGCTCGCCGTGCTCGTTGGGAGGGATGGTCTTGGGCGCCCGCCGCCAGTGCGCCGACGGGGCGGACGGCTCCACCTCGGAGATCTCGTGGGGGTCGAGGCTGTGCTCGTCGATGCTCACGCCGGCCTTCGGCGGCGCGACCGCCGCCGAGCCGCGCCGCACCACGGGAGGGCCGCTCTGCGGTGGCGCATTGCGCAGCGAGCCACTCTTGCTCGGCGTCTCGTCGATGCCGGGCAACGTGCCACCGGACTTGCGCGGCGGTCCGATCGACGGCGGCGCCATGCTCGAGCGCTTGAGCCGAGCGGAAGGTGTGGACGGAACGGAAGGCGCGGACGGCATGGACGGTGCCGACGGATACGACGGTGAGGTGACCTCGACGCTGCGCATCTCGGCGCTCTTCATCTCCGCGCTGCGTAGATCCGAGGCGTCGTGGATCACGGTCGCGTCCTCCGAGCTCGGCGTTCGCACGCGGCGCGGGGGCGCCACGGGGGTGACTCCCGGGCTGAGCGGGCGCTGGACCCGCGGCGCCGCGGCGACCGGCGCCATCGGCGGCGGGGGCGCGGGTTCGGGCTCCGGCAAGACGTCCGGCAGGACGTCGGCAAATGGGTCGGGCGAGAGCTCCGAGACCAGGTCGGGCGAGAGCTCCGAGACCAGGTCGGGCGAGAGCAGCTCCGGCTCCGGCTCCGGCGCGAGCGCGATCGGCTCCGGCTCCGGCGCGAGCGCGATCGGCTCCGGCTCCGGCGCGAGCGCGATCGGCTCCGGCTCCGGCGCGAGCGCGATCGGCTCGGGCTCGGGCTCGGGCTCGGGCTCGGGCTCGAGATCTGGGAACACGTCCGGCAGGTCCGGCTCGTAGGGCAGCGCACTGTTCACCTCCGGCGGCGAACGCGGCGCAGGCGGCGGACGCGGCGCAGGCGTCGAACGCGGAGCAGGCGCCGGAGGCGGATTCGTGGGCACGACATCCGGGCTGAGCGCGATGGGCTGCGGCTCCGGCGCGCGCGGGGCAGGCGGCACCGTCGGGACCGCGTTGTCGGGCTCGAAGCTGTCGGGCGGTTCCGAGGGCGCGCGCTCGGGCTGCTTGCGGGTGGCAGCGACCGCCTCGAGCACCTTGGCCCGCGCTTCGGCGAGCGCTCCTTCGGCGGCCACGACGCCGATGACCTGGCGCGCCGGATCGTTCGCCAGGTCGAGGGCGATGCGCGCGCGCAGCAGCTGCCCGTGCGCGTCGTAGACCAACCGCACCGTCGGGTTCACGTAGTCGGCGGGCTCGGCCGAGGTCTTGACCACTACTCCGCGCTCACCGGTGTTCAACTGGACCGGTGTGCCGCGGGGGAAGATGCCCAGGGCGCCGACCAGGAGCGCCAGGAGCGCGCGGTCGGTCGCGTCCTTGGCTTCGAACCGCATCTGTTCGAGGGCTTCGTCGGGGGTGGGCGTGGTGCTGGCGGCCAGATCCGGCTCGAGCAGCTCGTTGAAGCGATTGGCCGCGGTGACGATGCGCGGCGCGACCATCGCGCGCCGGACGCCGTTGTACAGCTGTCCCAGGTGCTCCGCTTGGCGCAGCCAGTGCGACTCGTAGCCGATTACCGTGCGCACCATCGAAGCAGGGCGGAGCTGGCCGAGCGCCGTGAGCACCAGCGCCGTCGCCGCCGGGAGGCGCCGCTCTGCGTCCTCCGTCATGCGCATCACCACGACTTCGTTGCCGCGACCCACGATGCCGGTGACCAACGGGTGCGCCACGTCGAAGAACAACGCGCTCATCGCGATGCGCGCCAGCGCGCCGAGGTCGGTCGTGAGCTGGCGCGCCATGGACACCGCGAGGATGCTGCGGTTCACGGCCCTTCCCGCCGCGTCGTGGTTCAGGTTCCGCATCGCCGTGATGCCGAGGAACGCCGGCGTGTCTCCCTCGGAGAGCATCACCAGTCGTTGCGCGAGGCGCTTGGCGTGGTGTGGCAGCTGGTAGCGCCCGTTGGTCAGGTTCTCGAAGATGCGGCGCATCACCACCACGCTGGTGGCGTAGGTCCGAACGATCTGCTCCTCGACGGAGAGATCCTCCTCGCCTTCGCCCATGCGGGCCGGGTTGACGTAGCGCAGTCGGATGCGGGGCGAAGGCTCGATCAAGCCTGCTTCGGTGCGCGCGCCCTCCCCCGACTGGAACAGGCGGGCCAGCGCCGTCAGGTCGGCGCGCGACGCGTCCGTCTCGATCATGATCTCGGAGACGCCGAGCTTGCGGACCATGTTGCCCAGCTCGAGCGCGTTCTCGTACTCGCCGCGCGACGCCTTGAGCAGGTGACCGGCCACGAACACGGTGCTCTTCGCGAAGAGCAGCGTGAGCGGCTCCCCGGTCGCGGCGCCGAAGCCACGCAATGCCTCGACGGTCTGATCGATTTGCTGGAGCACCGCCATGTTGTCGATGGCGTGCAACTGGACGATCTTCAGGAGCCGGAAGATCTGCAAGGCCAGCGCCGCGCCGAGCTCGCGCTGCTGATGAGCCTGGGCCAGCTCGGCGACGTTGCGGAGGTAGGCGTTCTGTTGGGCCTCGTCCGCCGTCTGAATCGTCTGGACCTCGTCGCTCATCGCGCCACCAACCGCGCTCTGAGCTGCGTCGCGGCCTGTTGCGCGGCATTCTTCACCGCCGCCGAGTTACCCCACTTGCCCGCCGCCTGATCCAGCACCTCCAACACGTCTCGCGAGCGGCTCATCTTGGCCAGGAAGTTCATGGCCAAGATGCGCGTGTCGTCCACGTCTTCGCGGGTGAACATGCCGGTCTTCGAGACCAGATCCTTGAGCACAGCCTCGCCGCGCGCGGGTGAGAGCTCGCACAACGTCTCGAAGAAGAGCTGGCGCTCCTCCACCGCCAGTTTGTGAAAGGCCTGACTCTGGATGTGCAGCGCCAGCGGCGGGCCGGCCTCCTTGACCTTGTAGCGGACCAGGGTGCGCAGCGCTGCCATGCGCACCGCTTGGTCCGGATCGGTCATCAGCTTGCCCAGCTCGTCGCGCAGTCCTTCCATGTTCGCGGCCGCGCGCATCGCCACGGCTTCGACGCGGAGCTCGGGGTGGGGGCTGGTCTCCGCCTTGCGCAGAGCGAGGGCCGCGGCCTCGGTCTTCAGCCGCCCCAGGATGGCGAGGATGACGCGACCACGAGCCAAGTCGGCGTCGTTGAGCAGCTCGCCGATGCTCTCCTCCCGACCGACGGCGTGGCGCTCCAGGTAGCGCACGAGAGCGTTCCGGACGTCCTCGATTTCGGCACGCGCCATCGCCGCCAGCACCGAGTCGAACGCCTCCGGTCCGACGTCCTCGAGCAGGACCGCGAGGTACGGCGCGCAGCGCTGGAGACGCGGTTTCTCCGCGTCGGGCACCTTGCGCGTCAGCTCCTTGACCACGAGTGCCATGGTATCGGCGTCGAAGACGCTGCGGATCAGCTCTTGCCGCACCTCGCGCCCGCCTCTGAGGGTGACGCTCTCCGCCACGCTCACGACCATGCGAAGCGCGAACTCCAGGGTCTGCGTGGCGGCGTTCTCGTGCAACGCGCCGCTCAGCGGGACGGCGGCGAGCATCAGGTTGCCGAAGGCCACCGCGTCGCCGGCTGCGTCGGCCAGGACGTCCACGAAGCGCGCCTCCCACTCGTGCTCGGGCATGTCCATGGCCGCGGCGATGGCCGCCCTGGAGCGCTCGTCGAGAGCCAGTGCGCCGGAGGCACGGACGGCTCGCAGCGCCACCTGGCGAGCAGCGATGGCCGCCGCCTTCTCCTCGAGGTCCATGGCCTCGTCGGGCTCCGCGTTCTCGCCCCGCTTGCGGTTCATCTCCGCCAGGATTCGGTGGCCGTCTTCCAGCAGCGCCTCGTATTGTCGTGCCACGTCGTCCGAGGCGTTCAGCGCCAGGAACGACATCACCACGATGTAGCGGATGTGCGCGAAGCCACGCTCCCAGAACGCCGTGGCCATGTCGTCTTCGGGCGAGAAATCTCGATACGGGTCCTTGCGCACAAGCTCGAGCCAGGCGCGCAGCTCCTCGGCGTCGAGCCCGGGAAGGAACGTGAACTTTCGGAAGCCGCTCGCGAACAGGTTGTACGGGATCTCGTCGAAAGGGTGCAGCGGCTCCCACAGCACGGCGCCGCGCTTGGTGAACGAGTGCGGCTTCACGTCGAAGACGAAGTCCTCGGGGTGCCGCGCCAGCACCTGGGCCAAGACCTGGGTGGTGGCGTCGATCTGCTGGGTAGTGACGGGGTGATCCCAGGTGTACTGGCGGACGGCGGTGAGCGCGCGCTCGATCTGACGAAACGCCTCCTGGAGCGCCGCGATGGCCTGCTGTTCCTCTGGGCTGAGCGGCTCCTCTTTCTTGACCTCTTGTTCCTGCTCGGCGAGCGCGGCCAGCTGGCTCGCGACCTCCGCTTTCTTCTCCGGCTCGGCGCCAGCGGGGGGCGCAGCCGGAGCGCCCTGGAGCACCCCCAGGACGCGCGCGATCTCGTCGCGCATTTCCTGGGCATTCTGGAAGCGATTGCGCGGGTCCCACTGCAACGCGCGGTCCACCAGGGCCACGACGTCCGGCGGCAGATCCGGCTTGGCGCGGGCCACGCTGGGCGCGGGGCGGGTCGCGGCGAGCACGAAGGCCTCCTGGTGCGAGCGTCCCTCGTGCAGGCGCTTGCCGCTGACCAGAGCGTGAAGGACGGCGCCGATCGAGAACAGATCCGTCCGCGCGTCGATACGATCGTTCGAGCCCAGCGCCTGCTCGGGCGCCATGTACGCGGGCGTGCCGAGGGCCGTCCCGGCGAGAGTCGGGTCCACGCCTGCTTCGCGCAGCCGCGCGACGCCGAAGTCGAGCACCTTCACGTACCCGGAGTCCGTGACGAAGATGTTCGCCGGCTTGAGATCGCGGTGGACGATGCTCTGCCCGTGGCAGACCGCCAGGAAGTCCAAGACGCGGTCGATGATCTCGAGGGCGTACTCCAGGGGCAGGACGCGGTTGTGGCGCTTCCAGAGCTTGTCGAGGGTGACCCCCTCGAGCATCTCCATCACGAAGTAGGGGTCGCCGTCTTCGCTCGAGCCTTCGTCGTAGACCTCGACGCGTCCGGAGTGATCGACGGCCTGCGTGAGCTTCGCCTCGCGAATGAAGCGCTGGCGGACCCCGTCGTTGGTCGAGAACTCGCTGTGCAGGATCTTGATCGCGACCGGGGCCCCGTTCGGGTCGTGGCTCAGGTACACCGCGGCCATGCCGCCGAGACCGATCAGCTTCTCGATCGGCCATTTGCCCGCGACCACCGCCCCGATGCGCTGCTTGGCGAGGCTCAGCTCGTCTTGAACCGGCTGCTCTGCCGCCATGGGTGGCCCTGAGGGGACGGATCATCATAGAAGCGCCACCGGGCGAGGCAAGAGCGGCGGGGCCGCGGATTGTCCTGGGCTTTCCGGGGCCCGGGGGGCACGCCCGTTCAGGCCCGCCGGTAGCGCTGTCGGCTCGCGCGCCGGAGCGGCAGCGCGATCGCCGCAAACAGCAGGAAAAGCGCGCTGACGCGCAGGCGGCGGGGGCGTCGCGGCACGGAGCAGTCGCCGCCGCTCGAGCTCGAGCCGGAGCTGCAGCTGTCTCCGCCGCCGCCGGTGTCCCCGCCGGAGCAGGTGTCGCCCTCTGCCCCGGACGCCGAGTCGCCGCCGCAAGTGTCGCCCTCCGCGCTCCCCGACGAGTCACCGCTGCAGGTGTCCCCTTCCGCGTCCGAGCCGGACGAGTCGCCGGAGCAGGTGTCGCCCTCGGCGTCGCCGCTCGAGTCGCCCGAGCACGAGTCTTCGCCCGAGCCGTCCGAACCGCTGCTCCCGCAGGAATCGGCGACCTGGACCCAGCAGCTGACGTCGACGTGCGGCTCCGGCTCGACGATGGGATCCGGATCGTACCCGGTGCTCGCGCCGTACCCGCCGCCGCCGCCGTAGCCTGCATAGCCGGCGCCGCCGGTGGTTCCTCCCGAGCCGGAAGCACCGCCGCCACCCACGCATCCGGTCGTGTCGGCGGAGGCGGCGGTCACCACGAGCGAGACCGCCGGCCCGTCCCCCACACCGACGTCCGCGAGGGTCGGAGTCGCGGGTCCGGCCACGGTGGCGTGCCGAGTGATCCGCACGGCGTCGGCGCGCAAGCCCGACAACGCGAACGCGACGTCGTCCGCGGCCCCGCAGCGCAGCGCGGCGCCGGAGATCTCACCCGGCGCCGGGAGCTCGTCGCAAGGTTGACCGCCCGCTACGGCGACCAGCGAGCCCGCCGCGCACACGCGCGACAGCCGAGCCCCGCCCTTGCCGGCCGAGATGGCGCCCCACACCGGCTCGACGCACAGATCCGGCGACGCGATGCCGGCGCCTTCCTTCTTGGCTCGTTCGAAGTAGGTCTTCACACCGGGGGCCAGCGCACCGGCGCCGCCCGGGAGCACGTTCCAGCCGAAGAGCGGCGTGCTGCCGCTGCTCTCGATCACGGCGACGCCACCGAGCGCGGCGAGCAGCGTGCTCCGGCGGTCCTCCGCGTAGCTGCTGGTGCCGGCGAGCACCTGCCACTCCGTGCCGAGCGCGGACGCCCCGAGCTCGTCGATGCCGGCAGTGAAGGCTGCTCTGCCTTCGGCGATGGAAAACACGCTCACCTCCGGCGCGGTGTCGCTGGCGAGGAGCCCGAGGCCCAGGTGACTCGCGGGTGCGGGCAGGCTGACCCGAATGGTCTCGGTCGTGCCCACGCCTTGCCCCAGGTCGTACACGATGGCGACGAAGCCCGACGAGCTCACGCTGCCCAGCTTGGCGGCGTCCTGGGCGTCGAACGCCACCCCTTGCTGCACGGCGAACGAGTCGACGGCGGAGAGGCTGTCGAGAACGGCGAGCGTCGCGGGAGAGAGGGTGTGGGAGGCGCTCTCGCTGGTGTCTTCCAGGGAGCTCTCGTGGGTCGCGCCGCAAGCGAGCACCGGCTTGGGCGGCCGGATGCGCGGTGCCGTGGAGGTGTCGAGGGCGGAGAAGAAGGCGTCGAGCGCGGGATCGAGCTTCGTGCCCGGGAGGACCGGCAATACCAACACGAAGCGCCCCGGGCCGCCGTCCACGTCGAGGGAGAGCCACGCCGTCGTCCACTTGGGTGCCCGGGCCTGCGCCACGCGCACCCCACTCACGAAGAGCGGCGAGTCGGCCGCCCTGAGCACCCTGCCGCCGGCGTGCGACTCCCGGGCGGGGAGCGAGCAGGCCAGGAGGGCCAGGGGCAAGGCCAAGCGGCGAAGCATCGGCCACTGGTCCCAGCAACGATCGTGCCGCGCCCGTTTTTGGCGGTTCGGCGTGGACTCGCGGTGACCGGCGTGAACGCCGGTTCCGCTCGCGCCGTGTGCCGCGGCTGCGACAGTCCTGGGGCTCACGGCGCGCACCCGAGCGCTGCGACGCCCGCCCGGTCGACCACATAGACCCGGCCCCCTGCGACGACCGGGCTGTGGACAGCGCCCGAGAGCGAGCTCGGGCGTCCGCGCCACTCTACGCTGCCGTCAGCGAGGGAGAGCACGACCAGCTCCGTGCCGTCCACGGCCACCAGCGTGCCGCTGCCCAGGGCTGCCGCCTGCGAAGTAGCCCAGGCGACGTCGGACGCTTCGGGGAGCGAGAGCTGCGCGCGCCACGCCAGCGTGCCCTCGCCGCGACGCACCGCGACCACGCCGCCGCCCCGCTCGCGGAACAGGATCCGGCTCCCGGCGGCGAGCGGCGCTGTGGCCTCGCTCGACTCGGCCTGGAAGGTCCAGCGCCGCTTGCCGTGCTCGACGTCACGCGCGACGAGGGTGGGCATGGGCTCGCCGTCGGGGCGCTCGAACAGGTACGCGCTCTCTCCGGCGACGGAGAGGTGGCTCTTCGGGATCGTCTCCGCGCGCCAGAGCTCGGCGCCGTCTCCCGCCGCGCAGGCGTACACGCCGGCGCCAGGCGAAGGCGCGTAGTTCGGCGCGAACAGCACGCGCTCGCCGGCGAGCGCGATGCCCCCCAGGCGATCGAGGACGTCCTCTCGCACCAAGCCGTACTCGTGCTTCTTCCACAACGGCGCGCCGCCGACCTCCAGCGCACCGACAAAGGTCTTGGGGCCGGCGATGTACCAGGTGTTCACCGCCAAGAGATTCCTGCCGTTGGTGATCACCTGACCCCAGGAGTCGAGCCCGCGGTTGACCTCTTGCTCGCCGCTCCGTGAGTCGAGGATGTAGAGCCCGTCGTCGTTCAGGACGACTCGGTCGAGCACGAAGGAGGGCCACTCGTGGCGAGTGATGTCCACGTGACTGTCGAACGTCCAGAGTGGCTTCCCCTCGAGGTCGAGCGCGAACACACTGGGCGACTCGCCGATGACTCCACTGACGTAGACCGCGTCTCGGGTCACCACTGCGTGAAAAGTGCGTGCGTTCCGAGGCGGCTTCGGCGGCGGCTCGAAGCGCCACAGCGGCGAGAGCGGGCCCTTGCAGCAGCCGCTGCTCGCGCCGCTGCGCTGCTCATCGTGGGCGTAGACGGGCCAGGCGTCGTCCACGCAGCGCAGGCTGCTCGCAACCCCGCTGGCGATCTCGGCTGCGTGCGCCAGGGCCTTGCCGCGCTCCGCCGTCTTCACGCGCTCCGCTTCGCAGCCGCTGGTCACCAGGAGGAGCGCTAGACCGAACGCAGCGCGGGTCACTGCGCGCAGGTCGCGTACCCCGACGGCAGGCCGGCGTCGCTCTGGCACGCTGCTCCGCTGGCGCACGGCTGGCCCCCGGGGTGGCAGACCTCCCGGCGCGTCGAGCCGACGATGGGATCGCTCGTGCACTTCTCGCGGCATTCGACCACATCCCAGGTCGAGCTGGTCAGCCCGCGCTCGGCGCAGCAGATCTTGCCGGACGGGCAGTCCTCGGGGCCGTCGCACTTGATCTCCAGAGCGTCGCAGAGAATGCCGCTGCACTTGCAGGGGTTCGAGAGCGCCGCGTTCGAACAATACAGGGCAGCGCCTTCGGGCTTGCAGCAGGCGTCGCCGGCACTGAACGCGCAGGTCAACGCGCCACAGTGACCGGTGCCGACGCCGCTCGCTCCACCAGCGCCGCCCGTTCCGCCGCTCGCGCCGGCGTCCGTCGCGCCGCCACCGTCGCTCGGCGCGCCGCCGCTCGCCCCGGCCGACCCCGAGGCGCCTCCGCTCGACGTGCCACCTTGTCCGGCCCCGGCGCTGCCCCCGCTCGGCGCCCCACCGCTGCCCCCGCTCGTGCCGCCGCTGGCGCTCGCGCCCGCGGCGCCGCCGCTGCCCTTACCGAACAACCCGCCCTCGTCGCCGCCGCCGCAAGCCGCGAGCGCAACGCCGATTGCCAAGAGGCACGGACGCGCGAGGACCGCCATCGCCCGACAATAGTGGCGCGAACCCTGCTCCGGGGCAACTCGAGCTGTACACTCCCGCGCGTGGACTACGTCGGTCGCATCTTTCGCCCACCGAGCGAGGCCCAGAGCCTGCTGCTCCAGGTCACCATCGGCTGCAGCCACAACCGCTGCGCGTACTGCGACATGTACCGTGACAAGCAGTTCCGCCCGAAGCCCTGGGAGAGCGTGGCGAGAGATCTCGCCGAGGCCGAGGGACTCGGCCCCAGGTTCTCGCGTGTGTTCCTGTGCGACGGGGACGCGCTGATCCTCTCGACCGATCGCCTGCTCCAGATCCTCGGCGCCGTGCGCGAGAAGCTCCCGTGGGTCGAGCGCGTCGGCTGCTACGGCGACACGCGCAGCGTCGGCCGGAAGAGCCCGGCGGAGCTCGCCGAGCTTCGCGCGGCGGGCCTCGGCATCGTGTACCACGGGGTCGAGAGCGGCAACGACGAGGTCTTGACCTTCATCGACAAGGGTGGAACCTCCGCCGAGTGCGTCACGACAGCGGACAAGCTCCGCGACGCCGGCATCGTCCACTCGGTCATCGTGCTGCTCGGCATCGGCGGCACGCGGCTCTCCGCGGCGCACGCCCGGGACACGGCGAGCTTGCTCACCGCCATGGACCCGCCCTACGTGGGGGCGCTGACCACCACCGTGGTGCCCGGCACGCCCCTCGCGCGCGCCGAGGAGCGCGGCGACTTCACCCTGCCGGGCAAGTTCGGCCTGCTCGGCGAGCTGCTCACGCTGGTGCGGGACAGCAGTCTTTCGAAGTGCCGGTTCTCCTCCAACCACGCCAGCAACTACCTGCCGGTGCGGGCGGAGCTGCCGAGAGACAAGCGGGAGCTGGTGCAGATCCTGGAGGCGGTGATCGCGGAGGGCGACGAGTCGCGGCTCAAGCCGGAGTGGATGCGCGGGCTGTGACTGAGCCTACTCAGCACTTCTCGGCGAAGGTCAACATGTACTGGTAAGGCAGACCGTCGAAGGCCTTGCACTTCTGGTAGCCCGCCCCGCCCATCTCCTTGATCACGACCTCCGGCGCGAGCTTGTGGTCGTCCGGCGGGCCCACCGGGAACTTCCCCAACTTGAAGTCCACCACCACCACGCGTCCGCCGCTGGCCAGCCGCTCGCGCACGCGCCGGAAGTAGTCCGGGCGCTCGCCGATGTGGTGGTACGTGTCCACCACCAGCACCACGTTCACGCCGGGCGGCAGCTTGGGATCGGACGCGGTGCCGAGCACTGGCTCCACATTGGCGGTGCCCTCGCGCTCCGCGCGCTTCTTCATGTGCTCGACCAGGCTGGGCTCGATGTCGATGGCGAAGACCTTGCCCTTTGGCACCGCGCGCGCGAGGCGTCCGCTGAAGTAGCCGGTGCCGGCCCCGAGGTCGGCCACCACGTCGGCGGGCGCGAGGCCCAGCTCCTTGACGACCTCGTCCGGCTTCTGCCAGGCGTCGCGCTTCGGATCGTCGAACACCTTCGACCAGCGCTCGGCGTCGTCGAAGCGATGGTTTGCCGTCGGGGCGGAGTGTCCGCCGTGGGGGTGCTCCCCCGCGCCGGCGTGGTGCTGCTCGGCGTGGTGCCCGGCGTGCGCTGGCGGCGCTGCGGCGGGCTCCTTCTCGCCGCCTGCTGCCGGCAGCGGCGACGGGGGCGGTCCGCACTGGACCAGGATCAGGCTGGCGAGGGCGAGCAGGAGGGGAGACTTCATGTCGGCAGGCGATAGCACGGGCCGCGGCCGTGCGCAGGCTCACCCGCCCGACTTCTGCCGGAGCTCGTCGAGCTCGCGGTTCACGTCCAGAAAGCGCTGGGCCAGCGCGGTGACGAACGTCCGCATCCACGAGCGCTGGCCGCACTCTTGCTCCAGGGCGTCGAGCGTGATCTCCATCACGACGACGTCGTCCAGCGCGACCACGCTGGCGGCGCGCGGCTGGTCGGCGAAGATGCTGGTCTCGCCGAAGGCCTCGCCGGGCCCCATGATCCGGAGCGACCGCCGCTGGCCGTCCACGACTTGATACGCCTCGCAGCGCCCGCTGTTGATGATGTAGGCGGCGTCGGGGCTCTCCCCTTCCCGCACGATCACCGTCCCAGCTCGCAGCTCGATGCTGCGGAACCAGCCGCCCCCGCGCAAGAAGTCCGAGACCGCGAGCCTGAGCTCGTCCACGCTCGAGTAGCGCTCGGACGGCTCCCGTGACAGCGCTTTCAGCGTGATGCGACACAGGCCGGGCGGCAGGCGCAAATCTCCCACCACCCGCTCCGGAGGCTCGATCTGACCGCGAATGCTCTTCTCGATGGCCTGGTCGGAGCTCTCCGCCGAGTGCGGCGCGCGGTTGGTGAGGATTCGATACAGGATGGCGCCGAGGCCGAACACGTCGGTGCGCTCGTCGATGTCGGCGACGCGACCCTCCGCCTGTTCCGGCGCCATGTAGGCCGGAGTCCCGACCACGGCCCTGGAGCGCTCCGGGGACGCCGGCTCGCGGCCGCCGAGCACTCCGGCATCGACGCTCAAGTCCGACGGACGCGAGCCGCCGGTCAGGCGCGCGATGCCCCAGTCCATCAGGTAGACCTGGCCGTGGCTGCCCACCATGACGTTGTCGGGCTTCAGATCGCGGTGGATCACCCCACGGCTGTGCGCAAACGCGACCGCGTCGCAGAGCTTCAAGAAGACCTGCAAGAGCGCCTCGATGTGCGCTCCGCTCAGCCGCTCCGCGTGGGCTTGGGCCACGAGCTCCTTCAGCGTCCTGCCCTTGACGAGCTTCATGCTGAAGCTCGTCACCGAGCCGGTCTCGTCCACGCCGATGTCGTGGACCGGGACGATGTTCGGGTGGTCGAGCTGACCGGTGATCTGCGCTTCCTCGAGGAAGCGAGCCGCTGCGCCCGGCAGGAGTCGCACGGAGTCGTGGAGGCGCTTTTCCGCCACGGTCCGGAGGATCGCGCGGTCGAAGACCCGGTGCACGCTGCCCATGCCGCCGCGCCCGATCTCGCCTTGGTCCTCGAAGCGCTCCGACGGGAGCACCGGGACGACCGCGGAGCGCTGCGTGCTCGGGACCTCCTCGGCGCCGTGCACCCGCACGCTCTCGGCGCCGTCGGCGTCGAGCACCAGCGTATCGAAGTCGGCCCCGGAGCCCGCGGGCTCCCGCGCGAGCTCCAGCGTGCGCTCCGGCCGGGGCTTGCCCGTGGGACGCGTCGCCGCGTCGTCGCTCACGGACCACCTCGGAAGCGGACCACCGGCACCTCCAGGCCGGGCCCGGGCGTACCCAGGTGGCGATCCAAGAAGGAATAGGTGTGGCCCCAGCAGCGACGAGCGTTGGGCGTGAACACCAAAGCGTGGAAGGCGTGCAGCTCGCCTCGGTAGTAGCGGGCCTCGCACTCCACGCCGAGCTTTCCGAGGGCATTGCTCAGGCGCTGCGTGTCGTCGATCAGCGGATCGGCCGTGCCACACGGCGCGAAGAACGCCGGCAGCGGGCGCGCCGGCTCGTCGCCGCGCTCCAGCACGGTCAGCGGGTCGGCCAGCTCGAGGTGCCCGGGCTCGTGGCGCTGCACGTCGCCCAGGTACGACTCGCTCACTTCGCTCAGTCGATCGTGGATGAAGCCGCTCATGTGAGGCCAGCGGCGCCGGAAGCGCTCGACGTCGCTCACGTGGTAGATGCCGCAGGCGGCGACCACCGCCCTGGGGCGAACGCCGCTGTCGAAGACCCGAGTTGCCCAAGGCTCGGGCCGGCGATAGCTGGTCATCATGGCCAGCGAGGTGACCAGGTTCGCTCCCGCGCTCTCGCCGGCGAAGGCGAGCCGCTCCAGATCGCCGCCGTAGCGCCCGGCGTTCTTTCGCACCCAATCCAGCGCCGCCGCGGCGTCGCGCACTGCGGCGGGGAACGGGTGCTTGGGCGCGAGGCGATAGCTGATGTTGAACACCAGATAGCCGCGACGCGCGAACGCGAGGCCCATGATCCAGTGGGTGTCCTTGCTGAGGATGCGGAAGCCTCCGCCGTGCACGTAGAGCACCACGGGGACCTGCTCGAGCTCCCCGCGCGACAGCCCGCCGGGCCGGTAGACGTCGAGCCGGTGCTCGGGCAGGCCC